>JBGTJW010000152.1:0-4392 GCA_041744955.1 Stenomitos sp. | reverse complement strand
GCTGCGGCACCTTGCGCTTAACCTACTCGGACAAGACAAAGCGACCAAAGCGGGCATTGCAGCCAAGCGCAAAAAGGCAGGGTGGGATGATGCCTATCTCCTCAGAATTCTGGCTCAATAATTTTCTTGCGTTTGCCCTGCAACGGGCGAGTAAGCAAAACCTGACTTTGACTAAAAAAGCGTTACTTTTGTCAATCTTCCCTTCGTTGGATGGTTCAGCGACAAAGCAGACTAAGGTAGGTACGTAGTCATTCCGCTAGGGTGACTAACACGAACTTGCTAGTCTTGGCTGTACGCTAGATAACTGTATGCCGTTGTACGTAAATCGGACGATAAACCCGCTTAAAGCTAGAGTGTCTCGTATGCTGCGAGAAACCCTTCCCTTAACCAGGCATCACTGGCGAGTCGTTAGTCTGGGGATCGGCTTGGTGACAGCAATGCTGATTGTTATGGCGGGATCAAGCAGCTTCGGGCAGAGTGTGCTGCCGCCGCAGCTTCAAATACCCAAACTTGAAGCACCTAAACTTGAAGCACCTAAAATTCCTGCTGCGTCGAGTGTAGCCAGTGCTACGTCCACGATCGCCACGGCGGATGTCAAATTAGATGGACGAACCCTGTTTACGATCGCCGCGCCTAATGTCACGACTCAAGCGGGCACTCAGGCGACTGGTACGCCGCCCATTAGAGAACGGGTCAAGAATATTGAGGAAACACTGAACCGGATTGCCGAAAACCCTGCTGAACCCAAAACGCTAGAGGTGACAGCAGTAGTGGATGAACAAAGTCGCCTGCCCATCATCTCGATCGGGACCCGCTACTTGATGACAGTGACAACACTGGATGCCCAACTTCAGGCGCAAGACCCTGAACAACGAGCAACCGAACTCACCCAGATCATTCGAGACGCTTTAGCGATCGCCCGACAAGAACGCCAACCCCAATCGCTGATAAGACAAGGTTCCCTGACAGGACAGATCGTCCTCGGCATTGTTGTGGGAAGCGGCATTCTAGCGTTAGTACAACGCAGACTCAAAACGCAACGCGAACGGTTGAAGGCTCAGACAATGGCTGCGATCGAGTCATCCACCGTGGTCGATCCCACCAGCACAGCGGCAATGGCAATTGTGCGCGAACAAATTAAGCAACGGCGACAGCGATCGCTGAATGACGTACAGCGTCGGCTGCTACAAGTGATGCAGTTAAGCCTTTGGTTAGGCGGTCTTTTCGTCATTTTAGGGTTGTTTCCCTATACCCGCTGGCTACAGTCGCTCATTCTGTCCGGTCCGCTCAAAATCTTGGGGATCGTCATCGCCATCTACCTCCTCATTCGAGTCAGCGACACGTTTATTGATCGCTTCTTTAATGTGCTCACTGCTAACGAACTCCTCCCTCCGGATACGTCTCAACGCTTAGCACAGCGTGTTACCACGTTCTCACGAGTGTTGCGGAGCCTTGTTGCCACTGTTTGGATCAGCACAGGCATTCTCACGACGCTCTCCATTGTGGGCGTTGAACTGGGTCCAGTGCTTGCAGGTGCAGGCATTTTGGGCTTGGCGCTCTCCTTCGCCTCTCAAAACCTGATTAAGGATGTGATCAACGGCTTACTCATTCTTTGGGAAGATCAGTACGCCGTCGGGGATGTCATCCAAATTGGCAAAGCCTCTGGGCTAGTGGAATCCTTAAACCTCCGCATTACCCAACTCCGCAACTCCGAAGGGCGGTTGATTACCATTCCCAACAGTTCGATTACAGTGGTCGAAAATCTCTACAAGGACTGGTCACGGGTTGACCTGGGTATCACGATCGCCTACGACGCAAATGTTGACCGAGCGATCACCGTCGTCAAACAGGTTGGCGAAGACATGACGAACGATCCGGCATGGAAAGACAAAATCCCCGAACCACCCGATGTCTTAGGGGTAGATGAAATTGGTAACAATGGTATTACCCTACGAGTGTGGATCAAAACCCTGCCGCTACAGCAATGGAACGTTGCCCGCGAATTTCGCCGTCGCTTGAAGCGATCGCTGGATGACGAAGGTATTGCGATCGGGCTACCCCAACAGTCGCTCTGGTTCCGCAATTCATCAGACCTACCGCACGTTGTTGGTAAAGAACAGCCGTCTCCTACTGCTGTAAAAGACGAGGAGTAAAGCGAACGGGATAAAGATAAAAGTTTTGAGTTTTGAGTTAGTTCGGCACCGCCATTCCCAGCTCCCAATCTACTTTTGCCTTTTGCCTTCTGCCTTTTGCCTTCTACCTTTTGCCTCCTGCCTACTCCATCCCCTGCCCATCGCGTCGTCCCAATTCGTAAATGCCGCAACCGATGCAGGCAAGCATCCCGACACTAATTGCCCAACTGCGACCCAGCGTTAGCTCGACACCGTAGTTGCACACGGCTCCGGCTAGAAGAAAGGGCACAATGCTGAAAATAGAAGCGTAGAAAGCATTTTGTGCCTCTCTGCTTTTGCGAGTGCGCTCAAATTCTTCGATCGACGTGTAGAGCGATCGCTCGGCAAAATTAAACCAGCGGTTAAGCTGATGTGCTACCCAGTCGCTAGTCGTTGCCAGCCCCAAATACAGTGACAGTGACCATAAGCCTGTACCAGCGATCGCGATCGCGCTCAGGTGAAGATCAAACGGGAAAAGGTCAAACATACCAAAGCTCACCTAGAAAGCTTACGTAGAACGCTCGTGCCAAAGCAAAGACAGCAAACCAACAGTGCTAGCGGGCGATGATTGCATCTTGAATGCCTACCCGTTGCTTGTTGTGTATCTTAACGAAAATTAAACCGTTAAGTACCTGGACACAGAAAATTCCTTGTGCTTTTACCTGCCGCTGTTCCCACGCCGTTGCACTACTGTGTCAGGAAACCTAAATAGCGTGTTTAAGTACTCAGCGATCGTGTTGAGTTTCCTCAGCAACGTGTTCAAGTACCCAGCGATCTCATTCAGACTTTTTCAAACTTTGACTTAGCCCTGTCGTCTCCCTATGCTTTGAAGTTAAGCAATCTGGTTAACAAACGAAAGATCTACCGTACTAAAATTGGTACTCAGCGCCAAGTTGAGTGTTTCCATCGCTTCGACCAGCCACTGCACACCATCGCGGCGACACAGTTCATAATGGTTAAACAAAATTGAGAAGCGCTTTTCTAAACAAGGTTTTACTTTGCGGCAGATTAGCACAATCTTGAGTAGCAGTCCAGTCGTTAACGTTGAACCGATGTTAGAGATCAGATCAACAAACACAAAATGATTTGGTTTCTGGGGGCTTTCAACGACCAGAAAATTTAGCAACTGGCTACAGGTTCGAACCAAAAGAAAATCGTTGAGCTTTTGATTATTGCTTTCTGGCAGTGTATTTTTAAGTTGGTTGTAAAGCTGATTGTTGAACTGCCGTCTACCATACTCTGAATCAACCGAAACCGTAATGTACTGGTAAAGGTCATCCTTAAACGATTGGTAAGATGGCGCTTGATTCGTGTGAGTCAGAAACCGTTGTGCTGAATCGCGGTAAGTGCCAGCACCTTGAGATTTACCCGCAAACTGCTTTAAGGCGCTACATAGCTGTTGATCCGTTAACAGCGTTGGGTTCTTTACCGGTTGAAGAATACGAGGTGCTGGTGAAGCGATCGCAGCAGGGTCACACTGCGATCGCCTGACCTGATAAGTGACATATTGAGATAGGTCAACTTCATATTGACGCTGTGCTTTTGCCTGAAGCTGCCGAATCGTCTGCTGCTGCTCGTAGGTACTGCCTTCTGTCAGCAGGCAATGTTCGTAAAGGTAGGGATAACGCCGAATGAGCGCACCGATCGGCTCCTGAGCAGACGGATGATTCAGATCGCCCGCCTCGCTCATCACCTGAGACAAACGGCGGAGGGTCACGAACTGCTCACTATCGACAAAGCCCTTAACCAGCTCTCGCATTCGTCGGATAGAACGAGAGCGGGAATACTCAGTAATGCTCCTGGTCGGAGTCGCCTCAAAGAGAGCAACCAGCTCTGGTATAGCCACTTGAAGCTGAGGACGAGTTTGCCAACGATTGATTAAAATATGACAACAACGATTCAGCACGAACCGAAACTCTTGTTCAGCCGCTTTGGATGTCGCAATTTTGTCGATCGCTGCGGCAATCTCAGCGTCGGGATAACCAACACCATCAATAAACAACGCCCGAAAGCGACTAATCAACTGATTAGGCAGCTCAGATTGTACCAGTCGCAGCAAATGGTCATATAGCTGCTGCTCTGATTGGTCGATCGGACGATGAAAGTTGGGTGTCCAGGTACTCACTGCGGTAGAACTCCCATGCCCAGAGATAGGGTGTCAAAATAGCATTGCTTGAGAAACGCCGAGGGTGCTAATCAACGTTATCGATTCTGTAACTAA
>JBGTJW010000151.1:0-2858 GCA_041744955.1 Stenomitos sp. | reverse complement strand
GGTAGGAGTGGTTTTAGTTTGTGCCATTGAGCCTGGCTCAAATCGCCTCGACTTTGAGGGGGAAGAATCATGGGTAGATGCAAAACTCACCTTCCCCAGGCTAGCAAACCTTCTCAAAAGGTTTTAAAACACGCCCTAGTCCCGCACGCTAATGTCCAGGCTAAAGTCTGTATCCTGAGCCGCAATGACATCAATTTGATAGGTGCCACTCATGGGCAATTGTTCTTCCCATGACAACACATTTGTGGCTGCTTGAATCAGTTGCCCATCGGGGGCAGTAATGTTGAGGGTAATGGAGCCATCACGCACGGCAGCTTTGAAAATTTGCCCCTCGTTCGCTCGTACGAGATAACGATGCACCACCTGTGGGCTACCGCGATCGCTAACGGTTGTTGACGTTTGACCCGCTTCAAACTGCACGCGACGAATTTGGATGCTGGGGTCTGCTGGCGATGGGGTCGGGGTCGGGGTCGCTGGGGTTGGCGTTGGGGTCGGTACAACCGCACTTCTAAGGGTTACATCCAGCCGATAATCGCTCTTCTCCAACCCTTTAACGGGGCTGAGTCGAATCGAATAGCTACCTGTATAAGGCAACGTGCCCTGCCAAAGCGACACGCGGTTGGACTGTCCACCAAGAGGCTGTTGATCAGGACCGAGCAACGTCATCAGCACCCCTTCGCCCGAAAGCACAGCACTCAACTGCTGACCCTGTTCGCCTGCGAGAATGTAGTTAACCGTTTCGTTCGATCGCAGGGTGCCCGTCTTCGATACCTTGCCAGCATCAGGGCTAAGGTCTAGCTTTTGGCTATAGGCGATCGGCTCGTTCGTTGGTTTAGGTGTGGGTGTCGGCTCAAGCGAGGGGGTTGGGCTGAACGATGCCGTAAGCGTCGGTGTGGGTGTCGGTTGGTTGTTCAGGAATGTCCGCACGACTGCCCAAGTGCCAACGCCAGTCAGCACAACTAGCCCTAGTCCGATCGCCACTACTGCCAGCGGATCATCCCACACTGAGCTTCGGGGTGCAGGTACGATCGGGACGGCACGTTTAGACGTTGCAGCTACGGGTGCTGGGTCTACTCGTCGCCCCACTGCCATCGTTGCCATGTGCGACACATCGGGCTGCGGTGCTGCGGTCGGTGCAGGTGGTTGGTAAGGAGGCGGCACGGTAGGGGCAGCAACCAGGGGCGATTGAAGCGCCTGCGCCACTTCGGCAACAGACTGAAAGCGATCGCCCGGACGATAGCTCAACATCTTGTTCAACACCTGAGCAAAACCCGGACTGACCGTTACCCAGCGCTGCCAATACCAGGTCAGCGTCGTATCATCCAGCAAGGTCTGTGGATCGCGTCCAGTCAGCAGCACCACTGCGGTTACTGCCAGCGAATATAAATCGCTATTGGGGTAGGCTCGCCCCGACTGCATCTGTTCGCTAGGCGCAAACCCTGGTTTACCAACGGTGGTGTTTTGCACGGTCATCGTTGGCGACTGAAACCGGGTTGCCAGTTCCTTCACCACGCCAAAATCAATCAAGACAGGTTTGCCATCTTGCTGCCGCAGCATAATATTGTCTGGCGCAATATCGCGGTGAATAATGCCTTTGCTATGAATGTGAGCCAGCACAGGCAAAAGCTGCCGCATGAGCTGTAAGATTTCCGCTTCCGAGAATGCCATCCCTTGCACCTGTCGCTGATCTAGCAAGGCACGATACGTCTGTCCTTCGACATAATCCTGCACTAAAAACAGGCGCTGATCTTCCTCAAAAGTTGCCCGAAACTGAGGAATCTGCGGATGCTGAATCTGGTACAGAATTTGTGCCTCTCGCTGAAATAGCTCTTTCGACTTGTCCAGTGCATAGGCGCTTCCCTGAGATGGAATCAGTTCCTTCAGGGCACAGAGTTCGTTAAACCTCCCCTGATCCTCTGACAGATAGGTACGACCAAACCCACCCTGCCCCAGTACGCTCAGGACACGGTAGCGGTTTTGTAACGTAATGCCAATGGGAATCGGTGGACGCATAACAGAGTAGGGCAGGGTAAGGGGTAAAGAAAAAGGGGTACGGCTGAAGCGATCGAGGTCTTTAGGTCACTAGGCTGGCTGGTGTCTCCTCAGACATTCCTATTCTGGCAGAGAGATGCCCCGTCTTTAAGGCTGCTACGAAGTTAAGGGTTATGGCGCGATCGCGGTTTCCTTGCAGTAAAACACGAGCAAGAAGAGAAGCCAGTCAGGTGGTCAGTCGATCGCCTCGTTGCCCTATCCACTGAGTTTTGCTTTCACCAGATCCTGTACTTTTTTACCATCTGCCTTACCTTTCAGTTGCTGCATGGCGGGTCCCATCACCTTACCCATATCTTTGGCAGCAGTGGCACCGACTTGAGCAATAATCTGGTCGATCGCACGCTCGATCGCTTCATCCGAGAGTTGCTGGGGTAGATACTCCTCCAGAATTGCCAATTCCTGAGCTTCCTGAGCGGCTAAATCATCGCGATTAGCCTGCTGATATTGAGCGATCGAATCTCGCCGCTGCTTCGCCAACTGCACCAGCAACTCAATTTCTTGCGCTTCGGTTAAATTTTCTTGACCAGAAGGACGAACGCTCGATTCTTTCTCTAAAATTGCCTTTTTAATACTACGAACCGTTTCTAAACGAACCTTGTCCCGTGCTTTCATCGCGCTTTTAATCGCTTCACTAACGCGATCGTTCAAACTCATAGCGTTATCCTTTGCTGCGTTAAGTACGTTGCGTCCAAACTATGACATGCTCCCGAGTGCACCCCAGTCTTGCGAGACTCATTTTGAGAATTGCCCATTGAGATAGGCAGAACGATGCTTAAGCACCTGCGGAACATTGTCTTTTTCCCATT
>JBGTJW010000150.1:0-3615 GCA_041744955.1 Stenomitos sp. | reverse complement strand
AAGAAAAACACCTGTGAAGGCTACGTCCGATCGCGGCGCTAGTTTTGCCGCCGATTAAACCAACCGAAGAAATTGAAATCGCCCTGCATCTTTTGCAGTTCCGCCTGATTTGCTGCTGCCGTACGGTAGTACCAATCGCAGTAATCCTCAAATTCGGTGCGATACTCTACTTCACGATAAAAATCGCGGGTCAGCGCATACGCCACGATCGCCTCTGAAACGGATGGAGGGGCGATCGTAAACCAGCGAATATGTTTAAACATGGTTACTTGTAACAGAGGAAAATTACTGTCTCTAGCTATTGCGTTAGTGACACCTTAGATCAAGAACTGTAGTATGTTCAAAGTCTCCAACCATTGTGTAAACCAGATACAATTCCTTCTCGTCTACCGCAGATGTAGACCAATTAGCAAGCTGTTTCAAGTCGCTTGGGATAACGCCACCAATTTTGCCATTCTGTACAAACGCCACTTGCGCTTTGTCATTGTAAAAAGCCTGGATGCTAGCTCTTGTTCCTTGATAGCGTCTTAGCTCTCCCACAAAGTAAAAACAGTGCTGTCCGTTACCATGGGGGCGAGTTACTCTGCTCTGAACCATTACTGATGACGTGTTAGACGGATGTTCAGTCGCTCGAAGGTCGTTTTCGTATTTGCTGAGTACACGGTTGTTAGCAAGATATGAATCAGCACTCGTAGCAATAAGCAAGAATAGAGTGCCACCAACCGCTAAACAGATTGCTACTAAAGGAATGAACAAAAGACCGTGGACTAAACGCTTCCAGAATGTTTTCGATGCCATAAGGCTTTGACGCTCAAGCAATTCAGTCCGCTGAGGTATAGCTCTTCATTAAAAGCCATACCTCAGCAATTTCTACCCTATTAGACAGTGTACTCAAGCTTAAGCATTACTGTTGGAGATGAGGACTTCACCCTTCAGCATCCGTTGAGCAGCATCCAGAAGTGCTTCTTCCAGGTATGGTTTGGTGAAGTAACCGCTGGCTCCGAGGGAGACTGCCATCTGACGGTGACGATCGGCACCCCGAGAGGTCAGCATCGCGATCGGTAGGTGCGCCAGGTTGGGGTCTTTCTGGATACGGGAGAGTAGTTCCAGACCATCCATGCGGGGCATTTCGATGTCGCAGAACACAATATCGCACGGTAGCCCAGCGCGGAGTTTTTCCCAAGCTTCCTGACCGTCGCGTGCCTGCTCTACCCGATAGCCAACCTTGTTGAAGGTCATGGATAGCAGTTCACGTACTGTGATAGAGTCGTCCACAATGAGTACAGTTGGCTCGGTCTTGGCGATCGGCGCTTCCTGGATCATGCTCACGCCGTCTTGTTCCCACAGCGAACCGCCCACATCCTTGCGAATGCGACCCAGCGAGAGGTCGATCAGTTCCAATACGTCAGCGATCGGCATGATACGACCATCCCCTAACACGGTTGCCCCTGCAACACCAACAGGCTTAGGAATTGGTCCTTCTAGCTGCTTGATTACAATTTCCTGTTCGCCCAGCACTTGATCCACTTGAAGCGCCAGGAAGTTGCCAGCACTGCGTAGGACGACGATCGACACGATATCGTCTTCCTGGTTGCCGCCATACACATTACCGCGACTGAGGTGACGGCTGTACGATAGCAGTTCGCTCAGAGGGCGCAGGGGTAACAGCGAATCACGCCAGGGTATGCAGGCTTGCCCTTCGGCGTTGGTTTGAATGCGTTCTTTCGGCACGTCGAGCATATCTTCCACCCCATCCATCGGGAAGGCGATACGGGCACGATCGCTGATACAGCACAGCGCTTTTGAAATACTCAGCGTCAGCGGTAGCCGAATTGTAAACGTTGTACCTTTGCCATAAGTGGAGTCGGTGTTAATGGCACCGCGAATTTCACTCAGGCTGGTACGAACCACATCCATGCCCACCCCCCGACCGGAGAAGTCATCTGCCTGATCTTTCGTGCTAAAGCCTGCATGGAAGAGTAAGTCGTAAACATCTAACCGCGCCATGTTTCTGGCTTCGGTTGCGGTGATCAGTCCTTTTTCAATTGCTTTCGCTTTAACGCGATCGATGTCAATCCCTGCACCGTCATCAGAGACCGAAATGATGGTCTGGTTCCCCTGGTGGAACGCACGAATGGTAATGCGTCCAGAAGGCGGCTTGCCCGCAGCGCGGCGCACTTCAGGCGACTCAATACCGTGGGTAATCGCGTTGTTCACCAGATGAGTCATTGGATCGTAAAGCTGTTCCAAAATCATCTTGTCGATCAACGTTTCGCGCCCTTCGACGTTCAGTTCTGCCTGCTTACCAACTTTCATAGCAATGTCACGCACGGCACGTGGCAGCCGATCGGCCGTTTGGGCAAAGGGCACCATACGCGATCGGGTTAGCCCTTCCTGCAACTGAGTGGTTACCTGACGGAACATCCGCGTCACCTGATCCGTTTCATCCACAATGAACTCGATGTCAGACGACGACTCACGCACTCGCACAATCAGCTCAATCATTTCTTGTGAGAGGCTGTGGAAACCCGTAAAGCGATCCATTTCCAGGGGATCGTATTCAATCCCAGTTGCGTTAGCCGTTTGAGCAAAGACTCCACTCGCGCGCGCTGACGCTGGCGTTCCAAAAACGCTGCGGTGGCTCTGGCGGCTGGCAAGAAGCGAACTTTCAAGGAGCGATCGTTCGTACAAATCTTGCATCCGTTGCCCGACATCGCTGAGTTGCTGCACCTGATACAGCAAGTTATCGAGCGACTGACGCAAACGTTCCTGGTCTTCTTCCAGGCTGTTACGGTTCACCACCAGTTCCCCGACAAGGTTACTGAGGTTATCCAGATGCTTGACTGGCACTCGCATTGTCTGCTCACCAAAGACTTTGCCGGGGCGCGTTGGGCGGCGATTCTGCGCCACTGCGCCACTACGGGAAATCTTTACCGTAGGCGAACCACCCATCTTTTCTTCAGCATCTTTCAGCAGGTCATCCAACTCATCAAACTCAGAGATGCGAGCGACGGCTGTATCACCCTGTTGGGCACCAGTATCCGACAATTCAAACGAATCATCCTGCAACAGTGATTCCAGCTCGGCAAAGTCACCCATTAATGACGCAGATCCCACTGCGCCAGTCGTATTCCCTAACGCTGATAAGCCTGAGCTAGATTCATCTGCCAGGAAAGCGTCTAAGTCTGTCAACGCATCGGCTGAAGAGTCTTGCTGAAGAAACGCCTCTAAACCTGAAAACTCATCCTCTGCGGCATTATCTGATGCTAATAGGCTATCCAGGTCATCAAACTTATCAGTTGCTTCGCCCAGTAAATTGTCAAAGGCTGACAGTTCTCCAACCGATGCTGGCTGGCTTTTGTTAGTCAGTAGATCATCAAACTCGTCAAGAGCATTTGTTGAGGCAGGCGTGCTTGATTCATCCATCAACCGATCGAATTCGGTAATGCTGTCGCTAGTGATATTTTCGTCGTTGGTGTCGTCCCAATCAAAATCGAACGCAGCGGCTTCTGGTGCTGTCTCCGGTGAAGTGTCAAAAAGTGAGTCTGTAGCAGTGTTATCAGAGGGCAAGGCATCGAAATCGAGTGCGTCGAGATCAGAAGTCTCGAAATCGAG
>JBGTJW010000149.1:0-29234 GCA_041744955.1 Stenomitos sp. | reverse complement strand
ACAATCTCCTGACCGCGCGTTTCTGTATTGCCCTGAATCGTTACATCCGGCTTCAGGCGCAGCGGAAAGGTTTCGCCCGTCTCCTGGCTATAGGTTCCCGATGTCAAAAGAATGACGGCTCCACCTGGAGCTACTTGCAGCGCCCGTGTAATGGTCTTGAACGGTGCCCGATCGCTCCCATCTGCCACTGCATCATCGCCGATCATTGGATTAACTAAAAGGGCAACCGCTGTGGCACCCATCATGGGTGCGGCTGCCACAGGAACCTGCGCGACAACTTGAGCAGACCCACGGTCAAGACTGGCTAGAAGCGCATAGCCAACCAGGGTAGAAAGACAGAAACAGGAACACCGTTGCCAGAGCCGATGTTGGAGAAGCGAGTAAACCATGTTCGTAGCAGCAAATTTTGGTGGCAGCAGGAAGGAGCGATCGCTCAGTACGAACGAGAAAAAACAGTGTCCCGTTCTCAACGCAGCGATTGATAACAACAAAAACTCAGCCCAAACAACCGATTGCTGTTGAGCTTGAAGGGAAGCTGTGATGAACTCTGGTCAACTTTACTCCATACCTTCAACTTTGAAACACAAATTTTTAGCACAACTGGCGGAGTAATCTGCGACCTTGGTTTTCAAGTAAGTTTACTGAAGCGATCGTAGTAGTTGATGAAGCAATTCCAAGGTGTTGGCATCAGGAGTGTAATTGGCATCGGCATACCTGATAGCCATCCCAGTCAGAATATCTGCCTTCTCAGCAGAGTTTGGCATCTGTTGAACGATCTGCAATGCCTGATCAAATTGATGGCGATCCATGCACCGAAAAGCAACAGAAAGCAATCCTTCAGCTCGTTTTTGAGGATCGGACATCGCCTTAACAATTTCTAACCTTGGAGTCAGATCGGCATTCGCCAGCGCTTCATTGAAAGCCAAGTTTGGGCTGGTTACAAGGTCAAATAAAATGCGATTACGTCTAATTGGGTCTTGAACCAGTTGTGCCAGTTGCAAAACTTGAGCTTGCTCACCAGTTTCCATATAGGTATGCAGGATGCTGAAGATGATATCGTGATCTTCTTCTTCCTGTTGGTCTAACTCTGTTGGTTTTACAGTTTGGGCGAGACTCATCGCTTGCTGCATTACAGCAAATCCTTTGTCTTTCTCGCCATGCTGAGTGTACTGCACTGCGATCGCGGCGATCGCTTCTGCTTGAAACTCTGGCGATCGCACGGCTTGAGCAACCTTCAATGCCTGGTCGTATTGCTTTTTCTCAGCATAACTGGTGGCAAGACGAATTAAATCGTACTTATTCCCTGCTGCCTGCGCTACTGCAAACGCCTGATCATACTCACCCAGTTGCTCAAATAAGTAGAAAAGCGTATCAGAGCGCTCCTCTCGCAAGTCGGGTGGAAACTGCATGACCTGAGCCAGGATTTCTTTTGCTTGCGTTCTTCGTTCTGTCTGAAGATTGGCGGCGGCAAGCCATACCAGGGAGTACACTTTGTCTGAGTCCTCCGACAGTTGTTGAATAAGTGTAAAAGCCTGATTCAATGCTTCTGTCGCTCTCTCAGGCTGTCCCTGATGCTGAAAAATGGAGCCAAGTGAAGTAAGGGTAGTGATTTTATCTGATACGTTATTGGGCGTGTTGGGAACTGATTGCACAAGTTGAACCGCTCGATCGACCTGTCCCGCTGTTGCAAAGCCTTCAGCGATCGTTAAGACATACCTTCCGCTTGAGCCTTCAATTTTGGGGTTCGTTTGCAGAATTTTGAGCGTTTGAGAAAATAAGTCGGTTGCCGTCTCCGTCCGCCCAAGCCACTGAAGCGACTGGGCTAGAGAAAGTTGTAGGTTGAGCTTAGATGAAGGGTCTTTAATTGCATTCACGGTCTGCAATGCCTGCTCGATCACTGCATCAACGCGCTCTGGCTGACCATAATCGTCTTTATATCGTCTGGCTAAATCCATCAACTGTTGCAGTTGCTCAGAAGCGTCATGTTGCTGAATTGCTCCGGCTGGCAATGGGTAGCCAGCAAAAGTATTAAAGGTTGCCGATTGAACCGACTGTAATGCCTCAATATGCTGACCTTCTTCTGCCTGAGTACGAGTGATAGCATCTAAGACTGACTTTGCGGTGACTTCGCGATCGAACGGTTTAGAAAGTTGCTCAACGGCTTTCATTGCCTGTGTTTGCTGCTTCTCTAGCGCATACCTGAAGGCAATTTGGTGAAGCGCTTCGTCTTTCTCTGGCGAATGTTCTTTGATAGCCGTCACCAACGATAACGCTTCAGCCAGTAAGTCATTAATGATGGTTTTTGAGTCTTCGCGTGCCTGATAGTTACCAACGACATTTGCTAGCGTTGTCGCTCGAAGGAGGGGATCTGAAATCGACTTGGCTGTTGTTGTAGCCTGCGTCAACAGTTCACTTGCTTGCTCTTTTGGCTCAAGGGTGCAACTGAAAATGCCAGCAATAGACGTTAGCGCTTCAACTTTTTGTGGAAGCGAATCTATACGTTGTGCTACGGCGATCGCGGCTGTCAGCAAATCTCGACTAAATTCGTCAAGGTCGTGAGGTTGACAAGAATCAGGTAGTTGTTGATTAGTCATCGTTGAAGTTGGCGATGTTGCCTCGCTCTCTGGCTTTGATTGACGAACCTGAGAGTACCCTGGCTGGCTCAGTGTTTGGCTGAAGAAGATTCCTAGGCATCCCAAACAAATGTACCATTTTGTCCGTTTCATCTTCTTGACGCTTCCCAAAACAGTTGCTACTTGCTTAAAGTACCCATCTTTCTCATCACGTCAAAGCTGTCATCACGTATAGCAAGCCCAATCCTTACGATTCGTCGTCTTATCCCTGCTAGGATCGAGATTCAGATCAGAGTGTGTTTATGGGCAATACAGACAATCAGGCAAGGTTTGTGCAGCTTGCACTCTGCCGGATTTTGGATGCCAACTTAGACCGTGCCCGTGAAGGCTTGCGGACGATCGAAGAGTGGTGCCGCTTTGGGCTGGATAATGCGCTGTTAACGGATGAGTGTAAACAGCTACGGCAAGAACTGGCACATTGGCATACCCCAGATCTCCGGGCAGCAAGAGATACACCGGGCGATGCTGGAACAGTGCTTACACATCCCCAGGAAGCGGAGCGATCGAGCGTTCAGGCGGTGCTGCAAGCCAATCTATGTCGTGTCCAGGAAGCACTGCGCGTCCTAGAAGAATACGGCAAAGTTTACAGTCCCGACATGGGAGCCGCGTGTAAGCAAATGCGCTATCGGGTATACACGTTAGAAAGCCAGTTGACGGCAGATCAGCGGCAGCAGCGTTTGGAGCGATCGTCCCTTTACCTCGTCACGTCCCCCATTGAGAACCTGTTCGCGACGGTAGAAGCCGCACTCAAAGGCGGACTGACGCTAGTGCAGTATCGGGATAAAACCGCTGATGATGAGGTTCGACTCAGCAATGCTCAAAAGCTCTCTCAGCTCTGTCGGCATTACGGTGCGCTGTTTATTGTGAACGATCGCGTCGATCTGGCGATCGCGGTGGATGCGGATGGCGTACATCTGGGTCAGCAGGATATCCCGATCGCTCTTGCCAGACAATTGCTAGGTTCACAACGGCTCATTGGACGCTCGACTCACTGCCCCGACGACCTTCATCGCGCCCTTGATGAAGGAGCCGACTACATTGGTGTCGGTCCCGTCTACGAAACGCCGACCAAAGCAGGTAGACCTGCTGCTGGCTTTGACTACGTGCGCTATGCGGCGGCTCATGCGACGGTTCCCTGGTTTGCGATCGGGGGCATTGATACCAGCAATCTGCCTGACGTTCTCGCTGCCAACGTCAAACGGGTCGCGATCGTACGAGCCATCATGCACGCTGACCAGCCAACCCTGACAACGCAATATTTTCTTTCTCAACTGACCGAACAGCCCTTGCTTGCTCACTGGACAAATGCCCTGCACTCAAACAAGCCCCCGCAGGCTTACACTAAGTAGCAGCAACCGTGTGAAACCCGACCGCGCTGATGGCTGACCCAATTCCACCGATTACGTTGCCGCCTGCCCAAAATCCGGTGCAGGAAGGTGAATGGCTGCGGCTAGCCTTGCTGCACTGGCTCAATCAGGAGTTCATTCCCGAAGCCGCCAACCAGCAAATAGCAAAACGCGCTGCCCAGATCTTTGTCCGGCAGCGCATGGAAGGAGAAAACGATCTCGGTTCGCTCGTGATGGCGATCGTCACCGAGATGGAATCGTTTGATTTTTCCAACAGTTTCTTTGGCGAATTCACCGTCGCCAACGCCGTCAGCGACCTGCTGCTCGACAGCCTGGGCATCGATCGCTGCTGCGGACAGTAACGAAAGTTTTGAGTTTTAAGTGTTGAGTTTTGAATTTAAGAAGATACGTGCTGCAAGGTAAACCCTACAAAGACCGAACTCAAAATTCAAAACTCTTAACTCAAAACTCTTTTCTTCCCTACCAGCTAGACTTCACGACACCCGGCAATAACCCTTGGTGCGCCATTTCGCGCAGGACGTGACGAGACAAGCCAAAATCACTGTAGAACCCTCTAGAGCGACCCGTTACCCAGCAACGATTACGCATACGGGTAGGAGCGCTGTTACGGGGAAGCTGCTGAATCTGACGGTGGATGATTAGCTTTTGCTGCTGTGATGTTGCTGCCGCAAACTGCTCTTGTAACGTTGCACGCTTCTCAGCGTACTGTTCCACCATTCGCTTGCGCTTCTTTTCGCGCTCAATCATGCTCTTTTTAGCCATGAGTCATTCCGATGCTCTTTAAGTTAAGACACAGCTTACCATTGTACTGAATTGAGTGCGCTCTTTGTCAACTCAATTAAAATATTGAGCTAGAAGTCCATGCAGAAGTCAGGGTTCTAAGCCAATTATTCGCTTAAGACAACCGTTTCGATTTAAGAACCCAACTTCTTAAATAGCAGGCGTTGGATGCTCAGGTGTAATTGCCAGATCATCCGGCTCAGGCGTTGACAGCGGCTTTAGAGGCAGGCTGGCAGAGGGGCAGAGGTCAGCCAACTCACAGCGATCGCACTGAGGCTTACGCGCCATACAAACGGCACGACCATGATAGATCAGCCGGATTGACCAGTTTTCCCAATCGGGCTGCGGCAACAGCTTCATCAAATCGCGCTCAACACGAATCGGATCAGTGTGCTTGGTCAAGCCCAGTCGATAGCTCAACCGTTTGACGTGCGTATCAACCGTCACGCCCATGTTGATACCAAACGCATTTGCGAGCACCACGTTTGCCGTCTTTCGCGCGACACCTGGCAGATTCAACAGGTCTTCCATTACCTGTGGCACGTCACCACCAAACTCCGTCATAATCATCCGACAGGCAGCCTGGATGTTCTTTGCCTTATTGCGATAAAAGCCAGTCGATCGCACCAGTGCCTCAATTTCTAACAGATCTGCACCCGCCATTGCCGCCGCATCAGGAAAGCGCCGAAAGAGTTCTGGCGTGACCATATTGACCCGCACATCCGTACATTGGGCAGACAAAATAGTCGCAACCAAAAGCTGCATTGGTGTTTCATAGTCCAGCGAACAGGTTGCGTCTGGGTAGAAGCGCTTCAAACGCAGAAGGATTTCGATCGCCCGTTGCTGCTTGGCTGGCAATTTGCGGGAGGCGCACATTAAGAAGGATCAGGGATAAAGGATAAAAAGAGGAAGCAGAGGAAGTGAGGGGTTTTGGATTAACTCAAGATTCTAGCCTTTAGCCTTCAGCCTTTAGCCCTTTCTCCACCCCTCACCGAAACAGCTTCTGCACCGACTCTAGCTGGGTGGTATCGCGAACAATCAGAAAAATGCCTAATCCCAGCAACAGCATTAGACCTGTTTGCATCACGCCGTCTTGCAACTTGGATGGTAAAGGCTTACCGCGCAAGCCTTCCACTAACAGGAATGCCAGATGACCGCCATCCAGCGCTGGTAGAGGGAGGATGTTAATAATTGCCAGGTTGATGCTGATGAGGGCACCAAAGGTAAAGAGATTGAAGGCATCGGATCGTGCCAGTTTCGCCCCTTCATCAACAATTCGCACCGGTCCCGAAATCTGGTCGGCAACCTGTCCAAAATTAGTGATGAGTTGACCAAAGCCCTGCACAGTAAGGACTGTTATGCGCTGAAATTCGCTGGCTGCTAGGGTAAAAACTTCAATCGGGTTGCTGAGGCGACGACGCTCGATCGTGACGTTGGGCGCAAGCTGGACACCAATTTTGGCATTCGCATCGGGCGTGACGACGAGTGGTGTCGGCAGCACCTTGCCCTCTCGCTGTACGGTTAGCGAAACTGGCTGATTCGGACGGTTTTGAATTGCCTCCATCAACGTCTTAATGGATTCTCTAGACGCTCCTAGCTCTTTCCCGTCTACTGCCAGCACGATATCCCCTGGCTTCATGCCTGCTTTGGCAGCCGCTGAACTAATCTCCGTTTTCACGTCGGGCACCAGAACGCCTGGTTGAAAGTTCACGTCTTGTGTGCCAGCGATGCCAATTTGCGTCACCAGCAGGAAGTAAGCAAAGATCAGGTTTGCAATGACTCCAGCACTAATCACGATCGCCCGATCCAGCACAGGGCGATTCTTCAGCAAATTGGGGTCATTTTGTGGAATCGTGCTGTCGGGGTCATCATCCGGAAAGCCGACAAAGCCACCCAACGGAAAAGCCCTCAGCGCATACTCCGTTTCGGGACCTTGATACTTCCACAGAATTGGACCAAACCCTATGGAGAAGCGGTTGGCATAAATGCCCTGAGCGCGGGCAGCCGTAAAGTGCCCCAGTTCGTGAACCACAATGAGGATTGCTAAAACGGCGATCGCAGCCAAAACTGACATACCAAACTTCCAATAAAACGGTGATTTCGCGGTTGCTACAGTTGCAACGCACTTCCAACTATTCTAGAAGCTACAACTCAGTAAATGTTGCTTGCTACAAAATCCTCAGTGGCAATTCGCTACTATCTGCAAAATCGCTGCCGCCAAAGCTGTACGTAAAAAAGTTTTGTCAACAGCCGCAACTTGCTGTATACCAGTATCCAGTTGGGGTTACTTAAGAGCAAGCATCACCTGTGCGCCAATTACTAAAACTAAAACCAGAAACGATACAGCGGCAGAATATCGAGCTAAGGGCAAGGCTTGCTAGAGCCGAGCGCCTGGTTGCACAGCTTCGAGCCGAGGCATCCCAGCTTCGGGCACAGATTGCAGAGTGGCAACGATCGCCCGTACCGCCTCAAACAGAGCGACGACCTAGGGCAGCACAGCGATCGCGATCGGCAAGACAGGAACATAGCGTGTCAGCCAGCACGACGACCCAACCCACACGTCTGCCCACGTCTGCACAGCGCCGATCCCGCCGCCCTCAGGTCATTGAGCATCGTTCGCCTTTTATCCGTCTGCTGTTACGCAAGCGCTTGGATGTCGCTCTTTTAGCCATCGCTGGACTGACAGTGGCAGCGTTGTTGAGCGTGCAGCATACCCGCCAGCGGAGTGTTGCACGGGTTGAGCTACCACCAAGCCAGCCAACCCCAACGATGGTGGCACCAAAGCCACAGACGTTCGCCGAATTAGTTTATAACGTGCCCCAGCCACCGCAGCTAGTGCCAAACGAAGCACTACAGGCGATCGTGGATGGAGCCACTGCCCTTGTTGCCAGTAAAGGACTACCCACAGAGCCGCTATCGATTACGCTGATCGATCTCAAAACGAACCAGATGGCAGGCTACCAAAACCAGACCCCCCGCTATCCTGCTAGCGTCGTCAAGCTTTTCTGGTTGGTTGCTTGCGAAGCAATGCTAGAGCAAGGTCTCTTACACCCTGATTCCGACTTGACTGGCGATCTGACCGCTATGATCGTCCACTCTGACAATGATGCTGCCAGCCGCATTTTCGATCGCATTACGCAAACCACCTCTGGCGCGACACTTAGCGGAGTCGAGTACGAAACCTGGCTGAAGCGTCGCTTGCAACTGAACCGCTTCTTCCAGGCAGCAGGCTATAACGGTCTTAGCATCAGCCAAAAGAACTATCCCATCCATTCGCTCCAGCTTGACGCACCGGATGGACGAGAGCTACAGATGCGCGATGAACAGCAGCAGCCAATTCGTAGCCTGACAACGACCGATCAAGCCGCCCGACTAATGTATGAGCTTTACGCTGGCAAGGCAGTATCAACCAGCCGCAGTCAGGAAATGATGGCGCTGTTGACGCGAGACTTGCAGCCAGAAACGTGGAAAAAACAACCGAATGATCCGATCGCGGGCTTTCTAGGCGCAGCATTGCCAGCAGACGTGCGCTTTGCCTCTAAAGTTGGCATGACGACCAAAGCCCGTCACGAAGTTGCTTTTGTCGCATCCCCAGATGGCAAAGTGTCTTACATTCTCGCTGTCTTTGGCACTGATGAAGCCTACAGCCAGAATGCGGAGGTTTTGCCAGCCATTTCCAACACCATCTTTACCCAGATGACTGCACGTTAGGCTCCATTAGCAGCTTGTAATGAAGTGCGGCATTGAGAACACAGCAGTGCGTGAGATGAGGGACGTGTGACTTTACGGACCTGCAAACACCGCGTCTTCAATATCCTGTCGGCTCAGGGAGTATTTGAACGATCGCTGAACGGCGTAATTACTCTCCGGCGGCTGACGATAGCGGACTGTAAGCTGGTCAATTTCCAGGCATAGTTCTGCTTTCCAATCCGAGTGCTGCACATACCAACAGTGCCGCTCAGCTCGGTCTTGTTCGCACCCCTTAGCCATGAGCCATTGCTCAATGTCAGGGAGGGGATGGTTGTAAAGGGGAGTATCAGCAGTAGGAAGTGGCATTGAAGAATTTCGAGGGATGAAGAATCTCTAGTATCGCCTGTGTTCAAGCAGTATGGGATCAGGCACCCGGTATTACGCTGGATGGCTCTAAGGCAGAATCAACCACAGGCTTTTCCAACGGTTTTGTCGAAGGCTGGCTCATTAGCGGTTGACTGCTCGCGTTGGTGGTTTCAACCGTCTTAATTTCCTGCGGCAATGCGTCAGGATGAACAGCGCTGGGCTGTAAGACAGCTTCGCCTCTGGTGATACCGATCGCGATCGCCAGCACCAGGCAGCCTACAAAAGTCAACCCTAAGATGAATAAAGCAAAGATTTCTCCTGGTGACAGCGGACGATCGGTTGCATCAAGATAAGCCGATGACGATTGCTCAGCGCGGGCTGACCCTTTTGACTGCGTAAAAGCTTGCGAGGGTTGAACCACAGGCACATTGGCATAACCAATCTTGCGATCGTAAGCAGTGCGACGCTCTGGGCTACTAAGCGTTGCATACGCTTCGTTAAGTTGTTGAAACTTAGCCGTCGCGATCGCGGTTGACAGTGCAGTCGTATCAGGATGATAAAGCTTACTCAAATCTCGATATGACTGACGAATTTCACGCACTGATGCTGAAGGATGTAACCCCAGCAAGCCGTAATAACTTGCAGACACCACTTGTTGCTGTGATGCCTTTTCTTCATTACCGTGTGGAGTCGCCCGATCGTGAGTCACGCGAGAATCCTGCTCTCTTAAACGTCTGACTTAATTAGCTTCCGCCTATTGTAACTGGGTTAATCGCTTCAGAGCCAGGGTGACAACAAGCAGTCAACAAGAGGAAACGATCAGCCCTACTCCCCACTCCCTACTCCCTACTCCCCACTCCTTCCCCTTGCCCTCGATATATCATCCCCGCGATCGCTGACAACAACAGCCAACCGAGTAGATTAATGCGGACATCAAACAGCGTGATATCCAGAAAGCTAAAGAGGGTACAGCCAACGAAAGCAACAAGATAGCTGAAATAAAGCAGGCGATCGTGGGTTTCAGTTCGCCCCCCTGCATCGCTCAAAGGTCTTTTGGCATACAGTAGCAAACTGCCCTGCACGACAACCCAGCCCACTAAACCAAAAAACAAGAGGGCAGCAGGTATGCCAGTTTCCGCTGCCAGCATCAGCAGCAGATTATGAGGATGCCCAATGAAGTATTGCATTTGTGCCTGGTAAAGGGGAGTGAAGTTACGTAAGCCCCATCCATTCAGTGGGTGCTGCTGAGTCAGCGACCAGGCAAAACGCCATTGGGTACTGCGGAGTTGAGCAAGGGGACGATCGGTATAACGCTGATCGGTCAACCGCGCCCAAAAGAACTCAGGCACAACCACCCGCAGCCAGTCGCGTCCCGGAGCGGGAGCAAACGCGGCACCCAGCGCGCTACTCACCACAACGCCAACACTAACTAACAGCCAGCGCCAGCCCAAATACAGCGCGTAGGCAAGACACGCAAAGACTGCGATCGCCCAGGCATTACGAGAATTGGTTAACACCAGGGCGATCGCGTTACCCAGTACGGCAACCATCAGGAAGATCTGGAGGCGTGGAGAGTTTTGAGCAAAGGCTTCGCCCTCTGCGTCCGCTTCCTGACCAATAGCCACTGACCACTGACCACCGTCCGCAGACCACTCATCACTGACCACTGACTGCTGATCACTCAAAAACATCTCCAGCCATAGACCGAGACTCAACGTCAGCGTCACGGTCAAATAGCTTGCCAGCACGTTAGCGTAAGAAAAGATTGAAGCCATCCGACCGGGAGGATTACCAGTGGGGGCGATCGACCAGTCAGCGACGATCCACAGCATTTGTATCTGCCCCGACAGTCCGAAAAACTTTTGTCCCAACCCGATCGCCACGACAGGCACCGAGCCAATCACCAAGAGCCACGCTAGTCGCCGCAGTTTAGCAGGCGTTTGGAGCCACTCGCTTAACCCTGCAAAGACAAAAAAGAATGGCAGAAAGTTAAACAGACCGAGCAGTGCGTCCATCCGGTGCAACGCCAGAGCCGTGCTGACCAACATGAGCACAGTCAGCACAGCAAAGCCCCAGTTAACGGGACGACGTATAATGCGGGGAAAGCGCTGTAGCCAGAGACCGATCGCCACCAGTAAAATGCCCAGACTACTCAGGAGAGAACTGAACGGCAGCAGCAGCACCGCCAGTTGGGTGACAGTCCAGAGGGGAAGTCGGGGCTTAAAGCCAGAGCGAAACGGCACCCAGGCGTTTAGCCAGTGCTTGAAAGTCATAATTGCCTCACCTGAAGCACGTTACTGACTTGTTGCAAGTAGTTGGAGCGATCGTTATGCGAGTTCAAAGCAGTCAGCACGGGTAAGGCGAATCTGGGCAAGGGCGTAAATGGTAGGAATAATGCGACCATAATTCGTGGCGATCGTCCGCCATCCCAGGTCTGCCAGAAACCATGCCCACATCGCTGGACCCACAACTGCAAACACGCTGCGAACGGCAGTCAAGCGTGCTGCACTCAACGCCATCCCACGACGAGCGGTTTGCACTGCCAGGTAATTTTGAACCTGTGTTGCGGCGATCGCCCCACCAGCCGATACTGCCTGCTGCGCGACCTGATAAGTCGCAAACTGAAGCGCAAACTGACGTGCAATTTGCTGTAGCAAAAGCGGGCGCAACACTGAGCTAATCGCGATCGCGCCACCGCCTTTCATCAGCAGGCTCAGTGGGTCTTGCTGCAAGGCTAGAGGGAGTTGGGGCAGCAGTTGAGAGTGGGTCAGCGATCGCTGTAGCTGAATCGTTAACGCACCCCGCTCGGTAGCAGGCAACTGCTTCCAGGCACGCGCCAGCAGCGAAAGAAAAACCTCTGCTTCCAAATCCACCGTAGACATTGATTCTTGATACGGCAGTTTAAGATGCCGACAGACCTGAATTAAGATTTGCCGGTAGGTCAGCCGCTGCGTTTTGCGCGTCAGTACCGTCATACCGTCAGCAGCAAGAAACTGAAACCGTTCTTCCAGGGCACTGAGCCAGTCAGCGCGATTCTGGCTTTGCACCGCGATCGGGTCAGCAGCAGTCACATAGTCAAGCGGATTAAACTTGGGGCGAAACAGAATCTCCGTCAAATCCTGCAACTCTTCTTCTGTTGCCAACTCCAACGCGGCTCTCAGTTCATTCACCCCTTGTTCCTCCCCATCGATCAATTTGATTGGCAATTTGATTAGCTGCAATTATTCTACTCAATGGGTAGGGGATATGAGGGTAAAAAAAGTAAGACGGATCAGCAACCAGGAGATCAAAAATTACCCTGTGTTCCCCATCAAGCATTATTAGGTCAATTACGTGCAGCCAATCAAAACAGAATGCCCGTACTAACCTGCTTCAAATCGATCGTCACCAGGGTGCCCTGCCCGTCTGCCCACGTTGCAATCAGTAACCCATGTGGTTCGAGTACTGCGATCGCCGTTGGGTTAGCCGGCCCTACCATACGTCCAACGACTAGACCGTAGCGGTCTAGCACCACAATGTTGCCATCCGCCGCCATCAAAATATCACCCCAAGAGGCAGAGGCGATCAGGATCGGCACCATATCTAACCCTACACGCAGCAGCTTAAGGGGTTTCAAATCAATCAGCAAGACGGACTGAGGCTGCCCTGGCTCCAGCGCGATCATGCGGTAAGGCGTAGCGCGCCCCGAAAGATGACGCAATGGCACAGGTAGACTCAGAGTCATCACTGGATGCCCGCGACGAGTGAAAATTTCCAGCAGCACACCCGTGATGTAAGAATGCGTACCCTTGTCTAAACGGTGGGAAAAAGCAGCAACATAGCGCGAATCAACCATCGTCAGATGAAACAGATTGCCAGCTAAATGAAGGGCAGCGCTAGTGCCACTGTTGCTACTGACGGGTTTAGACGACTGGATGGGTGACAGCGACCTAACGTCCAAAAGATTGGTTACTTTGTCTGCTTCTGCGGTTGCTACTGCCATCCAGCGACCTTTTGCGTCGATCGCAGCCCAAAAGTCGCCACTAAATTCAGCTACCAGTTCAGGTGACAGATGTACTTGTGAGCCGCTGTTACTGTCTGGCTGTGGCAACTGCGTTTGGTCGAGCAGAGCAACGCCAGTTTGAAAAAGCTCAACGGGGACGCGATAGATTGAGCGCTGCATGATGGCAAAGCAACCCTGGGGTCGCACCAGCAACTCTTTCACCGCCTGGGGCAAGCGCACACAGGAAACCAGCGATCGCCCGTTAACCTCAACTGGGCTTTCCGCCGCCCCAGCCAAAAGCCTTCCCGTATGGATCCGGCAGCTAATGTCGTTTTTGTGAAGCTGATAAACTCGATCGCCTGTAGCGTCAACCGGAGAATTAACTACAGTCTTTACAGTCTTTGCTACGGCAGTCCCATTGATATCACCCTGTAATGATGCGTCTCCTGCCACTGTGACTAACTGCTGCACCCTCGCTCGTAGGGTTTCTTGCTGCACAGAGTGGCACTCGCTGACCGGTTGTACATCGGAAGTACGCAACAACCTCGTATCTGCCCAGGTGCGATCGAAAGAAACACTTGTTGCTGCCTTCTGCACAGCCTTAAGCATTTCTGTAGCGGACTGAAAGCGTCGCGCTGGTAGCTTTTGCAATGCCGTCAAAATGACTGTTTGCAACGCGGCTGGCACTGTCTCTGGGATACTCACAGGACGGTTCAGATGCGCTGACATCATCTCAAGCGGCACACCCGAAAACGGTCGGTAGCCTACCAGTAATTCAAACAGCAGCACGCCTACGGCATATAAATCTGATGTAATCGAGTACTGCCCGTAAAACCGCTCCGGAGCCATATATGCAGGCGATCCAGTATTGCCGCTCCCATCGCTAATAATGTCTTGATGTAGACGGGCAATGCCAAAATCAGAGATGCGTGCCCTCCAGCCATCTGCTTGCAGCGTCAGCAGAATGTTTTCTGGTTTGATGTCGCAATGCACAATGCCTCGATGATGAGCATGATCGAGTCCAGCCAGGACATCAGTCACCAGCTTCAAACATTGGCTTGGATGCAGGCGCACATCATCTTCCATCAACCCGCGCAAGGTGCCCCCTTCGCAGTAGTCCATCACCAGATAACGCCCAGTGGGAGTATGCTCCAACGCATGACACGTCACGATGTTGTCGTGTTGCAAACTCAGCAGAAACCGCAGTTCGCGTAAGAATTTATGGGTTGAAAACCGCTCTTTATTCAGCTCTTTTAAGGCAACAAGGCGACCCGTTTTGCGATGGCTGGCACAATACACCTGCCCAAACTGCCCCTGACCCACTAAGCCCAGTAGTCGATATTTAGAGCGCTTTAGCTCTTTTGCAAGGAGGTACGACACATCGGCGAGTGTAGTTGTTATTAGTTTTTAGTGATTGATTGCTGTGCGATCGCTCAAAGACCACTGCTCGAAGACAAACTTGTTTACTCTTTATTTACTCTTGCTGCAAACAGTACCGCTTCACTATTCCATTAATGATAGCTACGGCGTTGTCTTACGTCTAAAAAGCAACTAAAACCTGCCTACTTGGTGCAGAGCTTTTGCATAATCACGTCGTGCTCTAGACGGTTTTCGACCATGACTTCGGCAGGCTGTAAGCGATTAGCTAAACCCAAGACAAACTGATTATGCTTTGCACCCATTGACTCACACTCAGTTTGAATGCAGTGCAGCTCACGACCGGTTAACTGGCTAAAGAACGAACTTAAGACACCAGCCTCTAAGAAGCAGACGGGAAATTCGCCTTGAGGCGCTTGTCTCGCAAAGGGCGAATCCGATGTTTGCAGGATCAAAAAGCCACGCTGCTGGTAGGACTGATCCAACTCAATTTTGCCCCAGCCATAGGCGACCCAGCAAGACTGCAAACTGTTGAGAAACTCCAGCATTGGCATATCTGCTAAAGCCGTGCCGTAGTAGTCCGTTAGCTCTTCACGAAAGCGTGTATAAAAGTTTTTGCCCCACCAGCGACCGCAGTTGAACAGTACCAACCGCGATGCTTGACCCGTTTCTTTTTGCAGCCCACTATAGATCGCTTGAATCAGCGTTTCGGGCAGTGCTAGCAGACGATCGCCACGGCGATTTTCCAGCAAGCCCAGCTCTAAATCGCCCTTCACGTAGGCATCGATCGCAAAGTAGTCACCAGGAACGCGGTTATTTGTTAATAAGTCAGCAACAGAAATCATAGAGCGATACCAGAGATTTAGATTGGACTAGAAATGCCTCTGTTGATGAGGGCACGAAACAAAGGGAATGGGGCAGAACTCGTTTTAATGTCCCGCACTGGAAAGTGTTGGCGCTTGCAGTATAGCCGTCTGCACTTTCGCGATATAGGGACCCACCAGATTGATTTGCTTGGGGGTAAGTGCTTGCGTCAAGCGTTGGTTGAGTAGCCGGAAGAGAGCTGTATCGATCGCTTGTGTGTTGTAGATACTGATTGTTTTTGTGAGCCAATTCAGTAAGCGTTCTTGCACAAACATCTCATCATTCAGCAACATTCCCATCGCTGAGTAGCGCAACAGCAGCAGCGCATTTTTAAGACTCCGCTCCAAATTTTCTACCGTTTCGTTGGGCAGTGCTGCTTCCAACTGATCGGCTACCTGCTGCATGATTTCGAGTTCGCGATCGCGCAGCGTCCGATAGACATCAATCCGCTCTGGTAGGGAATGCACGTATTGATTAATCAACCCAAGCTCTTCAGATTTAAGGTAACGATGTTCAGCTTCATCAAAGATCGTTTCGATTTGTGGGTGCATATGCTTATAAAGGAGAAAAGACGAGGGATGAAGGATAAGTTGATTGAGCGATGAGCCTTTAGCCTTAAAAACTTAGCCTTGAGAACAATCCAGACGTTAGAATAATCCAGAAAAGTCATCCAGGGTAAGTTCATTATTGGCGGGTGGCGGAGGCGGCTGGACAACAGTAGGTGCTGCGATCGCGGTGTCTGCCCAGTTCACTGCGGCGAAGAACTGACAAACGCTCATTTTGAGGCTTAGGGGAGCGTTACTGTCTTCCGAAGAACTCAGTTTGATTTCCTGCATTGCAGGTGGATGATCATCCCAGTTCACGCTCGTAAAGAACGCCTTTACAGAGTCTCGCTGCCACGATGCAACGTCAGGATTTGCCCTGGCACCATTGGTCTGGGGTAGGGTAAGGGTACTCATCGCAACAGATCTCCTGTCCGTAAACGCTTCTCAATGTCTCTGGCAGTCGCCCCTTCATTGAGCCAGAAGGAGGCAGCATCAATCCGATCTTGACCACCCAGGAGAAATTTACAGTAAGTTTCGCCCATGGAGTAGCACTGAATTTCAATGCAGCTCAATTGTTTTTTGACCATTTCGGTGAAAAAGCCAGCGAACAGTCCGGCATAGAGATAGCAGACGGGCTTCCCAACATCGCCTAACGTCCGTGCAACGGCAGAGTCAAACACGTTGATAAACATGAAGCCTTGCTTACGATCGCCCATGTCTACTTCCCAACGCCCCCAGCCTTGCGAGGTAAAGGGCCACCACCAAGTCTCAAGCAAAAATAGGAGGTTGGTCTGGCGCAGGTTGCGATCGAATTCTTTTTCAAACCACTTTTCAAAGAAGAAGGCATCTTTTTGCCCCCACTCGCACCCGATTGTGTACATGGTTGCGGCTGAGGCATCACCCACTTCTTCTTCTAAGCCCTCCACCAAACCGATGATGAAATCCTCGGTTGTCAGCATATTTCTGCTGCCGTTCCAATCGACGATCGTGCCCTTTTCCTGGTCGAACTGGAAGAAGTCTCGAAACCCATAGTGATTATGTTTCTTGGGGTTTCTCAATTTGATGGAGCTTTCTTGAGGCGTTGCAATCACCATGGTCTTTTCTCGGCAAAATCTAAGTGGTCTGAAGCAGTCACGCAAAGAGTCAAAAGAGCGATGCAGGGTGGGAAAACGAACACCGAATGTGAGATGCAAGCAGGGGGACAGGAGTGCAGTACCACTTTTGCAGAAAGGTCGTTAGCAGTGACCACAAAAGGCTGCTGGATCGTTTGTAGAACTGCTTCTGCTTTAATGTTCCCGACGTTGCAAAGATCTAACCCATCAGCGGGAGATAGTTAAAGATCTTCATAAAGGGTTCTTGCCAGCGTCTTAGCGGGGGCAGCCCCGACCTTATTATCACAGCACTGGCAATGTTAGAAAAGCAATACAATCCGTGTAAATAATTTTGCAGGCAGGGCTTTTGGCTTCAGCAAACGATCGTGGGATACAGTTTTTTGAGGTGTCGATCGATGAAGATAACGATGTCCTAGAGTCAAATCACCATAATTGAGCCTCTTCTCGGAGAGGCTTTTACTTTGGCAGTGTGTCTGGGCAGTTATATTGCCACTGGTCGCTTGTCAACCAGCCAATAAAGGGATGGAACCGCCTTTAAGAGTAAGAGCAGTTGGTGACAGAATCCGCTTCATTAGAGGTTGATATATTGACCATTCTTGAAGGGCGTACAGTAGATTAGAAGCGGCTTACTTATACAGTAGACGAGGGAGCGATCGAGCATGGTAGATTCGACTGAGCAGCCAGCCGCACATCGAGTGGTTGTTATTGGGGGTGGCTTTGGTGGGCTGTATGCGGCAAAGGCGTTGGGTCGTACGGCGGCAGATGTAACGCTGATTGACAAGCGCAACTTTCATTTGTTTCAGCCGCTACTCTATCAGGTTGCAACGGGGACGCTCTCTCCGGCAGACATTTCTTCACCGTTGCGTGGCATCCTGAGCGACAGCAAAAATACTCATGTGCTGATGGATGAGGTCGTCGATCTCGACCCACACCAACAGCAAATCGTCTTACAGCAGGGCGAATCACTCTCTTATGACACGCTGATTGTAGCGACTGGAGTCAGTCATCACTATTTTGGCAATGACCAGTGGAAGCAAACGGCTCCTGGTTTGAAGACCATTGAGGATGCTTTAGAAATGCGTCGGCGGATCTTTGTTGCCTTTGAAGCAGCAGAGAAAGAAACCGATCCAGAGCAGCGACGTGCCTGGTTAACATTCGTTGTAGTTGGTGGCGGTCCCACGGGAGTGGAACTGGCAGGCGCGATCGCCGAACTTGCTTTCAAAACGCTGAAACGTGATTTTCGCAACATTGATACCAACGAGGCACAGGTTCTCTTACTAGAGGGTCTGGATCGGGTCTTGCCGCCGTATCCACCAGAGTTATCAGCAAAGGCAGAAGCGTCCCTGACAAAAATGGGCGTAACGGTAGAAACGAAAGTACTTGTGACGAATATTCAGGGCAACACTGTTACCGTAAAGCGGGATGGGCAGGAAGAATATATCCCAGCGCGTACCGTCTTGTGGGCAGCCGGTGTCAAAGCGTCTGCAATGGGTCAAGTGCTAGCCGATCGGACAGGTGCAGCACTCGATCGTGTTGGACGGGTCATGGTTGAACCCGATCTGAGTGTGGCAAATCATCCCAATATTTTTGTGATTGGCGATCTAGCAAACTTTCCGCACCAGGGCGAACGTCCCTTGCCCGGTGTCGCACCCGTTGCCATGCAAGAAGGCGAGTATGTTGCCAAACTGCTCAAGCAGCGCTGGCTGGGCAACACGGTCACACCCTTTGTTTACAAAGACTTTGGTAGCCTCGCTGTTATCGGTCAGAACGAGGCAGTGGCTGACCTTGGCTTTGTACGGTTTGATGGGGTGCTAGCCTGGTTGCTGTGGATTTTTGCTCACATCTACTTCTTGATTGAGTTCGATAATAAACTCATTGTCATGCTGCAATGGGGCTGGAATTATTTCACTCGCAAGCGCGGCGCTCGTATTATTACGGGTGAACTGATGCCAGAGGACAATAGCGCCTACCGTGTGCCCAGTAGTCAAGCGCCAGTCAAAGTGTAGGTGAAGCGTAAGGTCGCGGTTGATTAAGTTTGAACGAGTGGATCAGCGATTGCGCAGATCTTGTTTGGGCAGCAAACTTATGGAACTGCTGGGCGATCGCGCAACCGATTTAGTGTAGGCACTTTTAGCAAGTGCAAGTGAGCTGTCCGTACGGGCGCTCAACTTGCACCAGCTTTTACAACCCAGCTTCTACAACCCAGTTTTTATGAGTCAGAATGTTGCTCTTGCGTCAAAATTCCGGCTCTCACCTTAGCGCGATTGTACCCAAGGACATCAACGTAGTAGCGTTCTGGAGATGCTGCTACCTGGATTTTTCGCTGCTTGCACAGCCAGGAGAAATACTTCAATGCTTCTTCGCGTCGTTCAGCCTGTGGGAGCGCTTCGGCTTGCTTCAATCTTGTCTGCCAATCCGCTTGTGCAGTATCGCTGTCGCTATGCCACTCCGTCAGCGGCTGAAACACTAGTGAATCAAGCAAGCCCTGAAAGCCCAGAAATGCCAGACGATAGATGAGCAAATTGCTCAAACGCCCGTAAAAATAGCCACCGTGAACATCAACTCCACCATCTTTTTCAGGATTGCTAGAGAAATCAACATAGGCTTTGAGCAGTTTGGCGTAATTGAAGAACGTTAGGGGCGATCGCTGTCCTTCGCAGATCAAAACATTCATTTCTTGCTGATGGCGGTTTTCGTAGGTAGTGAGATCTCGGTACTCAGTGCAATCGAGATATGTGAACAAATCTGCGATCGACTCAGGATCTTGTTTCGTCGCGGCAAGTGATTCTTTATCAACCTTCTCATCGCCCTTTCGGGACGGGTCTCGCTGTAGGCTCCGAGTATTCTGCTCTAAGGTTTGCACACCAATATAATTCAAAAGATGATCAACCTTGCCACTAATTAACTGTTGAAAGTTGACAATCCCGTAGACATTTTGCTCAGCCAGGTTCACGCTTACATTGCCTAACCGAAAGCCCTGCGAACGAGTACCCGCTGGATACGAAAAATAGTTAGCCGTTGTCGAAGCCAAACGTAAGGCTAAATCCCCTTCACTGCTGAATAAATAAGCTTCTTCAAAGCGCCGCAGAGCTGAACGCAAGAAGTTTGTACGACCAGAGATAATTGTTGTCAGCGGAATATCGGGCGAAATCAGAATTAAACGCCCTAACAAAAAAGTGCGGCCAATATGAGACGGTGGCAGTTTCTCTAAACTTTGACTGTCGCCAATAGCCGCTGGATCGAACACATCCGAAAGGATACGGATCACCTGTGCGGTGACAAAGCCGCCCATACTGTGACCAATAAACGTTAGTCGGATACGCGGATTTTCTCGATTCCAATACTTGGCTGCATCTTGAAATTCTGCGGCGGTGTACGCTGGCTTTTTCGCACGAACCAAGCTGTCATAAATGCTTAGAAAAATGGCATCATCGACTGCTGACAGCTTGCCTTGCTTCAGCTCGGATAAGAGTGGACGAAACTTATCCTCCTGGTAATGGTTCAGATAATCTGGCTTAGTCTCGATCGCTTCCCAGGTTTTTCTGACTGCTTTTGACAGCACATCAAGCGGCAGTTCGGAGCGTTCACCCACTTCTTGGATCACTGTTTCAAAAAGTGAGTCATTGATGTGACGCTTCATCAAACCCAGGTCAAGTTGCCGAATAAATTCAACTAAATCAGGAACCCCAAAGTTAGTAGCGCGGTAGGAGTCTCGGAAATAAACAATAGTACGCAGGACAAATAAGGTGCCAACAAGCATTGATGTTGCAACACCCAGAATGATCAGTACGGCAGCAAGGAAATCAACGATCGACGTTGGAAAAATAAGGAGCAACAGTAACCCGATTGCAGCCAGGATTGCCCCACCACGGAACAGCAGGGTCAAAACTACAGGTAAAGCTTTACCCGCATTCTTGATGTTTGAAGGAACGCTTTCTGACGGCCAGCGATAGCCCAGGTAAACAAAGCTATTAGGCTTACTAGAAATCGCTAGATCTTGTTGATTAAGATATTCCCAGGTCTTCCGCCAGCCTTCCCGCACAGAGTCTTTACCCTCAACCCGTTTCTCACCTTGGGTAATTTTTTCGATGCCTGTGTTGTAACCATGAATTTGAATGACAAGCCCTGTGTAGCTGTTGTTCAGCCGCGTATTTTGGTAGAGACTCTCAATAACGTCACTGACGGTTGGCACCAGACCATCTGGTTTGCATTCGTCTTCTTCCATATCAATAGGTGCCGTACTACGCACAAAAAAACCAGGCAGCGGCTGCGGCTGCCCTTCAATTAGTTGCCCCTGATTAAACTCATCAACCCAGAGATCCATTTTGCATCCTCACTAAGAAACCAGATTGATCGGTAGCCCTAATTATTTGTAAGAAGGGAACTTTGCCGCCAGAAGGTTTTACCCCCTACACCCGCTAAAAATAGCCCTGGTTTCATTGCATCCAGCGATTGATCAGCGTACCGCAACTGCTCTCAATGACAGTGCTAACTCTCCATGACAGGGTTGAGCCAGTACAAAACGCTGGAGTGCTTGCGATCGTCAGCAAATGAAAACTTTGGCGATCGACGGCAAAACCTGTCAATTTTAGCCTGGTTCATCCGTAAAGCTTTTCTTTAGCAAGAATAATTAAAGCAGCCGTTCATTGATCTTCACTGAGTCATACGTTACTGTGGGTTGGTTTAATTGGTATGAGGCTACAACAATGGAGGTCATTCCGGCGATCGACTTATTAGAAGGACGCTGTGTGCGGCTGTATCAGGGCGATTACGAGCAGGCACAAACCTTTGACGAAAATCCGGTTGCTGTGGCGCGGCAGTGGGCAGAACAGGGCGCAACCCGCTTGCACATTGTCGATCTAGATGGGGCGAAAGCAGGGCATCCTGTCAATGTGGCGGCGATCGAGGCGATCGTGCGCGCCGTTGATGTACCGATTCAAGTCGGTGGTGGTTTGCGCGATCGTGCCAATGCAGCAGCGTTGCTGAAGCTAGGCGTGCAGCGAGTGATTTTGGGCACGGTTGCCGTTGAGCAGCCCAACCTTGTGCGTGAACTGTGCCAGGAGTTTCCCGACCAAATCGTAGTGGGGATCGATGCGCGTAACGGGCGCGTAGCGACCAGAGGTTGGCTAGAAACATCCGCAGTGCTGGCAACCGAGTTGGCGCAACAGATGGCAGACTTAGGCACTGCTGCCATTATTTACACTGACATTCATCGTGACGGCACACTGCAAGGTCCCAATTTGGAAGCGCTTAGAGAACTGGCAGAGGGCGTGACGGTGCCAGTGGTTGCATCCGGTGGCATGAGCACTGTAACCGATTTGTTGAGCTTGCTGGCACTAGAACCGTTGGGTGTCAGCGGGGCGATCGTGGGTCGTGCCCTTTACACCGGAGACATTGTGCTGCAAGAGGCATTACGAGCAGTGGGGCAGGGACGTTGGCAGGATGTTCCACCTGACTTTGGTACGTCAGCGCTAGCGTAAACCCATAGATAAAGCCTTTCAGCGGGTCTTAAGAATGAAGCATCATTCGGCTGCCTGCTAAATCGCGGATGAGTGGCAATTTAGAGTGAATGTAGTGAGTGTAGGTGTCAGCTTCATCGTGGTCGAGCGATCGCTGCGTTTTAAGCTGCTTGAGCAACCATTGCACTAAGCTGCCGTCATCGAGATTGAGCAATAGCTGAGACTGACTAGTTTCTACAACAGACCAAAGCTGACGCAGCATGGATGGGGACATACAACTTTTCCAAATAAGGACTAGAGAGGTATTGTTCAGAAGTTGATGCCATTGGGCTAGTGAGCGCATGAGCTTCTGGTTAGCCCTGTCTACGCTCACAATAGCGAACCAACCGGAACCAATTGTCGGATTACATAAGACGATACAAGAGTTACAAATCGCTTCATTATCCGATTTATTTCTTGACCTTCGCACTCATAAAGCGATCGCCCCAGTTGCCAGATATAGACATGCGACTAAGCGTAAAGGCTGAAAGATCAACCCTCAGATCTAAGTGCAGCGCGTCCCATTGTTCTTCTTACTTAACGTGTTCTTCTGACTCAGCGTCCGGCATACAATTGCAGCGGCTCCTTGATCAAGCGAATGTAAAGATGACGAAAGGTTGATTTGATGACGCGGGGCATACCGAAGTCGATCGGCATGAGAGCGTCCGGCAGTTTCCAGTCTGTGATGTGGAGTGACTGCGGCTGGAGCAAAGGAAAGTCGATTGCCTCGATCGTGGAACATAGCCCCAACCGTTGAGACGCTGCGACCGTCGGCACAGAGGCAGGATCGATATTGAGAATGTCTACGATCGCCCGATCAAGTGCAAAGACATCACTGGATGCAGCTAGTAAATTGAGACGACGCGGTTCACCCCCGCTGGGTCCATTGCCCTCGTGCCCAATAATGCCATCCAGAATAGTGAGGTCTGGAGCGATCGCCCGTGCCGTTTCGACCAGCATGGTGCCAAAGCGATCGCAATCTTTGCCCGCTTCCATGTGCCACCAGGCTTTCATCTTGCCAGGAACACAGCCAAACAGATTTTTCACGCCCATAGTTAAGGTTAGCTGGACGTGCGACTTCACCTTGGGCAGGTTGATCACCACATCCGCCTCGATCGCTTCCTTAGAAAGCAGCAAATGATTAAACTCTGCGCTTACCGTTTCGTAGCGCTTGCCGTGAAACTCTACGATCGGCAGCTTCAGTGCATCGATCAGCGGCAGATAACCATTCGCTTTCGCGACTCCCCTAGCGCTGCCAAACGCCGGACCATCGCCCAAAAAAGGCTTGCCGCCTGCTGCCTGCACCATCTGAGCGACACAGTAAACCACCTCAGGTCGCGTGACGCATTCCTTACTGGGACGCGACCCCGTTAGCAAATTGGGCTTCAGCAGGACGCGATCGCCCGGTTTGACAAAGGCTGCCATGCCGCCCAACGGCTCTAGTAACGTTTCGAGCGACTCACGCAGTTGGGTGCGATCGTACGACTGAGCGCGAATCAAACTAACCGATGGCTGCACGTCCATAGAAATTCTAGCGAGGATAAAGTTGGCTTTGAAATGACAGAGAGTGTTGTGAGCGACCGTTACTCGTGAGCGCGGCTAAGAGCAGTGACACGTTGAGCATTGGAAAACACCCCTTCACCATGAATTTGGGCGATCGAGGGCTTCAGTTCAATTTTCAGCACGTTAGCGCGGCTCACGCACACCGTTTGATCGGCTAGATGAAAAAACCACCATTCCTTATCAAGAATCCGTCGAATTTCTTGCTGCAATTCCTGTTCCAGCGCTGCGGGATCAGCCAGTTGCGAAAACTTAAACGACTCTACCTGTCCATTCAGATAGTAAATCGTAATCTGCATCTCGTTATCGTATTGGCTATGCATCTCCATTTCTCCTCACTCAATTGGGTACTGGGTTAAAAGGTCGCAAATAGTGGCATTGTAGCGGCAACCATCACGATCGCAAACCTGACGACTTAAAACATCTTACGTTTAGAGTCTAATACCAACCTGAGTTCGGGGTAAGAACTGGAACCAGAAAGGGGCAACCTGGATCGGCTGAAAAGGCTGAAATCTCACGTTAGAACTGCATCTAACAATCGCTTTGCGCCCAGACGTACAGGGTCGGTGCAGGGCAAGTTGGTTTCGTGCTGTACCCGCTCAATCGCCTGGTTCGCCTCTTGAGGGGATAGGTGCGCTGTGTTGAGGGCGATCGCGGCTACCCGTGTTGGGGCAAACGCTCCTGCTGCCGCCGCCACTGCTTCGTAAAGCCGCCCGACTTCAGGCAAGGGTGGAATCGGCACATGGGGAGCATTGCGAATATGGGTTTGTTCGGCTCGATGCACCAGGATTAAATGAGTGGGCTGACTGCCTCGCAGCAAGGGTAACGTTGCCGTAGAGGATGGATGCAGCAAAGAACCCTGCCCTTCAATGTGCAAAATGTCGCGATCGCTGCTTGCCTCCAGCACCAGTTGCTCTACCGCGCCTGCCGCAAAATCAACCCGAATGGCATCCAGAGGAATACCGCTGCCCGCAATCATCATCCCAGCCTGCCCAGAGGCGAGAAAGCGCGATCGTAGCCCCTGCTTCAAAGACGCACGATGAAGCTCCAGACTGGTAGACATTTTGCCAACGCTCATATCAGTGCCCACAGTCAGCACTCTTAAACAGGAGAGTGAGCGAGCTTTTCCAGTACCAACCGTTAAACCTGCTGGCTCTTGTCGCACGTCCCAGATCCATTGTCCTGGCTTGAGGAGTGCTTGCAGCGCTGGATCACGGTTTAAGGGTGTGTGTAAGCCGTTGACGATCGATAGTCCAGCCATGATCGCGTGTCGTATGTCTTGATGCCAATCTTCAGGCAAAACGCCCCCCAGCAGCGCGATTCCAATAACCAGCACATTCGGTTTGTACGTGAGCGACTCCTCTACAGTGGCAACAATGGGCACGTCTCGCGGAATGCCTGTTAATGCAGGTAAAGAGCCACCACCAGTCGCGCGATCGATCACTGCCACAATGTTGGCTTCGCTGTAACGCAAGAGGGTCAAGCCCGTTTTGCCCTGTGTGCCACAAACACCGTCATGCAGTAGGATTACCACCTCATCATCAGGACTGATCATCAAACCTTACTCCACCTAGTGATACGGTCTTAAGCCAGTTGGTTTTGAGCCAGTTAGTCTTGAGCCAATTTAAATGAAAAAGGGGCGCGATCGCCGCACCCCTCTATCAACAGAGCTTTATACCCGTTAGATGTTACTCGTCGTCAAGGTCAGCATCCACGTCAACATCCACGTCAACGTCAACGTCTATATCGTCAACGTCATCGCTGATTAAATCCTCATCTCCTATGATGGGCGACAACGGTTCCACTTCAGCAGCACCGACCACACCAAAGTTATCGAAGGTATAGCTAGGACGCTCATCGAAACTGTCTAACCCATAGGAACGAGCGGTGCGATCGTCCAGCACCACATCCTTGAGATCAGCATCATCGTCAAGGACACCGATGCCCTCGTAGGAAAGATCCACATCCGGGCTACCCTGCTCTTCGTACGCATTAAACCCTGTTCCCGCAGGAATCAAGCGTCCAATGATCACGTTTTCCTTCAAGCCGCGCAGCCAGTCAGACTTACCTTCGATCGCGGCTTCCGTCAACACCCGTGTGGTTTCCTGGAAGCTAGCTGCCGAGATAAAGCTATCGGTATTCAACGAGGCTTTCGTGATGCCCAACAACACCGGAGTGTACTCTGCGGGTGCGCCACCAGTAATCGCCATGGCTTCGTTGACCTGCTCTACCTGGTAAAGCTCTACAAGTTCACCGGGCAGCATGGTCGTGTCGCCACCGTCGTCCACTCGTGCTTTAGAGGTCATCTGACGTACCACAACCTCAATATGCTTATCGGAAATATCAACCCCTTGAGATTGATACACCGACTGCACCTCGTTCACCAGGAATGTCTGTACCATTTGCAAACTCACCAGTGCCGCATCGTGTACACCATCACTTTCCCGACGATATTTGAAGAAGACCTCCAAAATCTCGTGTGGGTTAGCCGGTCCATCGGTCAGCGGTTCGGCTGCAAGGACTTCCTGCCCATCTGAAACAATGACGTTCTGTCCGGGACCGATGAGGTATTCAGCAATCACGCCATCGTTTTCAATCACCTTCACCTTCACCGAGTCGTCGTCACCATAGACAACCTGCGCGGCTCCGGGTCGTGCTGCTAACACACACGCCTCTTTGGGTTTCCGCGCTTCCAACAGTTCTTCAATCCGGGGCAAACCCTGAATAATGTCCCCTGTCTTCGTGCGCTCAAACACCAGAATCACCAGGTTGTCACCCCGTTGCACCAGATCACCATCGTCAATGTGCAGCACGGCTCCCGGCGAAACGCGGTAAGGGCGAGCATACCTCAGCGTGACCTCAGCCTCCCCAACGCTAACAACCTGCCCCGACTCTTGTAGCGCAACACCGGGAGCGATGTCAGAACCTGCCACCAGGAGATCACCTACTTTGACGATCGGGGGCTTGCCTTTCGTCGTCACTGTCACCATATCCGCAGGACGGACAACCAGAATCCGGCGAATGGCTTCCGCCGCCTCGCGAATCCCTTGTACTTCCCCAGCTTCTTTACACAGGATTTCAGTACGGGCAACCACTGCACCAGGTGCAATTTGATCGCCATCTTTAACCAACACACGGGTTCTGGTTGGTCCCTGAGTTGGATCAGCCGCAATATCGCGACGGATCACCAGCGACTCTAGAATCACGAGTTGAAGGCGCATAGTGTCTGCGTCGGTTTCATCGGGCACCAGTTCGATGTCAGCCGCCAGTTGGGGCGCATCCTGCCCAATTTCCAGCACAAGCTGAATCTTCAGTAGTTCCAGACCTTCAACCGATTTGACACGCTCACCGTCTTTGTACGGTAAACGCTGCACCGCCCGTAGACGAATAGCACGTCCCGATTCTTCGTTCGTTGATTCTTGGCTGGGTACAGAAGGCTCATCGGGCACGGCAAATTCCGTCACGGGACGCAGCAACATGGCTGGACCTTCGGGTGTTTCAACGTACTCGGCGTAGCGTAATTCTTCAGCAACTAATCCTGGCATGACCGTTTGACCAGGGTTCACCAGGACGCTTTCTTTGGTGATGAGGTCGTCCAGGCTATCAATCATGTGCAGATCGCCTGGTTTGATCACGATTTCGCGCAAAATATCGTTTTTCTGCGTGACTTCGATGACACCATTGCTCTGGCAAAAGATGTCTTTCACCACTTCAGTCCCGGCTTCAACATACTGACCGTCTTCGACCAGCAAGAGCGAAATGTCTTTGTTGACTTCGTGGGCTTCTTCAGGAATCCACAGCAGGGTGCCACCTTTCACGACTTCGTACCCTTGCTTTGCTTTGCCACGTTTGGCAACTTCAACGCCTGAATACTTGATGATGCCGCCTGTCTGCGTCCGGTAGTGGTCATCGATCAGTTCAGCGACGACCTGATTATTGGTAACTTTAGTCCCTGGGGTCGCTTTGAGCGAGAAGAGCTGGTTGTAGTTGGTTTCAACCAGATAATGGTCGCGCCCTTGATAGCTCTCTGCTCGTACCTTCGCCTCATCCAAAAAGACGGAAGCGGTAATAATTTCCACTTCTCGTCCGCCTTTGCCCTCTGTTTCTTGGGGCAGACGAACGACCCCACCATGCTCGGTGACAAGCTTAGTTTCAGCGATCACACTTTCGACATCAATACGATCGCCGTTTTTGACGATCGGTTCGGCACCCGGCGGTAAGTTATACACTTCACCCGATCGAATCCAGACCAGCCCGCCCCGCTGTGCAATGCGGGTTGTGTTTCCCTGACGGTCTTTTTTCTCTTCAGGCACCAGATCGGCAAATTGGACTTCTCCTGCCATGTCGGAGGCAACGTCTTTCGCCGCTTTTTCAGTCGTTTTGCGCGCCCGCCCGGTCAGAGGCACTTCTGCTAAAATTTGACCTTCTTTAACCTTTTGACCATCTTTAACTAGCAGCGTTGCGCCCTGTAGCACAGAGAAGGTTTGCTGCCGTCCGTCCTTGTTTTCCAGAGTCAGCTTGGAACTCGCTTCCACCGATTCAACCGTGTAGGCATCTTCACCGTGGCGAGTACGATACGGGCGGGTCCGCAGCTTTTTAGGGAATTTCAGGGTGCCATCAAACTGCGCCTTTTCTTGACGCGCCATTTCACCTGTGAACACACCACCTGTGTGGAAGGTTCGCATCGTGAGCTGGGTACCAGGTTCACCAATGGATTGAGCCGCAATGATCCCCACTGCTTCACCAATATCGACCATGTGAGCGTGTGCCAGACTCCAGCCATAGCAGTGCTGGCAGACTGATCGTGTGGCTTCGCAGGTCAGGGGCGATCGCACAATCACTTCTTGTAGCTTGGCTCTGCCAACATGGTCTGCCATTTCGTCAGTAATGGACTGGTTGCGAGCCACAATGACTTCACCGGTTTCAGGATCAACCATTGGCTCAGCCGCAACACGACCCAGCAAACGATTTTTCAACGGAATGAGGACGCGATCGCCATCCATCATGCTTTGAACCGGAATACCGCGCTGGGTGCCGCAGTCTAATTCTCGAATAATCACATCCTGAGAGACATCGACCAGGCGGCGGGTGAGGTAGCCAGAGTCGGCAGTACGAAGCGCCGTGTCTACCAACCCTTTGCGCGCACCATAGGAGGAGATGATGTACTCAGTAACGGTCAGCCCTTCACGAAAGTTAGTTTTAATCGGCAAGTCAATAATTTCGCCCTGCGGATCTGCCATCAAGCCCCGCATACCAACTAACTGCCGCACCTGCGAGATGTTTCCCCGTGCGCCAGAGAATGCCATCATGTAAACTGAGTTAAGGGGGTTATTCGCCCTAAAGTGGCGTACCACCTCGTCTTTCAGCTCTTCGCTTGCACCGTTCCAGGTGTCAATCACCTTTTGGAAGCGCTCTACCTCGGTAATCTCGCCGCGCGTATAACGCTCTTCTGTCACCCGG
>JBGTJW010000148.1:0-11751 GCA_041744955.1 Stenomitos sp. | reverse complement strand
CCATATCCAGCGGCGGAATGCCTTCTGTAATCAGCACAATTTGACGAATGCCAGCCGCGATCGCTTCTAGTGCTGCATCCAGTGCGGCATACGGCTGCACAAAAATGATGGTCGAATCCACTGGACCCACGATCGCCAGCGCTTGCTCGACCATGTCAAACACACGAATGTCTTGCTGCACTGTGCCGCCATAACCGGGGCTAACCCCTGCTACGACATTGGTGCCATACGCTCGCATGAGTGGCGCATACGTGGCACCCAACGGTTCGATAACACCCTGTATCAAGACTTTGCTGTCTGATGAGAAATTCATAACCAATGATCACTGAAACGATCGCAGCACGAAAAAACTAATATTAGCCAGAATGCAAGAGAAAAGCGAATTTTACTGCTACTCAAGTAACAGTACAGTAATCTTCCCAGGTGATTTATCCCTCAGCAAGGAAAACGCGGAAGTAAGGGGTGAGGAGTGAGGGGTGAGGAGTGAGGGGTGAGGAGTGAGGGGATACAAGTTTTGAGTAGCGCTACGTCCTTGAGATGCGCGTTGTCTTTCTTCGCTACCAGAAGCATTATGCGCCGTTAGAGCGTTTGAGTTAATTCTGCCTGTTGCCTTTAGGAATTACGTACCGCCGCTTTCGACAGCGTTACAGCCTGCTTAACGGCTTCATTAAGGCTTTCAACCAACGGAATTTGCACCGCTTCTAGACGCGCCTGGGCACGATCGCGATCGCGTCCCACAAGCCGTACAACCAGTTGAGGAAAGCGCACCGTGTGAGCAATCAGCGCTTCGGGACTGATCTCGCTGATGCTACGGGGCTTTCGTACTCGGCTCAACAACGCTTGAGCAATAATGGCTGCAATCTCATCACAGGGAATCAAACCACTAACCAGATTGATCAATAATACTCGCACCTGTTTCGTCTGAAGCATCTGTTCTAGACCATGTTCTAGCTGTTCGCGCAGGGTCGTAGGCGATGCATCCCATTGGGTTTCACCACCAATGTTCAGAAAGATCGCTGGTTTACCGCCGGCTTGAGCCACCGCATCCATCGTCGCCATTGTTAGCCCTGCCCCATTACACAAAAGCCCAATCTGACCATCAGAGTCGATCGTGACGGGTGATCGACTCTGATGACTGGGCTGGTTACCGTCTGACTTCGCAATCAGAGCAGTTAAGGCTGGATGCCGCGCCAGTGCATCATCATTCACAGTGATTTTGCCGTCTAGCGCCATCACATCACCAGCCGCTGTCACACCAAGCGGATTAATCTCTACTAGATCTAAGTCATGCTGCACAAAAAGCCGATACATTTTTTCGAGCATGGCGCTCACTGATTCAATGAGTGCGCCCTGCAAGCCCATCTTGAGCGCTAAACGACGGGCATAAAAGGGCGAAAAATCTTGATCGACGACCACATGCTGCATTTGCTCGAGCGCGGTCTGTACGTCAATGCCGCCTTGCTGCGAACCTAATAAAACCGGACGACAAATCGATCGGTTTAAGACAACTGCCAGATAAAACTCGCGCTCTGAATCGTACTTTGCTTCTGCTAGCAGCACCTTGGGGTACTCGCCCATAATCGGCAGGTTGAAAATAGTCTGCGCGGCAGCGACCGCATCGATCGTGTTTTCTACAAAGCGCACCCCGCCGACTCGCCCACGCCCACCAATATAAACCTGCGACTTCAGCACCACTGGATAGGGAATCGTCAGACCTTTGAGATCTTTAGGGCGATCGATCCGCTGAGACGGCAGCACTGGAATGCCCATCTCGCGAAACAATTCCTTTGCTTGATACTCTAATAAGTCCATACTGATCCCTTTTTTCTCAACGAACCCCAGCTTCAAAGATAGACTGCTGTTGAAGTTTCTCTCTACCATGCTGATCTATTGCTACGTGTAAGGGCAACAAAGCAGTGCTTGCTCATTGAAGCCGCTCACCTTACTGACGGTCATTTCGGTTCGCTGCATCATGCTTGCAAAATGATTAAACGGACGAGGCAGCGACCTTTAAGCAGTAAGCTTCACAATCTACACTAGCCGAACTTACCTCCTCCGAGAGAGCCAGGGTTTCTCCGCTAGCATGATGAGCCGTCTGCGCTCTCATTCTACTGTTGATGCAGTAGGTATAAAGAGGTTCCGGCATGAATAACGACTCTAAGGTGAACGACAACGAGACGGGCATCAACCAACCAATGACCCCCGAAGAGGTTGATCCCGCTCAAAAACGGGCACATCAAGAAATACTGGATAACAGCGAAGCGCCCATAACAGTGAACCCAGGCGATCGCATTGATGAATCCAAAACATTAGAAGAAAAAGCGCAGCAGGTTGCAGTTGATGCGCCTGACATCACGGGTGATCATATCGTTGTCCCGACCTATTTTGTCGTTGACGAGCCGGATGGCACTCAAAAAGCGCTGCATCATGTCAAGGATGCCGAGGAAATTTCTGACGTAGTGCGTCAGGCTGGGTATGGCGGTTAAGCACCGTTGTCCAGTGGTTTGTGCAGTTTAATGAAAGCTCAGGCAAGGTGAAGAGGAATGTCCCTTTTGCTTTGTCTGACTTGCTATAAGAAGGGATCAACAACTGTTGTAGACTATTGCCGCTAGCAATTGACACTAAAAAGCCCAAAAGAGGCACCGATCGTCGATAATTCCCTTGTGAAGTTGTCTGTATACAGATTGCCCGCAGGATAGTGCTTATGATTGGGACATAGCATTGTTACCGCTGATTCGTCCAGTTGTCTCTGCTTGCTATTGCTTGTCTTGTTTTCTAAACAATGTCGATCACAGTAGCGGCAGTCCGTCTTATGGTAAATACAACCTGCACCTATGCAAACTAGCCACGCACAGTCGGTAGCTCACCCTTCTCTTCCGATCCCCTCGCCCCTTTCTAGACAAGACACCTGGTCTCGCACAGTGCGCCCCTTAGGAACCTATGCCATTCAGGGTGTCGCTGTGCTGGACAATGCCCTCCTCGTGCTAGATTCCATCCGGGGCTATTTGCTCAAGGTTGATCCGGCGACAGACAACGCGACGATGGTCAACTCGTGCCAGGTCAATGACTTTGTTGGTGCAACAGGGCTGGCTGTCTGGCAAACGAGTATCTGGTTTGCTCGCGACGAGAATGTCTACGTTTGCAGTCTGGATCAGCTTGAGCCACAACTGTTTATCACCATGCCCTATACGGTGGATGGTGTCGCGGTATGGGAGTCTACGGTTTATGTTTCGAGCCAGAAAGAGGGCTATATCTCAATTTTTGAGCGCCAGTCGCGTCGGTTAATCACTCGTTTTCCCATGCCAGGGGTCGGGGCTGAAAACTTGACCGTGCGGGGCGAAGAGCTTTGGGTCTGCGATCGCCTGGAGCAAACGGTCTATTGCCTCGATCGAGCGACTGGAGCGCAGCAGTTTTGCGTACTCACACCCTTTGAGTTTCCTACAGGGCTAGCATTCTATCCGCATTCTGAGAGTGGACGCGACATTCTCTATGTGTCGTATGCCGGTGAAGAACCCTACATTCGCGATAACCCGAATAATCTGGAAGAGCCTCTAGAACTGACGTTTCGCGATCGCACCTTTATCCATCCGCTTTACATCCAGCACAATCCTCGCGATCGTTACACGCTCTCTAACGGTTACTTGATTGAAATGTCCTACGCTGAGGAACTGCTGCCCCTGGAAGAGGTTGAAATCCACAAGCTAGAATGGCGGATTGCGCTACCGACTGAAACCCATCGGCAAAAAATTCTGCGAATCGAGCCGATCGGTCTGCCGTTTACCGAAGAGATCCAAAATGGGCAGCGTGTAGCAGTCTTTCGGTTCGAGCGGCTGAAATCTTATGAGCGGCAGATTTTTGGCTGGAAGGCTTTGCTAGAGGTGCGCGGCATTAAGTATGCCCTGACACCAGATGATGTGGACAACGCCCCACCCCTACCATCTGACTTTCACGCCCACTACTTAGTGGACGACGATGAGCTAGCAATGGATACGCCTGTGATTCAGCAAGCGGCAAAAGAGGCGATCGGTACCGAAACAAACCTGCTGCGAAAAATCCTGAAAATTCGCAACTATGTGTACGATCGCCTTTCTTATAGCCTCACACCACACATTGATGCACCTGATGTCGTGTGGGAACGGGGCATTGGCTCCTGTGGCGAATATGTGGGTGTGCTGCTGGCACTGGCACGGCTCAATGGCATTGCCTGTCGTACAGTAGGACGCTATAAATGTCCTGCAAAGGCAGATCAGCACCATGTGCCACTAGAGCCTGACTATAACCACGTCTGGATTGAGTTTTACGTACCGGGCTATGGCTGGCTACCAATGGAGTCGAACCCGGATGATGTCGTTGAACGCGGTCCCTATCCCACCCGGTTCTTTATGGGTTTGCCCTGGTATCATGCCGAAATTGGTAAGGGCATTCCGTTTGAAACCATGTCTACTCAAGATGATGGCGTTGATGTGTCGATCGGGGAGCTAGCGATTAACCACGTCCGCTTTACTATTCTTGGCGAACTGCCCCCGTCCGATACCACTCACTTTTAATGGCTCAAATTCGTCTGTGGGAGAGTAGCAGCACTTGATACATTGTGAACCCAGTCATGATTGTCAAAAGCATTAATAAAAGCATTGCTCAGACCTTAAACTTTTGCTGTAGCGTACCCACCGGGAAAGTGTTCACTTTCATGGCGCAGCATTTTTCAGCCGTTTAGCTGAGTTTTCTCATCATTCATCGTCTGTACCAGTTTCCTGCTTCTCACTGCGATGAGTCGGCAACGTTTCGATCAGCAGATCCATTTGTTGCTGACGTTGACTCAAGAATGCCTCGCATTGGCGCAAGTGTTTGACAGCGACGGCAAATTGGTCGAAAACATCTGCCAGATCTAGTTCGCCTGATTCAATCTGCGCCATGATTGCTTCGATCTGCCTCACCGTTGCTTCGTAGTTCCAGTTTGCCAATGACGAGTCTGTAGCGGGCAGGCGATCGCCATCGATTTGACGAGGCATATAGGTTTCAGCAGGGTCTCTAGGAAGGGTCACAATAAGTTAGAGCAGAGTCTACAACATTAGTATATTTATACTTAAGGGCTTTTACTCATTTTCTGGCACTTGTGGTGAGACTGCTGTCACCTGAGCCGTTACTTGACCCTGACCGAGCTGAAGGTTGAGCGTTTGTCCGAGTGCCACTGCCTGAGCCGTACGGACGATCGTGCCCTCTGCCCGTACTACTGCATAACCCCGTTTGAGGACAGCGGCTGGGTCGAGGGTGGCTAGTTTTTGCTGGAGCGATTGACAGTGCTGGTTTGCCTGTTGGATTTGCAGCGCACTGCCCTGCATCAAGCGTTTACGCATCCAATCAAGCCGTTGTTGCTCTTGCTGAAGCGTGCGATCGAGCCGCAGTTTAGACAGGCGATCGCCGAGTCGTTGCTGTTGCTGTTGTGCTGCTTGCAGGCGATCGGTCATGGTGTCTCTCAACGCTACTATTCGCTCTTGATGGGCTGTCTGAAGGTCGGCTAATTGAGGCACAGCTTGTTCTGCGGCAGCAGTAGGTGTGTGGGCACAAACATCGGCTGCCAGATCTGCCAAGGTCTCATCGCGCTGATGTCCAATGCCAGCGATGACTGGTATGGGGCACTCGGCGATCGCCCTGACGACACGCTCATCATTGAAGCACGCCATATCTTCGATCGCACCGCCGCCGCGTGATAGAATTAGTACATCCGCTCTATTATCTCGCCCGACTTGCCGGATGGCATTGTCGATCGAGGCTGGAGCTTGCTCACCCTGTACTAACGCTGGAGCAAACAACACGTGCAAACCCGGATACCGCCGTCGCAACGTCCGCTGAATATCGCCCCATGCTGCTGCCTGCGGTGATGTCACAACCGCGATCGTTTGGGGATGGACTGGCAACGGGCGTTTGCGCGCTGGATCAAAAAGCCCCTCTGCTTCCAGCCGCGATCGTAATTGGCGGTAGCGCAATGCCCGCAGACCTTCGCCTGCTGGTAAAGCCTGCCAGACAATCAGTTGATACTGCCCCCGTTGAGGATGCACACGGATTCGCCCTAGCACAATGAGTTGCTCTCCTGGCACGGGCAACGTCGTTAGGCGCTCTAGCTGACTGTTCCAAACCACACAACTGATGGCGGCTTTGGCATCAGGATCTTGCAGGGTAAAGAACAACCCACTGCGATAGCGGGTGGCGCTGGAGACTTCCCCCGTCACCCAGACCTGTTGGAGGTGGTTGTCTTGCTCCAGTAATGCCTGGATGTAGGCAGTAATTCCTTCTACCGACAGCGCCGTATCGGGTATCAATAAATTAGGAAGATCGGAGGTCATTGTATGTAATCTGAAGGCGTGCTAGTGCGTTAATACAGTTCTACCCGCGCTTTCTCGCATGGCGACTTGGCAACGGAAGCACGATCGTCAAAGGGCTGTAAAACGATCGTACTTACCATTCATCTTTTTTAGCTTAACCAAACTTGATGCCCTGCGATAGTACATTCGCCCTCTACTAATCGTCGTCTGTAAGCAGTTCATGGCTGACCACTTAGCATAAAATGCCTCTAAAGCCCGATCGCGTCCTAGACTATAGACTCTGCACGAGTCATGTTTCAACCATCGTTCAACAGACGACCAATCCAGCCAAGCCGTTATAGCAATGCTCACTTAAACACGATCGTCTCTGATGAGAAAACAGCCCTTCGCCTTCTACAGTTGGGTGTATGAAATTGTAATGGTTAATCGCTCTAGAGTCTGTTGTCTAAAGGCTTTGCTCTCTCCCGCTCTCCCGCTTTACTAAATCCGCACTGAGGCGCTCATGGCTACTAAAACTGATAACTCTGACAAGAACAAAGCCTTAAACCTCGTCCTTACTCAGATTGAGCGTAACTTTGGCAAAGGCAGCATCATGCGCTTGGGTGACGCAACCCGAATGCGAGTCGAAACGATTTCTACCGGAGCGCTAACGCTGGATCTGGCTCTTGGTGGCGGTCTTCCCAAGGGTCGGGTGATTGAAATTTATGGTCCCGAAAGTTCAAGCAAAACGACGCTAGCGCTTCATGCCCTGGCAGAAGTACAAAAAGCAGGCGGGATCGCTGCCTTTGTGGATGCTGAACATGCTCTTGACCCGGTGTATGCGAAGGCACTTGGGGTCGATATTGATAATCTCCTGATCTCCCAACCCGATACGGGTGAGGCAGCACTCGAAATCGTTGATCAACTGGTGCGATCGTCGGCGATCGAAATTATTGTGATTGACTCCGTTGCTGCTCTGGTACCTCGCGCCGAAATTGAAGGTGAAATGGGTGATTCTCACGTAGGCTTGCAAGCACGCCTGATGAGCCAAGCCCTGCGAAAAATTGCGGGCAACATGGGCAAATCTGGCTGCACGGTTATCTTCATCAACCAACTGCGGCAGAAGATCGGTGTTACCTACGGCAGCCCCGAAACCACCACTGGCGGTCAAGCGCTCAAGTTCTATGCGTCTGTTCGCCTGGATACCCGTCGGATTCAAACCCTGAAGAAAGGGACAGAAGAATTTGGCATTCGGGTCAAGGTAAAGGTTGCCAAAAATAAAGTTGCGCCACCGTTCCGCATTGCTGAATTTGACGTGATTTTTGGTAAAGGCATCTCTACGATCGGCTGTCTCGTTGACCTTGCTGAAGAAACAGGCGTACTGGTTCGTAAAGGCGCATGGTACAGCTATGGCGGCGAAAATATTAGCCAGGGCCGCGATAACGCCATCAAATATATGGAAGAAAAGCCTGAGGTTGCCCAAAAAGTTGAGGAAGAAGTGCGCCACAAGCTAGAAATTGGTGCCGTTGTCTCGGCGAACTCCGTCGCTCCCGCTGAAGTAGGCGACGAAGATGATGAACTGCCCGAAGACGAGGAATAAAGACAGTCAGTGACGCGCTAGTTGCGGCTATCTGGTGCAGGGCGGTGCATAAATCGGTCTAAAATGTCCGCCTGCTCGGTCATGCTAATCGGGTAAGGTAATGGCTCTGGCGGCAGAGCCTTACTGGAACCTGGCGATCGTAGAAAAATGGAAGTCTCTTTCGCATCAGCGGTTAGTGGTTTGTCCCAGTCAGCAGAGGGAAAGGGCAACCCAGACTCTGTAACCGTTGAATCGTTCATGCTGCCGTTATAAGTGTGCCGAGCGTCATTCACCTGATTGATCAAGTTATCTGGCAGTGCCTCCGCCACTTTGGGTGTATGACAGATAAAGAACGTAAACGCTAGACTGCCCAGACGAATTTGATCGCCATCTTTGAGCAAGACGCAGTGCTGCACCGGTTCACCATTCACAAAGGTGCCGTTTGTACTTTTGAAGTCAATTAGGTAAAAGCCTTGATCGGCAATATGTTGAATCGCAGCGTGGCGGCGAGACAGGCGCTTGTCTTGGATGGATAGTGCCATTTTGCGATCGCGCCCAATCACCCAAATGTCTTGCGGTTGCAGCACCGATTGCGTCTTGCCGTTGAGTAAATTTGTGACGATGCGAACCTGGTGCTCCTGTACCAAGCCTTGGACATACTGTAAGGTGGTATGCTTACGTGACTTTGTGCCAGTATTTTCTAGATCCAGGATTTCATCCAGCAAGCTGCGATGATGCTCATAAAGCTTCAAAAAGACGCGGTATAACCCCAGGCGCTGCTCCAACTCGGCGTTGCCAGAGGCATTCAGCACTTGTGAAGAGTATTCAGCTAATGATTGTGAATCGAGCATAACTAACCCCAAAGGTAGGCGGTGTGAGACCAAAGCACTGTTCCCTCACAAATTGAGATGGTTGCTTGAACGTGCAGCACTAGACAGATGGATGAGTATCATTAACAGAGCATCTGTCTCGACTGTGAGCATTGCCCCTGCATCTTCGTTCATCCTACCGAAGCAGTTTAGTAACCGTTGAAGGGCAAGCATTATTGGTAGACGCTTTGGTGTAAATACTCTCTGCGAGAGTTGTTGTTAGCGTTCTAGCGATAAAGGCAGGCTCAGGCATAGTGCTGCCAGAGGCTAACCCCTGTTTCTACCTTAGAGTGCCCATCTTTGAGACAGAACCGCATGATCACTGGATTACTGCCATATATTTCTACTACTCTACGTGTGTGCCGTGTTGCTCCTACCTCTTAAGCGTGAAAAGTGCAAAACTTAGCGAGCTTTCAGCCATCCATAGCGTTTAAAAAGTCTTCGTTTATGGCTCAGGCAGCGAATCTTGACGTTGGGTCTACAGTGCTATGAGGTGTAGTGCATACAATTGATAACCGCTATAGTTAAAAGAGTGATGGCAGTCTCTATCAGCACTTAAACGATCTTAGCTCGACTGTAGTGGTGTTCGTTAAAGTCATGATTACAGAGTAGTAAGGTTGCTGGTTGCTGGGGTGGAAAACTGCCAGACTGGGGTTTTGGTGCATTGGCGATGTTTGCCGGATGAGTACGTTAGCTTTCACTGGGCGTGAAGGCTTAAATGCTTGGTTTGTTACGTGAAATCAGCGCATCTACTGGAAATTACGTTGCTTTCTGTAATTGCTCTTGTCGTGCGTTCTGTCTTTGGACGGGGGGTAGCGATCGCTTTTTTAGTTGTCGCAACGGCAGAGTTTTTTTGGTGCTTACCATGCTGTTTCTTTCACCAGAGGACGATAGCGCTTCTGTGCCTATTGAACGTTCTCAAGTGCCGACTGGCTTAACCGCAGGCTATCAAAGCAGACTGGAGCGTGATCCAGACGTACCGATCGCTTCAACGGCAACGATCGCCTCAAAACGCCTGTCGGGCGATCGTTCTGAGATGCCAGTCAGCCGATCGGTTGTGCAGCCTTCGCCCCTGGTGCAGTCGCCCCACCGTCAAAGTGCTTCACTGAGAAATGTGAACCTGCCAGAAACTGATCTGGATGGACTCTATGCCTTACGGCGGGTCGCAAAACGGCAAACCGTGCGGCAACCACAACTGAAGGTTGCCTTAACCCCGCTGCCCGACAGCATGAGGGGCAGTAATGCGTTAGGCAGCTATGCGGATCCGCTGTCACCGCTAAGAGAACGAGACCTTTTAGCGCTGGCGGCACTGTTTCAGCGGGATGATATGTATGCGATCGAAGCCGATGTAAAACACAAGCTACTGTTGCTCTTGCCAGAACCCTGTTGGGATGATGATACCTTCGCTTTTTTAGGTAGCAGTTTTTCGTCCAAGATTGAAGACAGCTAAACAATCTACCGCCAAGCAGAGAGCTGTGTTCGGTAGTCAGCCGCTCACTGCATCGGTTTGCTGATCAATGGCAGCCAGCCAGCGCTGTAAAACACGCTGCAAAACTTCAACCTCAACCTCCTCCAACGAGGCAGAAGGGGGCATAGCGGCGATCGCCTGATGTGCCTACAGAGAACCGATAGTTACGATCGCTCGTCCGTTCCCTTGCTGCACCCTACTGCGAACCACCTGTTGTGTTGCAAAGAACGTTCCATCGTTAAACGCAGAATCGCGATCGAGTCAGAGCGATCGCCTTTAATCCCCATTGACGTTGAACGCTTCCTGCTTTACCTGAAAAGCGAACGTCTGACTCTCTACCAATAGATAGACCTATGGCAGATGACTATGTATAAGGTCTTTAAAGCGATATTTACGGATAACATTAAGTTATAGGAAAGCTCTGTTATCGCTCCATCAAGAGCTTCAAAATTACAGTAGATACGTATTTCTACGGCAATATTTTCTTTATTTAGTCTTTGTGAAGCGTAAAGCTGAGCGATGGGCTTGAAAGTAAAAATAATTACAGAATAAGTAAGAGACGGGTCTCGTAAGTTTAAAACTGATGATAAGCATTAATCGAAATACCCTGAGTTACGGTGCAACAGTGTTCATTGTTGCCCTTCTACTCCTGCTGGTCTTTCCGGGATGGTGGAACGCCCTCTTAGCAGTGAACGGGTTTATTCCTCATGGGCATTGCTATTTGTGGAAGCCCGGACTGGTATGGCTACATGTCCTTTCAGACTCGTTTATTGCCCTTGCCTACATCGCCATTTCAGTAACCCTGGCTTACCTGGTTTACAAGACTCGCCGAGAAATTCCCTTTCACTGGATGTTTTTGGCGTTTGGTTCCTTCATTACTGCTTGTGCCAGTACCCACTTCATGGATGTGTGGACGTTATGGCATCCGACTTACTGGCTTTCGGGAGTTTTAAAGGTGATTACGGCGATCGCCTCTGTCACGACAGCCCTTATCCTTCCCTTTCTCGTTCCTCAAGCGTTAGCCCTGGTCGAGTCTGCCAAGCTTTCAGAAGAACGGCGATCGCACTTAGAAGCGGCTAACCATCAGCTAGAGGCAATAAACGATCAACTCAAGGAGGTTGACCAACTCAAGACGCACTTCTTTGCTAACGTCAGTCACGAACTCCGAACGCCCCTTGCCCTGATTATGGGACCCGTTGAGAAGCTGCTCAAACATGGGGCACTGAGACAGGAACACCAGCGCGATTTGAAAATTGTCGATCGCAACGTGCGCTTATTACTCAAGCAAGTCAATGATCTCCTTGATGTCTCTAAGCTGGAGGCAGGCAAGATGGCGCTGCACTCCACGCCCGTTGACCTGGCTCAACTGGTGCGCCTTACTGCTGCAAACTTTGATGGCTTGGCACAAGAAAAGAACATTGCCTTTAGTATTGATGCACCAGAAGCGTTGCCGGCTCAAATTGATGCCGCAAAAGTACAGCGAATTTTGCTTAACCTGCTTTCCAATGCGTTTAAATTTACCCCTAACGGCGGCAT
>JBGTJW010000147.1:0-3964 GCA_041744955.1 Stenomitos sp. | reverse complement strand
CTGGAATGGCTATTACTCCTGCGTACAGGCTTCCACAAAATGCTGCTATGACTTCTAACCCTTGTGGATATAGTAATAAGGCTCGCTCCCCTCTTGCTTGATGTTGTTGGAGGGATGCGCCTATCGCACGGGCTTTGGCATCGAGTGCTACATATGTTAGATTCGCTCCTTCTACTTTGCCATCAATTAGAAATGTATATGCCTGCTTTTCTGGCGGCTGTTGCGCTCTCCAGCGCAGTAGTTTAACCAGGGTGGCAGGCTCAAATGTTAGTTCGCAAAGATGTTGACTCATTTATGTAACTTCATAGAGAGTAAGAGTTAGCTCGTCCTGCTAGGGCATTCTTTGAAATCTCGCCGAATCAATATCAATATGTGTCAAGATATGACTTCTGCTCCAGATGTTTTCCGCATTTCGCGCCAGCACCAGATAGTCGTCAAGGAGCATCTAGCACGCAATGAGGAGTTAAAATCAAACAATTCACTCTCTTTTGGACATAAACCAACTCATCAAAAAAAGATGTCTCCCTCAAGGGGCGAGGCTAGTGCCTAATTCTTACTACTCACCCCTCACCCCTAACCCCGTAACGAATCACTCCTTTATAAAGTCTATAAATTTTATAAATAAAATGTTTGTAATTTTACTATTTAGGGAATTAGGCATTAGTAATTAAGGAAGAATCTTTGAAGCGAGCTTTACTAGGCACCAGTTACCTCTATATAAAATGATCAAACCAATCCTCCTCTCAACCCCTCATATGGGGAAGCAAGAGCTAGAGTTCGTCAAAGAAGCCTTTGACACAAACTGGATTGCCCCTGTAGGTCCCCATATAGACGCTTTCGAGCAAGAATTTTGTCAATTAATTGGTGCTGGACACGCTGCTGCTGTTAGTTCAGGCACAGCGGCTCTGCATTTGGCTCTACAACTAGTTGGCGTTGAGTCTGGGGATGAAGTTTTTTGCTCCACACTCACCTTTATTGCTACAGCTAGCCCAATTACCTACTTAGGGGCAAAACCAGTGTTTATCGACAGCGATCGCACCTCGTGGAACATAAATCCTGACTTGTTGCGGGAAACCCTAGATCGCCGCGCTCGACTTGGTAAATTGCCCAAAGCCGTTATTCTTGTACATCTCTACGGTCAAAGCGCCGATATCGAGCCGATTCTAGAAGCTTGCGATCGCTATGAAGTGCCGTTAATCGAAGATGCTGCGGAATGCCTAGGAGCGACTTATAAAGGGCGATCGCCTGGTATTTTTGGACGAATTAGCATTTACTCGTTCAATGGCAATAAAATCATCACCACTTCTGGTGGGGGTATGTTAGTCTCGGACGACCCAGACTTAGTAAGCAAAGCCCGTTTCCTGGCAACACAAGCACGAGATCCAGCTCCGCATTATCAGCACTCAGAAATTGGCTACAACTATCGTCTTAGCAACGTTTTGGCTGGAATTGGTCGCGGTCAGTTGCGCGTTCTGAGCGAACGAGTGGCAGCCAGACGACGTAACTTTGAAGTTTACCAACAAGCCTTGGGAAACCTGCCAGGAATAGAATTCATGCCTGAAGCTGCGTTTGGACGTGCTACTCGCTGGTTGACCTGCCTCACAATTAACCCTGCTGCCTTTGGTGCGGATCGAGAACAAGTCCGCATTGCACTTGCCAGACAACAAATTGAAGCTCGTCCTGTTTGGAAGCCCCTGCACCTACAGCCTGTATTTACTGATTGTGAATGTATTGTGGGTGAAGTCGCAGAAGATTTATTTGAGCATTGTCTTTGATTGACCTCTGGCTCTAATCTGACGACCGAAGAGCTAGAGCGAGTAATTCAGGCGATCGTTGAAATTCACTGTGGCGCTGTCCAAATCCACTGAAGCGTTTATTTTTCGCACTTCGGCTATATTGAAGACTTTGCAGATGTAGTCGCACTTTCTTCAGCATAATATTCCTTGGAGAAATAGTAGTAGCTGTATGGCTCATTCTCAGTAATAACTCCATTGATCACCTGACCCAAAACATTCTGACCTGATTGCTCCAAAAATTCTTTAGCAAGAGCCGCACTAACAGAATCGACTAATCCAGGTCGGACTACTAACAAAACACCATCAGCCATTTTGCCCAGAACTGGAGCATCAGCATCAACGCTCAAGGAAGGAGTGTCGATGATCGTATAGTCGTATTTGGTTGAAAAAAGCTCAATCAATGAAGCCATCCGCTGGGAATCAAGGAGAGCCATCGGGTTTGGAGGTATTACCCCAGAAGTAAGGACATCCAAATTAACCATTACTTCTTTAATTGCTGTCTTGAGTTCAGTCTCTTTGACGATGAGATTGCTTAATCCTAGCTGATTGGTCAGATCCCAGATTCGATGCTGAAAGGGACGGTGCATATCCGCATCCACTAGCAGGACCTTACGCCCTAACTGAGCCATGGCTGCAGCTAAATTGGCAGACACCGTTGATTTACCCTCTTGAGGTACGGAACTAGTCACCACAATAACCTTTAGCTGTTTATCGTAATTCAGAAACTTCAGGTTGGCTTGAAGCATCCGGTAAGCTGCGCTGAAGGGAGAGCGAGGCGAATCTCTAACAACAATCTCTGGAGTAGACCGCTCTAAATCTCCATCGTCAATGGTAATTTTTTTAGACTTCTTAAAGGAAGGAATCAACCCCAGTAAGGGAAATCCAAACAGGTTCCTTGCCTGATCGACGGTTCTGATAGATTTATCTGTGGCTTCTAAAACATAGACAGTAGCTACGGAAGCCAGGCTAGCTAGTAGAGCTGCAGTCAGGTATGAAAGCTGACGAGAACCAACAGAATCGTCAGGAACCTGGGCAGATGAAATAATGCGGACGTTACCTACGTTCTGATTTTCTGCTATCCGAATCTCCTCGAACTTCTGCCGCAAAAGTGAATAGGTAGATTGTGAAGCTTCGAGTTGACGTTCTAGTTCGCGCTGTTTTTGCTCCAGGCTAGGCAAAACATTTATTCGTTGCCTATAAGCAGCTTGCAAGTTCGCTAAAGCATCAACTTGACTAGTCAAACCTAGGCGTCTTGCTTCTGATCTAACAAACTCTTCAGTGAGGTTTTGTTTAAACTGGCTAATCTGCAAATTAGCACCGGACTGTTGTGTCTTATCTCCAACAACCTGTTTGACTCGCTCTTGTAATAAGCGCTCCAAATCTGCTTTCTTACTTTTTAGGGAGACTATTGTAGGATGATCTTCCTGAAAGCGGCTCCGTTCGATAGCTAATTGAGATTCTACCTGTTGGACTTCTTTGAGTAACTCCTGTACTCCAGGAGATTGGCTAATCGAAGTTACAACCCCTGCCTCCTGTAAATCCATCCCTAGCTCGTTCCTAAGCATGGTAGACTGTGCTTTAGCATCTGCAAGTCCAGTCTGAGTTGCATTAATTTGTTTTTGTAGGTCTGCAATAACCTGCACTGCCGAGCTTGCTTCTTCTTCTAGGGCGATAACTTTGTTCTCCTCTTTGAAAGAGCGTAAAGCCAACGCTGTTTGACGCACACTGGCTTCGGCTTTAGGCAACTGTTTTTCAATGAACTGCCGGGCAGCTACAGCTTCGGCTCGGTTGGAAAATACGTTGTTCTGTAGATAGACATTCATCAGCGTATTGACAATCGCTGTGGCTTTTTTAGGGTCTATATCCTTGTAGGAAATCTGCAGCACATCCGTTCCCGGGATGGTACTGACATTGAGTTGTCCCAGAAGTTGTTTAGGTTGTAGGGGAGTACCGCTTTGATCTTTTAAATTCAGTTTACTAATAGTTCTATGGGCGAGCGGACCAGAACGAATAATCTCTGCCTCTGTATTCAGAGGGCTACTTTGTTCCTGCAAGGAATCCAACTGTCCTATTTCTCTGCCTAAACCTGTTAGGGAAGAGGTAGTACTTGTCTTCTTAAACAGTAGCTTTCCTTCTGCTAGATAAGCAGGCTTTTGTGATGACAAATA
>JBGTJW010000146.1:0-33012 GCA_041744955.1 Stenomitos sp. | reverse complement strand
CTCCGCTCCCTTTACAACTGGTATTGCCAACTCATTGCTAATCCTAAATACCGCTGGTGGATCATGGCTGCTACGGCAATCTATATCCTTAGCCCACTCGACTTCCTGCCAAACTTCATTCCGTCTCTCGGTGAAATTGATGATGCAGTGCTTGCAACCCTCTTTGCGACTGAAGTGTCACAACTTTTACTCGATCGCATCAAGTCCTCCAAAACCCAAAAATTTGCCTAATTGTTAGGCAACGCTCAAAAAAACGCAACATTTTTCTTTAAAGTTGGAATCGTCAGAGCATATACTAGATGTTCTGGCTAAAACTTTTAGACGAATTAGAGGAAGTTAGATAGATGTCGCGATATCGAGGTCCACGACTGCGGATTGTGCGTCGGCTGGGAGATCTGCCTGGGTTGACTCGCAAAGCACCCAGACGTGCATACCCACCCGGTCAGCATGGTCAAAACCGCAAAAAGCGTTCTGAGTATGCGGTTCGGTTGGAAGAAAAACAAAAGCTCCGCTTCAACTACGGGATCACCGAACGGCAACTGCTGCGCTACGTGCGAAAAGCGCGTCGAGCTGCTGGTTCCACAGGGCAAACTTTGCTGCAACTGTTGGAAATGCGTTTGGATAACACCATTTTTCGCCTGGGCATGGCTCCGACCATCCCTGGTGCGCGTCAACTGGTGAACCACGGGCACGTTACCGTCAACGGTCGGGTTGTCGATATTCCCAGCTACCAATGTCGCCCTGGCGAAGTCATTGGTGTGAAAGATCAAGATCGTTCGCGCAAAATCGTTGAAACCAACTTGCAATACCCTGGTTTGGCTAATCTACCAAGCCATCTAGAGTTTGACAAAAACAAGCTCGTTGGTAAGGTAAACAGCGTTATCGATCGCGAGTGGGTAGCCCTCCAAATCAACGAACTGCTGGTGGTTGAGTACTACTCACGACAAGCATAAAATTTGGCTGTTTTTCGTTCATTAGTTTTACCGCGGCATTAAAACAATAAATAAAGCCTCCTGAACCCGTCAGTCAGGAGGCTTTTTTTAGTGATGAAGAAAGTTTTTGAAGCTTTAGCCCCAGGAGTCAAGGTCTAATGCTTGAGATCCACCTTGCTCTAGCTGTATCAAGATCTTGCCCAGTTGTGACCAGATGAGCCAGCCAATAAGGATCGTAAGCGGTAGTGCGATCGCGTAAGACAGTTGAGTAGTAAAACCAAAGACTTCCATCCCAGACGACAAAAACAAACAAATGCCTAGAGCAATGCCCACAAAGGGCAAAAAGAGCTGAAAGCCTTGCAGGGTTGCTAACGTACGGGTCGATCGATTTTTAGACCAATCTTGCACCGCTTTTTTCAAAATCGACTCGAAGGCGGCTCCAGAAACCAGGCTAAAAAAAAGCCCAGCTACTAGCAGTACGTATGGTGGTTCGGGAAAGGAATACATACAGAATAAAAGCGATAAAGTTTTGTTCTTACCCTACACCTTTTTGGCTCTCCCCTATAGGCTTAGGTCAAGCCGATGGTAGCAAGCAGCAGTGTTAGTGAGCAGTGTCGGTAATGACGAACGGTGCGATCGCGCCTGCGGTCATCAAACAAACGGTATAAAGACCAAATGGCTTTGCTGACTGATGCCACGATCGCCGCACTTCAAAGCGCTTCACTGCTCAAGCGTCCTGTTCAAGCTGTAACCAACTGCTTGGAGTCTGCAACGCTGTCTTTGCTCAAGGTGCGTCCGATCGCGTGGGCGATCGGCTCCAAACTTTGCACTAGAGACACCATTGCCTCTAACGAAAGCGCCTGACGTGCGTCTGATACAGACCTCTCAGGCTCAGGATGGCATTCAATAATGAGACCATCGGCTCCGCAGGCAACAGCAGCTCGTGCCAGGTCAGCAATCAGTTCACGTTTACCAGCGGCGTGGCTGGGGTCTACGATGACGGGCAAATGAGTTAACTGACGGAGTGCAACCACCGCACCTAGATCCAGCACATTACGAGTGTAGGTGTCGAAGCTACGGATGCCACGTTCGCACAACACCACATTGGGGTTGCCATGCGCCATGATATATTCCGCTGCCATCACAAATTCTTCAATGGTTGCTGAGAGTCCCCGCTTCAGCAGGATCGGCTTGCTTGCCTGCCCCAACGCCTTTAACAACTCGAAGTTTTGCATATTGCGGCTGCCAATTTGCAGCATATCGGCATAGGCAGCAATAGGAGCAATCTGGGCGATCGACATGACCTCTGTTACTACAGGCAGTCCGTAGCGCGATCGTGCTTCTGCCAGGATGCGCAGCCCGTCCACGCCCATCCCCTGAAACGCATACGGGGAGGTGCGTGGTTTGTACACGCCTCCCCGCAGGGCATGAATGGGAGCAACTGAAAGCTGGCTGGCAACTTGCTCCATTTGCTCGGCACTCTCTACCGTACAGGGACCGCCAATGATGACGACATTGCTGCCACCGATCGCCACCTGTTCAGACAACTGAATAACGGTGCGATGGTCGGGATGAGACTTTGTGACTAACCGGGCATCCAACATGAACTGACTCCTTGCTTGTGTATTTTGACGGGTGTGCTTTGCACTTATGCAAACAAAAAGCCCGGAACCTCTGGGTTCCGGGCTGTACGAACGAAGGCGCAACAGACTTTACCCGGAACAGTGCCTGGTCCAAAAGTAAAAGCCGTAAAACCAACTCATTAGCGCTGCCATTGTTCTTTCCGTCCTCTTCGCTCGACAACAAACCTGATTCTGGTGACACCTTAAAACGAAAAAACCGCAGAGTTGACTCTGCGGTTCACCTGGACACGTTCGGCTCGAACGGTAGTCACTCCAGGTGAACCGATGGATACCAAACATAAAAGAAAAAGGTGCTGCTGCTCATTTGCCTGCGTGGCTGAAAACTTAAATTAATACTTACTTGAACGTAGCAGAGGGATCAGTGAGCGTCAAGCCCTCGATCGACGGATACACCCCTGTCTAGAATAACTACTGACCGATAGGCAGCAAACCACGTTACTGCTTTTGCTGGTCTACATAATTAGGAATATTTGTTGCAAGATCAGGTGAAGTTGATACAAGGAACTGTTAGAAATACTAGTAACTACTGTCTGATGGAAACAGCGCTGACTGTATAACTGGATACAGGATCAGTCACACGATCGCATCGCATGGCTTAAAGGCTGGGGATCGTTCGACTGAAAGCACGGGATCGCATCTCACGTTTGTCAAGCTTGACCCTTTCTAGAGTGATAAGTGGCGCTGTTTTTAGCTCCTTCCACTTTTGGCAACTTTAGTGGACAGCACGCTGGTTAAATGAATCAAGCCCTTGTGAACGGCTTTATGTTTAAGTTCCTGCCATAACATAGCGGCAAAGCTGCTTGTTTTTATGAAAACCTTGTATCGACTGAAGCACTGGATGATCCCGCCTACAGGTGTGATCATCGCTGTACTCAGCACAACGATCGCACTCGGCTGGTTAGCGGCTCCTAGTCGTACCGCTCCTGCCGATCCGGCTGTCCTTGTGCGATCGTCCACAGCCCAGTGTTCTAGGTGCTCTGTATCAATTCTTTCTGTAACGACAGCGCTGCAAAGCATTCCTCCAGGTCTGGATGCTTATGAGCCGCCCGACAACGGGGGACCCGGTAGAACCGGTGGCTCCGGAACGCGCTGGCGCATCAAGAGCGTTTAATTCAAACACTGTTTGCTTTTACAAATGATGCCAAGGCAAAAATGCTGGCTACTGATTCCCACGCTTGATCTTCCGCAATTCCCCTTGATAAGAGCCGCAGGTAAGGGGATCGTAATTTGGGCGTTTGCTGTCTACCGTTTTAAGCCATGTGGGTCAGATTCGCTGTGCAGAAAGGAGAGAATGGCAGCGTTGACAAACTCAGGTTGCCCGCCTGCTGCGTAGTGTCCACAGTTGGGAATGATCCGGAGTGTGGCATGGGGCAGGCGATCGCGCAATTGCTCACCATCGCTAAGCGGAAACCAGCGATCCTGGTCTGCCCACAAAATTAACGTCGGGCAGGTCACTTGCGATAAATTCTCTTGCACAGAACTGATGAGGTTGGGTTGCCCCTGTTCCAGTCGCTTAATTTCGCGAGCGGCAAGCTGGAATTCTTCTGCTAGTTTGGTCAGCGTGCCAGGGAACTCGATTTGTGGATAGGTACTCCAGTAAACGTCCTCGATCGTGGCATGAGAGGGATCGGCAATGACTTCCTCGCGCAGGGCGTAGACAACCTGGCGAATCACCGGATCAAGTAACTTTGTGAGACGCAACTGGTCTGCCAGCTCTACAAAGCCCAGCGGCATCTCTGCAAGGAGACGCATCCCCCAGTTGGGTAATTCTTTTGGAAAAATCGGTACATTGAGCAGCACCAGTCGATCGCACAATTCTGGATACGCCTGTACAGCAGCAAGAGCGACCAGTGCTCCTAGGGATTCGGCAACAATGACGGCGGGTTCATCACATAGTGCCTGGAGGATGCGCTCTAGCTCTACTACTTTGTGGTTTGCCTGCTCAGGTTGCAGCGGCTTGTCAGAAAAACCACTGCCTTTAGCATCAAAACAAAGCACCCGAAAGTGCTGCGCCAGCGTTGCAATATTGGCGTGCCAGCAATAGCTCCAGCTAGCCACCCCATGAACAAAGACGAGTGGCTTGCCAGTTCCTTTTTCGCCATAGGCAATGGCAACGGGGCGATCGCTGGCATCCTGAATGGTTACGGTTTGCCGTCCCTTTGGAAAGGTTGCTTGCCACCAGTCGTGCATCGTTGCTGCATCCTTCAAAAAACCATTGTCTGAGTAAGGCTGAGTCGGTATCAGTCCAGACTCTCTTTGCTTTAGGATAAGGGCATCCAATGGCAGTGAGTGCAATCACACTGCGCTTTCTACACTGGCATAAGCACGTATGCAAAAACTTCTTGTTACTGGAGCCAGCGGCTTTCTTGGTTGGAACCTTTGTCAGATTGCTGCGGCTGATTGGGAGGTTTACGGGACTTCTTTTGCAAAGGCGATCGCCATTCCTGGCACGACGATGTTGGCGATCGACCTGACTGACTTTAAAGCACTGAAACAACTCTTTCAAACGGTGCAGCCCGATGCGGTCGTTCATCTGGCGGCAGAGTCAAGTCCCAACCGTTGCGAGGCTCAACCCGACGCTTCCTATCGGTTAAATGTCACGGCTGCTGCGGAGATTGCTGCTCTTTGCGCCGATCTCGATGTGCCTTGCGCGTTTGCCTCCAGCGAGATGGTGTTTGATGGGTTGCAGGCACCGTATCGAGAGGACGATCGCGTTTCGCCCATTAACCGCTATGGCGAGCAAAAAGCCCTTGCCGAGGTGGAAATGCTTGAGCGCTACCCCAAAACTGCCGTTTGTCGAATGCCGTTAATGTTTGGCGCGGTGCCACCGACTGCTAGCAGCTTTATACAGCCATTCATCCAGGCATTGCGATCGGGTCAAGACCTCAAATTGTTTACGGATGAATTTCGTACACCGACTAGCGGCACAACCGCAGCGAAAGGCTTGCTGCTGGCTCTGAAGCTGGCAGAGGGTCGGCTTCACCTTGGCGGCAGAGAACGAGTGTCGCGCTATGAGTTTGGCTGTTTGATGGCAGCTATCCTCACACTACCCACAGAAAGTATCATCGCGTGCCGACAGAAGGATGTACCGATGGCAGCGAAACGCCCTCCCGATTTATCCCTGGATAGCACCAAAGCCACTCGCTTGGGTTATGCGCCGCGTTCTCTATGTGTAGAGTTAGATGCATTGGTCGGCAAGGTTTAATCAGTGGTCAGCGGTCTGCTATCAGCCGTCAGCGTTGAGAGAGCTAGACGTGGCTGCTTCAAATGCTTGTTCAAACTGATGGCTATTTTGCTAATTCTCGCTCGATCGCGCTGATCAACTCAGGTGCATCCGGCTTGACGGCACTCTTAAACCGCGCCACAACCTCACCTTGCTTATTCACCAGAAACTTTTCAAAGTTCCAGGCTACATCGCCAGCAGAGTCTACTGTTGTGAGGCGAGCATAGAGTGGGTGCTGCTGCCCTCCTTTGGCATGAACCTTGTCAAACAGCGGAAACGTTACATCGTACTTGGTAGAGCAAAACTGCACAATTTCTTCGTTGGTGCCTGGTTCTTGCCCACCGTAGTCATTAGACGGAAACGCCAGTACCTCTAACCCTTGCGCGTGATATTGGCGGTAAAGCTGCTCTAGCCCCGTGTATTGCGGTGTAAAGCCACAGCGAGATGCCACATTGACAATCAGCAACACGCTGCCTGCATAATCCGCCAGAGGCTTTTCTTTGCCATCGATCGTCGTTACAGCAAGATCGGTAATGGTTGCAGTCATTTCAGTTTCGTCATTAATAGTGCCATCACTATATTGTATGGAGGGACGCGGGTGGAAACGCTAACGGCTAAAAGTATTGTCAGTGGGCAAATAAACTCAAAGCTCTCTACCGTCGTGGGCAAAGCGCTACTTAAAATTTCCCTCAACCCTGCCCCCGAACGGTCTCACCTCTCCAGCGCATCTGCCGCTTGAGTGCATAATGGTGCGCGAACTTGGGGATATCGCCCTTATGCCCCATCACAATGACCGTATCGCCGTCTGCTAAATGCACATCATGGCTGGGATTGATGAGCGTAGTACCATCGACCCGGCGGAGTGCCACCACAATAAACGTACCCTTGCCACGCACTTGCACTGTGCTGATACTACTGCCAATTAACGGCGAACCTGATACGACAGCCAGTTCATCAACTTGGACATCAATCTGAGAGAGCAGTTCATTAAGGCTGCTGCCATCGACTGTTTCTTCGAGAAAGCTGAGGGCGGCTGGATGCCGGATGATATGTGACATCCGCAGTGCGCCAATTTCAGCGGGTAAAACGACATGATCGGCTCCAGCTTGACGCAGTTTCTTTTCGGTAGATGGATATTCGCCACGCGACAGAATGATGAGGCTGGGGTTGAGTCCCCGCGCTGTCAGTGTAATGAAGACATTGGCAGCGTCATCTGGCAGCACGGTCGCCAGCACTTTAGCGCGTTCGATGCCTGCCGATTCTAAAATACCCTCGTCGGTGGCGTTGCCAAGGCGCACAAGGAAGCCCATTGCTTCAGCCGTTTCAATCCGTGCCAGATTGTTGTCGATGATGACAAACGGTTGCTTTGCCTCCACCATCTGACGCGCCAGTATTTGCCCAATACGACCATAGCCGCAGATAATGACGTGCCGTGTAAGGGTGTTAATCTCTTTTGTCATACGTCTTGCTCCCAGTGCCTGGTTGATTTCACCTTCGGTAATCATCTGGAAGAAACCGCCGAAGATGTAACCTACGGAGGTGCAGCCAGCGATGATGACAAGCATGGTAAAAATTCTAAGCTGCGGGGTCATCGGACCCATTTCACCAAAACCCACGCCAAAGACAGTGATGACTACCATATAAATGGAGTCAAGCCAACTCCAGCCTGCAAGTCTATAGCCAGTGACGGCAATCACAAGGGTCAGGCTTAGAAAGCCCGCACCAGTCAGAATGCGTTTGAGTGAACCATGCATACGATGAGGCGATCGCTAGAAAGGATAGCAAACAGCCCCCACAGCCTCGTCAGCAAAAACAAAGTACGTTGACTCTACTCCAACTGTTTTTGTCAGCCAACGATCGTTCTGGTTGGGGCTGGCTGAAGCGAGAGGCTGCTTAGGGAACTAGCATGGTAAGCTCCGACGACGCTAAACACCTATGACGTTGAACATTGCTAGAGCCGTCCAGACGACTACCGAGCCGTTCGTTTCGTTTTTTATCTCTACATGCAGAGTTAATTGCTTGATAGTACTGTAGTCGATCGCCGTGTCAATGTAGCGCTTCAAACCGATTAGTTAGAAATTGCTGGCGATCGTGGGTTCGTTGTTTAGGGTGGCAGGCAAGCGGCTCAACCGTAGCAACAAAAGGCATCTTGCCCTTCAGACCGCTTCCATCGCTCGCTCTTTAGCCTTTGTGCCAGTCGCAATACTGCCATCTACGATACCTGGTTTGAGGAACACTGCTCACTTCTGGGCATCGTAGTAGATAGTTGTTGTGGTAATTACAGTTATGCTTTATTCGCCGAAAGTTCGTTCTATATCTGCTCTTGTCGCAGCCCTGGCAACCACGACCAGTGCTTTAGCGCCTCTATTGCTGGCGGCTCCTGCGTCTGCTCAAGCTAGCTTTCCTGATGTGCAGGGCAATTGGGCACAGTCGTGTATTTCCTCACTGACTCAGCAAGGCATCATCAGTGGGTATCCAGACGGCTCTTTTCGACCCAGTTCGCCAGTGACTCGCGCTGAATTTGCGTCGATGCTTGGCAAGGCATTTCCGAATGCAACCCGATCGCGCACGGCGGTTCAATTTGTTGATGTCGCTTCTAACTACTGGGCATACAACGCCATCAGCAGCACCACTCAAACGGGCTTTTTGTCTGGCTATCCTGGCAACGTCTTTAACCCAACGCAAAATATTCCCCGCGTTCAGGTTCTTGTAGCGCTAGCCAGCGGACTCAATTACACGCCGACGCAGACAGTTTCTAACACCTTGGGCACTAGCTTCTCTGATGCGGCCGCCATTCCTGCCTATGCCCAAGCAAGCATTGCGGCGGCTACTGAAAAGCGCCTTGTGGTGAACTATCCCAACGTCAGCACGTTGAATCCGAATCAGCTTGCCAGCCGTGCCGAAGTCTCTGCTTTTCTCTGCCAAGCGCTGACAGAAACAGGACAAACCGCTGCTACTATCTCCAGCCAATACATTGCGGGTACAGCAACGTCTCAAAATAATCAGCCTCAAGGTAATCAAGTTTTGGCTGGCACTACGATCGCTACACGCTATGCCGCCGCACAGCGCATCATCGTTGCACCGAACGAAACTGCACCGCTTGCCTTAACGGTTGCTCAAGACGTGCGGAATAGTCAGGGCGTAGTTGTCATTCCTGCTGGTAGCCAGGTGATTGGTCAAATGCAACCTGCTCAAGGTGGGTCACAGTTTGTTGCTAATCAGGTTGTTATCAATGGTCAGCAAATTGCTCTGAACGCCTCCTCTACGGTGATTACAGAAACCCGCGATGTGCGTGATCCCAATTTTGGCACCATTCTTGGTGGTGCAGCGTTGGGTTCGGTTGCGTCTGCTGCCATTCAAGCCTTGTCAGGCGATAAGGTGATTTCGGGTCAGACTACAGTCTTGGGTACTGTTTTAGGGTCTGCTGTAGGCGCAAACCAGAATCGGAATCTTGGCAGCACCATTCGTGATGCTGCGATCGGTGCTGCGTTAGGTGTCGGCGTTTCGGGTCTCACAGGCAATCGCACGATTACGCCGCAAAAAGTCATCACTGGCGCTGCGGCTGGTGCAACGTTGGGCGGGGTGCTTGATCGCACCGCAAACAGCCAAGTGATCGTGGTCAACCCCGATTCCGACTTGACTCTCACAGTGAACAGCAACACCACCATCTAACGGCGGTTGTTCAAGCGTCTCCTGGTCTGTATGCGATTAGTTTCGTTGAAGCATTAACGGACTGACTGCACTATGAGTCACATTATGGTGAGAGCGATCCCTCTCACCATTTTTTTTGGCTTACCAGGCGATCGCTCCGCTCATAGCAAAAGGCTAAAGGATGAAGGCAAAAGGCTAAAGGATGAAGTAGAACCCTGACCAGAAGCAGACCTGGGAACGCTAATCTGTCCTAACTTTCTCTGCAACTGCTACACCACGCATCCAGATCCTCAAATCTCTCTATCAGTCTAAAAACCAGTCACCAAAAACGAACAGTGCTCCCTCACAGCCACGAAAGCTGCGTTGGCTCTGCTTGTTCTAAAAAGACACGCTCCACTGTGCCGCGTTGGTACATCGGCGTTTTATGACGACCAACTAACCGGGGCGACACACCTGCTTTTTCGAGGCGCGATCGCGCCTGTTTTCCCGAACAGCCAAAAATGGTGGCGGCATCGCCTAGGGGCAACCATTGCTGGGCAAAACGCGGCAGTAAAGCTTCGTCTGGCTCGTTTTGCAATTCTGTTAAGAGACGCTCTGCCAGTAGCCAACAGGCGATCGTATCGGCTTCGGCGCGATGCGAATGACCTACTGGAAACTTAAAGTGTTGTACCAGATTGGGCAAGCTGCGGGATGGTAGATTGGGCAGCATGAGGCGGGCAAGGATCACGGTACAAAGCTGGTCTTCCGGCGATCGTGAAAAAACGATCTTCAAGTAATCAAACTCGGCACGCAAAAAAGCATAGTCAAAGGCTAGATTGTGCGCGGTCAGCACGCCCGTTTGCAGCAGCGTCACATACTGATGCCAGACTTCTTCCGCCAGTGGCGCTTGATCGACCATTGCCTGATCGATCCCCGTAAAGCGGGTAATCATTTCGGGTACGCGCACCTGTGGGTTCACCAGATGAGTCTGCTGCTGCTGAATGCCGTCTGCCAGGGTTGCCTGCAAAACGGATATTTCAATCACGCGGCACCCACCAGAGGCACGATGCCCGGTTGTCTCCACGTCTACAACCGTTAAAGGCTGCTGGCTTACCCGGCGATAAAACGCAAGAAGATCGGTTGAAAGCACTATAAAAATGGCTCAGAGACAACAAAATAGGGTGAGCAACGCCCACCCCATCACTTATGCATTATTCTGCTAGACCCCCGACTTCTTAAAGTTCAGCCAACAATCAAGACTGAGCTTAGAAGTCGGGGATCTTTCTACTACTTGAGACTAGCGATCGAGGGATGGCGAGACCTGATTCTCAGAGTTGCCAACACTTCTACCGCGTTTGACGGGCTTGGGCTTGGCAGAACCGCCGCCATTGCCGCCATGTCCACTGTTGCCGCCACCGCTATGGAATGTCTCTTCTGCATGATCCTGGTTGTTAGACCGCATCCAGGTCGGACGGGTCTGATCATACGCCATTTGCAATGCTGCGGCGGCAATGGCGTGGGGTTCATACTCTTCTGCCAGTTGCGCCACGATCGGCAAGAAGGATGCCATCCGTTCGCCTACCAGTGCTTCCCGAATTTGACCCTGGAGTTTTTCCAGTTGACGGGCTTCAATCTGAGCGCGAGTTGGGATTGAGACAATTTCCAACCGTTGACGCATATGGAACTCGATATCACGCAGCTTGCGGCGATCGAGGGAATGCACCAGGGAAATCGCCGTACCTTCTTTGCCTGCTCGACCGGTACGACCGATACGGTGAACGTAGTTCTCCACGCTATCGGGTAAGTCGTAGTTAATGACGTGGGTCAGGTCATCAACGTGGATACCACGAGCAGCAATGTCAGTCGCTACAACCCAGCGCACTTGACGCTGGCGGAACCGGAGCAGGAGACGTTCCCGTTGAGATTGGCTGAGATCACCATGATATTCATCAACGCTGTGTCCCGCTGCCTGAAGCTGGCTGGTGAGTTCTGCCGCCGCCTTACGGGTGCGAACAAAGATCAGCGCTGCTTCGGGATCTTCTAGTTCCAGAATGGGCTGGAGGGCGCGTGCCTTCGTCCAACCACGGGGGATCATGTAAGCGACTTGATTAATGCGAGTCGGTGCCGTTTTAGGCTGTTCGATCGTGACCGTGATGGGCGATCGCAAGAACTTCGTTACCAGCTTGCGTACCGAGGGTTCCATCGTGGCTGAGAAGAACGCCGTTTGACGCTCGATCGGTGCCTGACTAAGAATTTTTTCGACATCTTGGATGAAGCCCATATTGAGCATTTCATCCGCTTCATCCAGCACCATCCAGGTCAACTGGTTCAGCTTCAGGTCGCCACGGCTAAGGAGGTCTAGCACACGTCCGGGGGTGCCAACGACGATTTGAGCGCCGCGTTCAAGGCGAGAAATTTGCTGGTCGATCGCCTGTCCACCGTAAATGGTGACTACTTTCAAGCGACGATCGTCGATAAACCCACGTACGGCTTGACCAACCTGCATGGCTAGTTCGCGTGTAGGGGTCAAGATCAGCGCCTGCACGGCTGGTAGCTTGACATCAATGCGATCGAGAATGGGCAGCGCAAAGGCAGCAGTTTTACCAGTACCTGTTTGAGCTTGTCCCACCACATCGCGCCCGCAGAGAAGATGGGGGATCGCCTGTGCCTGGATAGCAGTTGGAACTGTAAATTCCATTGATTCCAGGTGGCGAATGCGGGCTTCGGAAAGACCAAGGCTATTGAAAGAAAGGGTCATTGAATCTCCTAGTTAACTAGATTAATAAAGACGAACCGTGTTTGTTTGCAAAAAACTGACTGTGACAAGCATGCAATGCCAGATGCATTCAGCCTGAAGCCAAAGACTCAAGGAACAGCTAACGGCTGCCTGGGCAGAAGATCAGCCGCTGTGGCAACATGACCATAAAGGTCGTACACATCGGCATCAGCGATCGCGACTGGCACAAGCGATCCCAACGTTGCACTGCCCCGAACGTAGACCAGACCATCGACATCGGGAGAGAAGCGAGCCGACCGACCAATGAGTTCATTGGTTTCGGGGTTTTCTTGCTCGATCAGCACATCAACGACCTTACCCACTTGCGCCCGATTCCGCCTGAGCGAAATGGGTTGCTGAACCGTCATCAACGCATCCCGACGATCGTCCATCACCGACTGAGGCACCTGATTCGGCAAGCTAAAGGCGGGAGTTCCTTCTTCAGGTGAGAACGTAAAGACACCCACATGGTCAAACTCATGCCGACGCACAAACGCCAGCAAATGCTGAAAGTGTTCCTCTGTTTCACCAGGGAAGCCGACAATGAACGTCGTTCGCAAGACAGCGTTGGGGATCGCTGCTTTAATGCGATCGATCACACCATCATTCACCTGTCCCTGCCACGGACGGTTCATCGAGCGCAGCACATCAGGATGAGAGTGCTGAAGCGGCAAATCCAGGTAAGGCAGAACATTCGGCGTTTCCTGAATGGCAGCAATCACGCTGGCAGTTAAGCCAGTCGGATAGGCATAATGCATCCGAATCCAGGGAATGTCTACCTTGCCTAGCGCCCGCAGCAGCTCTGCAAGCCGAGGTTCACCGTAGATATCCAAGCCATAGTTAGTCGTGATCTGAGAAATCAGAATAATTTCCCGTACACCTTCCGATGCAAGCCGTTCGGCTTCAGCCACGATCGATTCAATAGGGCGCGATCGCTGCTTACCCCGCAGATGAGGAATGATACAAAAAGCACAGCGGTAGTCGCAGCCTTCGGCAATCCTTAAATAAGCAACGCCCTCAGTCGTTGTGCGGTAACGAGGGGTCGTTTCATCCGCAATATAGGTTGGCTCTTGAGAAACTTCTCGGACGCGCTCACCCGTTTCAGTCCGCTCAATAACATTGACAATCTTGTGGTAATCACCTGTCCCAACCAGCGCCACGGCTTCTGGCAGTTCTTCCAAAAGCTGCTCCTGGAAATGCTGTGCCATACAGCCTGTGATGACGATCTTTTTATCGGCTTCTGCCAGTTCTACTAGCGTCCGCACAGATTCCTCACGTGCTGCCTGAATAAAGCTACAGGTATTAACAATGACGTAATCAGCTAACTCTTCATTTGCATCCACTTCGTAGCCCGCCTGGACTAGAAGCCCCAGCATATGCTCAGTGTCGATTCGATTTTTCTCGCAGCCCAAATGTGTGACGGCAATCGTTGGCTTGTTGCCCATGTAATCCTATTTCTAATGGAGTCGAAGGGTGTAGTCGGTAAGCTGTAGCGATCGCTTATGCGACGGATTAACCCCTCGCCTCAAATTCAATAGCAGCAATGTAAAACCACTATTCAGTGCAATCGCCCAGATGACAATACTTGATGATGATAGCGCAAAAACGAGAATATTACGATACTTTACGCAGATGTTCTCTTTTGCTGAAGGAGATGTAAGCCACGTTTTGTCAGCACTCACATCAAAGCAGCCCTTTTAACTACTTCTGTAACAACCCTTGATACTATAGCTCATCCGACATAAACCGTGTCTAGTTTAGAGTATCAGTCTTCAAGTCGGTTTCGAGCTAATCAAGACGAAGAATAGGCGGGCGCGGTCTTCTAAGCACTATCACTGCTGTTAACCAAGCAAGTTAAAGGGGGTAAACCATTGGGTTAGTTCAGTAGACGCAGTGAGCGTAAAACAAGTTTGGATGCCTTTGAGTAGGAATAGACGGTGGTTTGGGGGCTTGGTAAGCAGCGATCGATAAAGCAGTACAGAAACGCCTCCTTTCTTTGCTGTGACGTTAACTGCCCTTTGCAGCGAATACGGGGGCAGTAAAAAGTTATGATTCTAAGAGCCGATTCTCTTTAGATGAGTCCGAATTCTTTACGCACGTGGACTTAATTCAAATTTTCAAGACTCCGAACCCAGTTATTGGTGTTGTTCATCTGCTGCCTCTGCCGACCTCAGCGCTATGGGGCGGCAGTTTAAGGGCAGTGATTGATCGAGCCGAGCAAGAAGCCACTGCCCTAGCCTCTGGTGGCGTGGATGGCATCATTGTCGAAAACTTTTTTGATGCGCCGTTCCCCAAAGATCAGGTTGATCCCGCAGTCGTAAGCGCAATGAGCTTGATTGTGCAGCGGCTTCAACAGATGGTAACGCTGCCGATCGGCATTAACGTGCTGCGAAATGATGCGCGTAGTGCGCTGGCGATCGCAACCTGCACCCAGACGCAGTTCATCCGCGTGAATGTCCTCACTGGAGTCATGGCAACCGATCAGGGACTTATTGAGGGTAAGGCGCATGAGCTGTTGCGCTATCGCCGCGAACTGAGCAGCGATGTCAAAATCTTTGCGGATGTGCTGGTGAAACACGCCCGTCCTTTAAGTTCGCCCAATCTTACGGTTGCGGTGCAGGATACGATCGAGCGCGGTCTAGCCGATGCAGTGATCCTCTCTGGTTGGGCGACAGGTAGCCCGCCTAGTTTGGAAGATCTAGAACTCGCTACCGCTGCGGCTAAGGGCACACCCGTTTTTATCGGTAGTGGCGCAGACTGGGAGAATATTTCAACTCTGATGCAGGCGGCAAATGGTGTTATTGCTTCTACGTCGCTCAAGCGCCACGGTCGTCGTGAACAGCCGATCGACCCCATTCGCGTGAGTCGGTTTGTTGAAGCGACACGTCGCAGTGTTTCGACGATCGAAGCGACGGCGCTCCCGTCTATGCCTTTGCGATCATAGGGTAAGAAGCAACCGCAACGCATCAAAGGCAAGCTATGGCTGAAGCGAATGCCTTAACGTAAGGTATGGCAGTGAAGAGGACATGAGAACAGACGTAAACCTTGAAATGTCCTTGGAGCAAGGGCTTCGATTCATCCCCTATCCTTCATCTTTTGCTCTATCACGCAGTTTCAGGGCATGAACAAGACTCAAAACATCGTGCTGCCATTCGGGTAACACCAGGGTCATGACAATTTCTTCCACACTATTTAGTACGCAAAAAGTAATGGCAAGCCAAAGCGTTGGTGCGTAACCAAACCCGAACAAGCCAATGGTTGCAATGAGTAAAGTAATGCCCCAGGCTTTGGCAGTGAAGGTATGAAAGCTGGGCAACTGACCAAATTTGATTAAGCTTGTTGCAAACAGAGCCAATTGAGCGGCAATCGCCACTCCTAACGGAATCGCAAAGTCAGCGATCACGGCAGGGTAAACAAGCCATGCGCTGAAGGCGACACAAAAGTAGAGTGCCATATCTGCCCAACTGTCAGCCTGACGTAGCTGCACCGTACTAACGCCGAGGCGACGAGCAATGATGCCATCAAAAATATCAGACAGGACAGCAATAATATAGCCAGCAATAAACCAGGCAGTGGTGCTGTGATCGAGCGCATCCCATACCAGTAAGGGGGCGATCGCAAAACGAAGACCCACCAAAACACGGGGAAGCGCATTCAAACGCATCATCGACTTGTTAACCTCTTTCCTCGACCGCTTTCAGCCAAGTATGGCTTACCGTGGGGACATTTGGCGGTAGCTGGCTAGTTCGCTGCTGCTGTTCGTGCTTGGATTAATTGACCCAGGCTAGAAATGGCTTTGACGTACTGAGGATCGGCTGCGGTTGCGACTTGTTGCTTTTGCGTCAACGTTTTTTTCTGGTTGGCGGTCAGCTCTACAACGAAATCGGGCGTAATGCCAACACTGTTGATGTCTCGACCGCTTGGAGTGTAGTATTTGGCGATCGTCAGCTTGATTGCCGAACCATCACCAAGGGGTTGCACCGCTTGCACCAGACCTTTGCCAAAGGTGCGAGTGCCGACTAAAAGAGCGCGACCGTTATCCTGAAGCGCACCTGCCAGAATCTCGCTGGCGCTGGCAGAACCCTTGTCCACCAGTACCACGAGTGGTTTATCGGTGAGCGATCGTCCGTTGGTAGTGTACTGTTTTCTCACTGCTTGCCGATCGACCAGCGACACGATCGGCTTTTGCGACATCCACATACTGGCAATCTTGAGGCTGGCATCTAGCAGTCCACCCGGATCGGAGCGTAGATCGAGGACATAGCCTTTAACTCCCTGCTGTTCTAGCGCCAGGATGGCCCGGTTCATCTCAGCCGGAGCCGTGCGCGTAAACTCTGGCAGACGGATGTAACCAATTTTGCCAGCGGCAGTCATTTGTGTGCGATACGACACTGGATTGAGGGCAATGTTAGCTCTAGTCAGCGCAAAGGTGAGATTCTGACTGCCGCGCCGGATCGTGAGTACAACCCGCGTACCAGCCACCCCTTTGATTTGCTTCACCGCCTCATTAATGCTCAGGTCCTGGGTCGATCGCCCATTAATCCTGGTGATCACAACAGCGGATAGAATGCCTGCCATTGCTGCGGGCGATTTTTCGATCGGTGCTATTACAGTGATTGCTTTGGTCTTTTCGTCGGTCGCCAGTTGCAGCCCCACGCCAGATAAATTGCCGTTGATTTCAGCATTTAGCGCCGTGTAAGCCTGTGGCTCAATGAACTCGGTATAGCGATCGCCCAGCTTAGACACCATTTGCTGAATCGCCGTATACGCTTGCTGCCTGGAGGTATAAGAGCGACCCAGATAACTTTGCCGCACTGCTTTCCAGTCTTGACGGTTGAAACTGCCATCGACGTAGTTTTGATCTAAAACCTGCCAGACCTTATCAACTAATTGCTTTGGGCTAGGCTGTAGGGGTTCTGCCCAACTTTTGGACGGACTAACAGTGCTGACAGCCCCTGTAACGAGGACGGTTGTAGCGGCTAGAACGGCAGTGCTGGCGAAAAATCTCTGCTGAGTCATACGTTGATTAAACGAGTGGACTAGAAGGTTTGGCATCGGTATATGGCGATCGCAGCAAGCACTTCATGGAACGTTAGACCACTCCTTGCGCTGGAAGGTTCAAAGTCGTTGAGCCTTTACGCCTAGATCCCCGACTTCTTTGTTCCATCCTGCTTGCTAGCTAAACCGAATTCAGAAGTCGGAGCTCTGTGCAAGTCGATCGCAAACGGTGCAGTATAAGATCAAACCAAGCGCCTCTACTGTTGCGCTGCCTCTCTCCATGCAAAGCCATACCATCGAACCCTTTTCTAACAATTGGGCGTATTTGAAAGCAGAACTCACCTGGCTCGATCGCGTCTTAGGCATGGCAATTGTACGGCAACGGCAGGAAACGAAGGTCGTCGATCGTGTGGCGCGTTCCCGTGTCGATCGTGTGACTAGCCATTGGTGGCGGGGCTTAGTCACGCTGGAAGGAGAAGCCGCCTACGATTCGCCAGCCGAAAACCAACGACCGCGATCGACCCTTCCTAAAGCCAGCTATCAGCAACAGCTAGAAGCAAAAATCCAGGTGAGCCAGCAGAGCGGTATTGCCCTGGGGCTACCGTTACTTTGTAGCCGCTTGCAGCTTGGCACGGCGGAAAAAAACCTTTTGTTGATGGCACTTGCACCCGAAATCAGCCGTCGTTATGCGCGCCTTTACAACTACCTCCAAGAAACCGAGCATCCCAATGCAACAGGGTTGCCTACCGTCGATTTGATTTTGCGCCTTCTGTGCCGCACGGATGCTGATTGGCGATCGCTGCGGCAGTCTCTTACAGAGGACTCAGCCCTAATCAAGCATCAACTACTAGACCTGCGATCGTCCCATGCCCATCCCTTACTGTCTCGTCCAGTCAAGCTCCCCGATCCCTTAGTCAACTATCTGCTCGCCGATCGACCCGAAAGCCATGCCTTAGAAACCCTACTGCAACCCCCTCTCTGCTCTTCTCCCGCCTCTCCCCTCTCCCCTCTCCTTGCATCCTCCCCCCTCCCCCCTCTCTCCTCACCCCTCTCTCCTCACCCTTCTCCCACCCAGAGCCTCTGGTCAGCGCTCATCCTCCCCCCCGCCTTGCTGGCAGACTTGCAACACTTATGCCATCGTGTGCAGTTTGCCCAACAGGTTGATGAAGACTGGGGCTTTGCGGCGGCTGGGCTGCAACTAGGCGATCGTGTAGGAACGATCGCCCTTCTAGTCGGCGCATCCGGTACAGGTAAAACATTGGCAGCACGGGCGATCGCTCAAACCCTGAAAAGCCCTTTACTATGTGTCGATCTGGCTCAACTGCACCGGGATGATGTGCCCTCGCTGCTGCAAGCGATCGCCAGCCAAGCCCCACCAGTGCTGCTGCTCAAGTCGGCAGAGTGTTGGTTTGGTCGAACGTCAGTGCTATCCAGTACCGTGCTGCATCAATTTCTTGCCTTACGACGGCAGCAGCAGAGCATCACGTTACTGAGCGTGAATCAAAAACACAGCGTTGCGGCCCAGTGGCGACGATCGCTTCACCCACTTTTGGCGTTCCCAATGCCAACCCAGGCAGAACGGCTCAAACTCTGGCAGCAAGCGTTCCCCGAAGCAGTTCCCGTTGATGAGCTTGACTGGGAACAACTGGCACACCTGCCGTTAAGTGGAGGCGACATTCACACGATCGCCCGTGATGCTGCCATCTATGCCGCTGCCTCAAACACCAAGCTGACGACGCAGCACCTGATCCAGGCGTATGAACGATCGAAGGGGCAGACGAAAGGGAGAGTTTGAGTGCATTAGCTTTCCAACAACCAACAACCAACAACCAACAACTTCTACTGACCGCTGACGGCTGACCGCTGACTGCTAACTGTTCATGGCAACCGATCGCCCAGTTTACTCACGATCGGTAATCGTAGTGCTTTGCGCCGCCAGAGTTGCACCATCAGCCAGAGATTCACCAAAAAATAGCCAGAGGTGAACAGGCTACTGGTGATCAACAGCGGTAATGACAATGACTCAGACGCATTGGCACCTGCACCCAGCAGAATATAGCCAAAAAGCCAGCCCAGCGCCAGCGTCACTACAAGGCGACTCAGATTTTTCTGCTGGCGCGTCGCTTTGCCACGGTATAACGTCCAAAGTGCTGGGAAGAAGCCTACGACAGGCACCAGATACAGGAAAAGTTGGAGACGTTTAAGGTCTTCATTCTCAAAGGGTTCCCGGTCATACATGGCGTGTTGTGGGCGATCGATTGCTTTGATCCTAAACGAAGCCAGCATAGATTGAATCGTTGGTCTGGTTTAAGCGATCGATCGTCATACGATCGCTGTTTTACCCTAAAGCTTCAGGCAGATACACTAGAGAAAACAGTTACTGGCACATTAAGGGGACAGATATAAGAGGAAGTCAGCCCAATGGTACAATCCGACCCCAACCTGACACTGCCGACCAGTGCTGAACTCCCTTGTTCAGATGATACGCCTGTGGATAACGAAAACCAGAACCTGTTGCCCAACATTTTGCTGTTCCTGCTCAAGTTTATTTGGGCAAAGCGAGATGACTGGTTTTTTGGGGTAGATATGGGTGTTTATCACACAACGGGCGTGAGTCATCTCGTGCCAGTTGTGCCGGATGGCTTTTTGAGCGTTGGCGTTGAGCGCCATAAGGATGGCGAATCACGCAAAAGCTATGTCGTTTGGGAAGAGCGTGAGATTGTCCCGATCTTCGCGTTAGAAATTGTTTCGCTCACGTATGGTGGCGAATACGACACGAAAGCGGCGCTCTATGCAAAACTCGGTGTCCTGTATTACCTGGTTTATAACCCACAGTATTGGCAGCGAGACAGACAGCAACCGTTTGCACTGTATCGCCTAGTCAATGGCAGCTATCAGCTCCAAATTGGTGAACCATTCTGGATGCCAGAGATCGGGTTAGGCATCGGTCGATCGTCCTACCAGGATGGCAGCAGAACAATGGATGCACTGTATTGGTATGACCAACAGGGAACGCGCTATCTAACTCCTGAAGAGCAATTAGCCCTAGTACAACAACAACTGAGTCAATATCGTCACCAGTTTGGCGATTTACCAGAGGCATAAAGACGATCGTTTAGTTGATTGGCGCGATCGCCTGTCCAGTCGTTTGATCGAAAAAATGAATCTTATCCGCACTGATTGAGAGCCAAAGTTCTTCACCCAGCCTGATGGTGCGATCGGGTTCAATACGCGCCTGGAGCAGTGCCGTTTCCTCACTGGCACCCACAAAACGCACTGCCAGATAGGTTTCGCTACCGAGTGCTTCGACCAGTTCTACCTGCACGGGCAAATTTTTGGGCGCAGCCGCACCGATATTAAGGTGTTCTGGACGAATGCCGAGGGTTAGGGTTTGCCCATCGTAGGGTTTCAGGACGGTTTCCCAGGCTTCGGGGAGCGTCAGACGAAACTGTGGGTGAGTAATCAGCAGCGGTGCCTTGAACTGTACAGGTAGAAAGTTCATCGGCGGCGAACCAATAAATTCCGCTACAAACCGATTGGCAGGATGGTTGTAAAGCTCCAGTGGCGAAGCAATTTGCTGGATCTGCCCTGCATTCATGACGGCAATGCGATCGCCCATCGTCATCGCTTCCGTTTGGTCATGGGTTACATAAATTGTAGTCGTGCCTAACTGGCGCTGAAGCTTCACAATTTGCGATCGTGTTTCTGCCCGCAGTTTGGCATCCAGGTTTGACAGCGGCTCATCCATCAAAAAGACCTGCGGATTCCGCGCCATTGCCCGTCCCAGTGCCACCCGCTGCTTTTGCCCACCCGACAATTGCTTGGGTAGTCGATGCAGCAATGGCTCAATTTGCAAAATCTGTGCGACGGAGCGCACCTGCTGGTCAATCGATCGTTCCCGCGCCGATCGAAACTGCAACCCCTTTGGCAACTTGCGAGTCGTCTCAATCAAAAGATTTTCAGCCCAGATGGGAAGTGAGGGGTGAGGGGTGAGGGGTGAGGGGTGAGGGGTAAGGGGTGAGGGGTGAGGAGAAGAGTCTTGAGTTGATCGCTCATTTCCCTTCTCCTGCCTTCTGCCTTCTGCCTTCTGCCTTCTGCCTTCTAGCTCCCCATTCCTAACTCCCGACTCCCGACTCCCTAATTTCGTCCGCCGCAGCCCAAACGCCAGATTCTCGTACACTGTCATATGCGGATACAGCGCGTAGTTCTGAAACACCATTGCGATATCGCGCTCTTTCGGTGCAAGGTTGTTGACAAGGCGATCGCCCACGTAAATATTGCCTCCGGTCAGTTCCTCTAAACCAGCAATCAGGCGCAGCAGCGTACTTTTGCCACACCCAGAGGGACCCACCAGCACCATAAATTCGCCGTCTTCGATGGTCAAATTGATGGCACGGAGAACACTGGTCGCGTGCGATCGACGTGCAGAGTCCTTAACGGCTACACTGCTTTTGTCGATCGGTGCCAACAATGGCTCTGCTGCAACCGTTGTCGGTGCTGGTTCACCACCACGACTGGAGAAGCTTTTATAAATGTTTTCAAGAACAACCTGTGCCACAATGTCGCCTGATTTACGCCTGTCTACTCATACAATTTACGTCTTTACTCATAACGCGAAGCATAGAAAAACTCCTGATTTCTCTCTTCACAAATCAAGAACGTAACTCTAAAGGCAACTGCATCGTTGACTCAGAGCTTTTGGCTTCCTGCATGACAGAAAATTGATCGGGTTGCAAAATCACGTTTTCATACTCAAAGCTACCGACAAGCTCGTTGCTGGGCATCGCTAAATCGACTGCATATCCTTCTGGGTGTTCGTAACATTCCACGATCGTTCCTACAGTCCCCGTTGGAATGATGCGATCGCCAAAATCGAACGGGATGTCAACCAAGGTCTTAATTTGGCTACAGATTCCAGCTTTCATTGCCTAGCCTCCATCAGCGATACACTTCTAGCCAATTCGTAATCAATCTTGGAGTCTCTGCTCCATTATCGATCTGCCATACCGTGATCAGACCTCCCTCTCTTCCATTCACTCCGCGAAGCAACACCTCAACCTTAAATCTCAAGCCATAGGTGCTGGTTTGCCCCTGAATTGCTGGCGCATCGATCAGTTGCTGCTTCAGTTGAGTAATGACATCCTGTGCCGCAAGCCTACGGCTAAATGTATTCTGCACATCATAGCCGATCGCCTCAAACGCTACCCATTTTCCCTGATTTGCAAGATTAGCCGGATTCATTGAATATGCCTCAAACTTTCGCGGATCAATCTCGGCATTTTGAGCACAAGGTAAAGGCTGACCGGGACTCCAGATCATAGGCTTGGGGCTTGTGCGAAGGTCTACCGCAGGGCTTGCTGCACATCTGCTAAAGGAAAGCTCAGTGCTTGGGCAATCTGTTTTGCTTACTTAGGTTTCCCATCCTACGTTGAGTCAGGCTGGTGCGATCACTGGCACTGCCTTTGGAGGGGTTGGCGCATTGGATGGCATAGAAGTTAAGAGCGAGTTAGCAAGGCATTAGAGTGCGATCGCGCTCTAATACCTTCAGGCAGATAAGGATCTGTCTACAAGCGTCTCGGCAGCGTGTGTAATAGTGAAGAAACGATCGTCAAACGCTGTTACTGATGTCAGCCTGTCCTCGTTGCCACCAATCTGTTGCGCCACAGGCGATCGCCTGTCCCTCTTGCCATATGCCGCTCAAGGCGCATGGGCATCCAGGGATACCACTGCACCGCGCTACAGGCTCCGAACCGCTGTGCCTGACCTGCACGTATCAGGCTGATGATACCTGTACCTTTCCCAAACGACCTGAGGCAATGGACTGTACCTTGTACGACGATGTCAGTAAACCGCTGGCAGCGGCTTCTGTGAGCTATACAGGTAGCGATCGCCTAAAAACCTGGGCAAAACGCCATGCGCGTTTGCTGGCGCTGCTGGGGCTGTTGCTGCTCAGCTTACTGGTTGTGCTAGTGCGGTAGAGCAAGGGTGCGATCGACCACCTGTTGCAATTGGCTCAGTGCTTCCTTCGCTTGCAAAAGCTGTTGAGCGGGCTGGTCAAGCTGCTTCTCCCGTGCCTGCTCCTCCAAGCGTCCGGCAATGGCGGCGAGCGATCGCACTCCAACGCTGGAAGAGGCTCCTTTAATTAAATGGGCTGCCTGCTCAATGCGGTCATAATCACCTGCATCAATACCCATTGCTAGAGCCTGTACATAGAGTGGCAAGACTGCCATCAGCATTTGCAAAAGTTCTCGCTCATACGCACTGTCACTGACCGAAATTTCATGTAAATAGTGCCAATCAATGACATCACAAGACTGAGCGACAGCTTCACTCACCGATGTTGCAGTCCCAGGTTGCGAAGCTAGCGGCATCTGAGGTGTGGTTGCAGTATGAGGCGTAGTAACCGTGTGTGCACGCGCATTTTCTTGTAGACGTTGGCTCCAACTAGCGAGCTTCACTGCCAATTCTTCTTTGCGTACAGGCTTGCTGAGATAGTCATCCATGCCAGCGTCGAGGCAGTGATCGCGGTCTTCTTTCATCGCATTTGCGGTCATGGCAATAATGACTGTGTGCTGATGATCCGATGTGGCTTCCATCGTGCGAATGACGCGGGTTGTATCATAGCCATCCAGCAGCGGCATCTGGCAATCCATCAACACAATGTCGTAATGAATGCTTGCCATTAAGGACAACACCTCTTGACCATTAGCAGCCACATCAGCCGTGTAGCCAAGGGTTTTTAATTGGTGTAGCGCTACTTTTTGGTTGACGGCACTGTCTTCTGCCAGCAATAGCTTTAGTCGAGTCACCTGCGCCTGTGGCGCATCCAGGTCAGACGTTGGGGGTGCTGGGGTCGGCGCTGCCAGAGTGCGCTCCGCTGCTACAAGCTCCGTTGGTTGATGCAACACCGCCAGCAAGCACTCCAGTAACCGAGTCTGACGGACGGGTTTTCCAAGGCAAGCCGAAAAGCCACAGCTAAGTAAGCGTTGGGTGTCACGTTGATGGCGTGCTGTCATAAGGATCAACGGCATTGACATGAGTGCTGAGTCGGCTTTGATTTGTTGCCCCAGCCATTTGCCATCAATGTCAGGCATTTGCAAATCGATGAGAGCGAGATTGTAGGGCTGTTTCGTAGCGGCTGCCTCCCTAAGCCTTTGTAACGCCACGATCGCGGTGGCAGCTTCATCCACAGCCATCCCCCAAGCAGTGGTTTGTGCGCGCAGCATTTGACGATTTGTTGCATTATCATCAACGATGAGGATTTTTAGCCCGTCGAAACCAACTGTGCGATCGTTGGTTGACGCACCAGCAGGTAAAGAAGGCTGCTTTTCAAACGGAATGGCGAACCAAAAGCGAGACCCTTGATCGAGCACACTTTCGACACCGATCGTACCGTTCATACACTCAACCAACTGTTTGCAAATTGCCAGCCCTAAGCCAGTGCCGCCATATTTTCGCGTAGTGGAAGCATCTACCTGGATAAATGGCTCAAACAGTGTGGGTTGGGCAGCCTGCGGAATGCCGACACCTGTATCATCAACGGAAATGATGATCGTGGCTGTTGTATCCGTTTCGGCTGCTAAGGCAACCCGAATGACGACTTCACCTTGATGGGTAAATTTAATCGCGTTGCCAGTTAGATTGATCAAAATTTGACGCAGCCGAGTGACATCACCGCGTAGCGCGATCGGCACGGTTGACGGTAGCAACGTGACGAGTTCGAGTTCCTTGCTTTGCGCCGTTGATGCTAATAGATCAGTGACTTCTTCGATACAAAGGCTGAGATCAAAATCAAGTATTTCAAGAGCGACTTCTCCGGCTTCCAGCTTAGAAAAATCAAGGATTTCATTAATTAAGGTCAGGAGATTATCGCCGCTAGAGCGAATCGTTTCCGCAAAATCTTGCTGCTGTGAGTCCAGGTTTGTATCCAGCAGCAAGCCCGTCATGCCAATCACTGCATTCATCGGCGTGCGAATTTCGTGGCTCATTGTTGCCAAAAAGTTGCTCTTTGTTTGTGCGGCTTGCTCTGCCTCTTTGCGGGCGGCTTCGGCAGCTTCACGCGCTTGCTTTAACTCCAGGTTTTGTTGTGTTAACGTCTGACGCTGCTGTACCTGAGTCGCCAAAAGACGTGCCTGTGCTAACGCAATACTCACCTGATCTGCCAGTTGTTTGAGAAAGTCAATTTCAAAGGCTTTCCAATGCCGTGGGGCGGAACACTGATCAGCAAACAGCAAGCCCCACAACTGCTCATTCTCAAAAATCGGTACGCCCAGAGTTGCTTTAATCTGAAACTGCTTGAGCAGGTCTTTGTACCACAGCGGCAGACTGTACTGCTCAATGGTGTCGATCGCCAAAATGCGCCTGTCGAAGCACGCCTGTATGAGATCTTCAAACGCGGTTTCTGGTAGCTGATAGTTAAGGATGGGTAGCCAGCCTTCGCTCACAGACTCAACAACAACGGTACTATCGTGGTGACGCTGAAGCTTGTAGATCGACACCCGATCGGCTTGCAAAAATTCCCGTACTTCTGACACGGTCGTCGCTAAAATATCGTTCAGTTCGAGTGATTGCCGAATACGAAGGGCAATGGTAGAGAGAAGCTGCGATCGCTGGCTCTGCCGCAGCACTTCTTCCTCTACTCGTTTGCGCTCGATAAACTGACCAATCTGCCGCCCGATCGCGGTCATCATCGTCAGCAAGTCGTCATCTGCCTGTCTGGGCTTTTGATTGAAAGCAGAAATGACACCTAAAACCGTGTCTTTAGCCACAATGGGAAACCCGTATCCCTGACACAGGGAGGCTTTAAGTGCGGCTGCTTTACCTTGAAAGTTCTGCTCTTGAGCAATACTCGTTACCCAAAGCGGTTTTTGCTCTGCCCAAGCACGACCAACCAGCCCGACACCAGGCTCAAAGGTTAATTGCTGCGTACTGGCTTCAAACTCAGCCACATCGAGCGTTGGTTGATGCCAGGTCGCGACAAAGTGCATCAACCTGGCTTCGGAGTCAACACGCCAAAGTTGACCCAAATCCCAGTGCAAGTTTTCGCAAAGAGCCTGCAAGATCTGAGGGGTGGCTTCACTCAGGGTTGCGGATTCAGCCAAAACTTTTGTAATGCCATATTGAGTACGGCGACGGCGTTCAGCCTGCTCTTGTTCACTAATGTCATACATTGAGCCACAAGCGCCTGTAACCGTCCCATCAGCAGTTTTGGTGAGACTGACTAACGTTTCCATCCAACGAGTGTCACCCGTTTTGGTGAGATAACGAATTTTGTGACGACCATCGCTTTGTTGTCCTTCCAGGAAAGCGTCTGGGGGCTGTGCCGCGCAGTGTCGATCGTCGGGATGTACGAAGTCTAGAAAGTGTTTGCCCAGGCTTTCTTTGACTGAAAAGCCCATAATTTCCGTCCAGGCAGGGTTAAGAAACGTCCACAGACCCGCGACATTGCGCTGAAAAATTACCTCTCTAACGCTATCCACCACGGAGCGGTACTGGTGTTCGCTGTCTCGTAGGGCAGCTTCAGAATGCCGTAGCTCTGTGATGTCAGTACCCGTTTGAACGAAGTACTCCACCGTGTGGTTGGCATCTAGCAGACCCGTGCTAGACCAGGCAATCAAGCGCCGATCGCCCGTCCGCGTGACCCAGTGATGCTCGTGCTGGCTGGTAACAAACGCCTTGGTCTGTATGCTTTCTAAGACGGCTTGAGCGGGCTGTAATGCCTCATCTGCTAGCAGCACGTCTTCTAACCGCTTGCCTGCTAGTTCCTCAAAGCTATAGCCCGTCACGAATTCACACGCCTGATTAAAGCGCACAATGCGGTGCTTGCGATCGAGCACAACGATCAGCGCACCCGCCGTATCTGTAATTGCTGCCGTCAAATCGCGCTCTTGCTCAAGCTGGATCTCAATGCGCTGACGTTTGTTGATTTCGTGATACCCCAGGTAAAAAAGCAGCAAGAACGTGCCGAGATTGAAGATAAGATTGCCAATCAACCGATTCGTCGTTGTAGCGGCTATCGTTTCTACCTGCGTGGACCACTGCTTTAAGAAGAGCGCTTCTTCGGGTGCGTTTGTGTCTGTTGCTTGCTGCCGACGCTTGGTTGCACCCTGATAGTCATCCTGAAGCGATCGCAGTGCTGCCGTTGCACCACCGATGCGTCGCTGTTCAACCACCCGCTGCATCGTACTCGTTGCTTGCCCAATCCTCTGTTCCAGTTGCTGAAGCTGTAATTGCTGATTGGGCTGCACCGTCAGTTTAGAAAGTGCTTGAAAATTTTGCTTTGCCTTTGCCATTGCCAGGTTGTAGGCTTCCAACTCTTGCTGTTGTCCTGAAACGGCGTAACGGTACTTGTTCAGTTCGATCGCGTCTAGTGCGGTGAAAATCTGGTCAATGTATGCAAACGCTTCCTGCTGGGTAGACACCAGTTGGTAAGACTGCACCAGGTCACGCACGCTGCGATAAGACGTAATGCTTACCCCGATGACCATGACGGAGGCAAGGCTTAAACCCAACGCTATTTTTTGAAGAAACTGCCAGCGCATCTTAGCCAAGGGTTGGCGTTTTACAGCGACACGCTCCCAGGCTGCCAGACTGCGCCGCAATTCGAGTTGCTTGATTACTTGCTGCGCCAGGACGTAGAGTGCGTCAATTTGTTCAGCGCTGAGTTGCCGGGGCACCGTATCAATGATGCACAGCGTTCCCATCGCATAACCATCGACGGTGACGAGTGGTACTCCAGCATAAAAGCGGATGTAGGGTGCGCCTGTGACAAGGGGATTGTGGGCAAAGCGATCGTCATCCAGGGCATCGGGCACGATAAAGATTTTTGACTGCAAAACAGCATGGGCACAGAACGCGATATCGCGGTGCGTCTGTGATGCCTTTAGCCCAACTTTAGATTTAAACCACTGCCGTTCGGCATCGATCAGGCTCACTAACGCGATCGGCGCTTGGCAAATATAGGCAGCCAGTCGTGTGATATCGTCAAATGCCTTCTCTGGCTTTGTATCCAAAATCTTGCACTCCAAAAGCACCTGCTGTCTAGCAAGTTCATTCGGGGGCAGAGGAGCAGGAAGACCATTGCTTTGAGTCGTCATTCAAGTTGCTAGAAAAGAGGGAAGTGACACCGATCACTCTCTTTTGTACGCTAACACTTACGGTGACAATCACAAATCGTAGATAACCCTTAAGTGAAGCTGTGGTGAAGACGCAACAGCAACCGCTTCAGCTAAATAAACAAAACCTCTGTTGACTGCAAAACTCTTACTTCTTAGCAGTTTATATCCTTAAACTTTATTCATTAAGTTGTATGACTAAGCCGTAGTTTTAGCTGTCAAACGTTGGCAAAGACGCGCTGGGTCGATCGCTAATAGTGAAATGGCACGGTTAGCAGGGGCAGACAGACCAGCAGCAGCCACAGCCACACCCAGAAGCGAAAGGGTTGCACCGACTCTGGCTCTGACAGTAATGCATCAACGCGTTCTTCTAAGCGATTGCGGGGTGTTGCACTGCTAAAGGCAGCACAGATTGTTTCAGCGTAAAGTTCGGGGGCTTTTACCATCTGCAAGAGCGCTTCAGCCAGTAGCAAGGGATCGACCGTTTGTGCTGCCCAGCGATCGGCGCGGCGTTCTCGCAGCAGCAACAGTTCTTGCCAGAGCGCCTCTGTTTGGGGCAACCAGGCAGTCAAGCGGCGTAGCCAGCCCAGCCAGAAAAACCAAAAGGTATCGCGGTAATGGTGATGTGCCTGTTCATGGGTCAACACTGCTTCCAGATGGTCAGTGCTAAACGTGTCAAGGAGTCCCTGGCTGACCACTAGCTCAGACTGCCAGAAGCCAACCTGGGCACTGAAGGGAAGCGGCGTAGACAGCACACGACCGATACGCCCTTGCAAACCAACTTGAGGATAAGCACGCACTTGCTGGAGCGATCGCCATCCATCTATTACCAACCGCAGCGCCAAAAGGACTGAGACACAAAGGAAGCCGACTGCTAGCGAGTAGCTGACCCAGCCTTCCCACCAGCGCACCATCTGCCCCTGGGGACCCATGCAAACCAGGGCAATGGCAGTCATCAGCAAGAGCAGCGGCGGAAAAAGAAAGATCCCCAGCGATCGCCGCCAGCGTTCCTGACAGGTGCCTTCGGTGCTGACCGTCAGCAAACGCAGCCCCCACGCGCATGACAGCCCAAAAAACAGCAGCGTTAAATGCATTCTTTATTCTCCCTTGCTTCACGAATGGCGCGGAGTCGTTGAGCGATCGCCTCCAGTTGATCAACGCTGGTTTGATCCAGACTATCGGCAAAGGTTGCGACCACATCCGGGTTGCCCACTGCCAGAAATTGATTGAGCTGCTCGTATGCCCGTAATGCCTGCGCTTGCTCTTTGGAAACGAGTGCCTGCCAGGTATAAACCCGACTTTTGCGATCGCAGACGAGCCAGCCTTTCTGGGTGAGGCGTTGCAAAACAGTCGTGACGGAGGTATACGCCAGTTCGCGCTCTGGGTTAGAGAGAATGCGATCGTGGACATCTTTGACCGTTACGGTGCCGAGTTCCCAAATCAGATTCAAAATCTCGGCTTCTAAAGGTCCAAGCGAAAGCTGCTTCGGACGGTAGCTGGGTAATGGAGTCATTGAGTGCAGGGTGCCGAGCAAAATCTGTTTCTAGCTTATCGCTAGTTGATGGTGAGGGGAGAGGGGAGAGGGGGGAGAGGGGGAAGAGGGGAAGGGGAGAGGGGAAGGGGAGAGGGGGGAAGTGGCTTATATCAATTCTCTTTTGACACGCTCAAAGTAAGATTCCTTTCTAATGGCGTTTTGTTTGGCTCTTTGTGGCTTTGGTCTGTAAAGCAGCGATCGGATTGTCAATGGTCAGCAATGCTAGATTGAGCGTCTGCCAGGCAACTTGATTGAAGCACTCGTTTTATGAGTTTATCGACACTGATTTTGGCTGCGCTTGGGGTGGGCATCCTTTTTGGATCATCGCTGAATGCGTTTTTTCCTACCATTATTGAACCGCTCAATTTTTATTGCTTGGCACCGATCGGCGACGCTTTTTTGCGCCTGATTCAATTTGTGGTTGTGCCGATCGTCTTTTCTTCCATGCTTCTGGGGTTGACTCGCATTCAAAATGCAGGGCAAGTAGGGCGCTACGCTGCCAAGTTGATGATCAGCTATATAGTGACGAGTGCGATCGCGGTTAGTCTAGGAATGCTGCTGGCGGTGCTGTTACAGCCCGGTGCCGGTATGACTGGATTTACAGTGGCAGCCGCAACTCAGAGCGCTGAGAACCAATCGCTGATTGCCTGGTTGGTAAGTTTGATTCCTGTAAATCCGTTAGAAGCGTTAAGCAGCGGTAATCTGCTTCAAACGATCGTGTCAGCCGCGTTGATTGGTGTGGGCATTCAACTTGCTGGCGAAAAAGCAGCAAGTTTTGTGGCGTTTATCGAAAGCTGTTATGCCATTTTTGAGAAGATTTTAGGCTTTATTTTGTACACGGCTCCACTGGGAGTCTTCGCACTGATTAGTTCAGTCATTGCTACTGAAGGGCTAGCCATTATTGCCAGACTTTTTGTTTATGTCTTGGGCTTGCTGGTTGGTTCGCTGCTCATGCTGGCGTTGTATGCGCTGGTGCTTTACGTGCTGCAAGCAAAGCCAGTGCATTTGCTCCGTAGCTTAACGCCAGCCCTATCGCTCGCCTTTGGTACGGCAAGTTCTAATGCTGCGCTGCCTATTTTGTTGCAGACGGTGCAAACAGACTACGGGCTGCGAGAAGACATTGCCAGTTTTGCGATTCCCTTGGGCACTGCCCTGAAGCGCGACGGTGCTGCGATTTTGCAAGGCTTTAACGCCCTTTTTATTGCTCAGGTGTATCAGGTGCCTGTCACGCCTTCTCTGTTGCTGGCGATCGCCCTTAGTTCCTTGCTCGTTTCCTTTAGCACTCCTGGTGTGCCAGGGTCGGGCATCATCACTATGACGACGGTTTTAGCGGCAGCGGGCTTGCCCCTGGAAGGCATTGCGATCGTGGCGGGAGTCGATCGCCTGGTGGATGGCTTCAAAACGGTGCTGAACCTTGTGGGCAATACAACCAATGCCGTGATTTTGAGCCGTTGGGAAGCCGACGTTGGCTCAGAACCAGTCGTGCCAGCTGTGTCAGTCGGCAAATCTTAACCCGCTACCTCAACCTCTTGCAAAATAACTGTCAGTAGACCAGGGAAGCGATCGTCCAAATCCTCACGCCGCAGCGAATTCATGTGCTGCGTTCCTTCCTTGCGGCTGTGCAACACACCAGCCTCGCGCAACACTTTGAAATGGTGCGATAGCGTCGATTTTGCCACAGGCACCGACAGAATCGCACAGCAAGGCAACTCGCCCTTCTCTGCCAGTTGCTTCACAATCTCCAGCCGTACGGGGTCTCCCAGGGCATACAGCACGCCTGCCAGAGAGAGATCTTTTTTGTGTGGATGATATAGCAGCCTCATAGTGGTCATTATGACACAGATTGCGCTATCGTTTAATTGTTCGACTTTCTCGAACTATTGAAATATCAAGACAAAAATCAGGAGGTTGCGATGTCATCCGTCACTACAGTTACAGACTCCAGCTTTCGAGACGAAGTGCTGGCAAGCGCTTTGCCCGTCCTCGTAGACTTTTGGGCACCCTGGTGTGGTCCCTGTCGAATGGTTGCCCCAGTTGTTGCCGAAATAGCAGAGCAATATGCCGGACAGGTCAAAGTTGTCAAGCTCAATACGGACGACAACCCCGACGTTGCCAGCCAGTACGGGATTCGCAGCATTCCCACACTCATGCTCTTTCAAGACGGGCAACCCATCGATCGAGTAGTGGGTGCCGTGCCGAAAGCAACGCTGGCGACTACGTTGGAGAAGCACCTGGCAGTAGAGAGTGAGGCTTCGACGTAAGCGCTCAACTGAATGGGCGAACAGAAAAGGGCGCGATCGCATCAAACATCACTGCAATTTGTCCTGATGCGATCGACGTTACCAGAATAAAGGAGTGGTAGATGCACCCTGATCAAATCCCTGGCTTTATGTCAGGGATTTTTTTTAAGTAGATAGAGCAGTTTTAAACAGAGGCATTATTCGCCGCCGTCATTATGCCTCAAGTGCTACTAAAGGCTTTGCGACACAAGCTGTACAGCGCACTACTTTTTTAAGTTGTCCAAACGAGTCTTTTCTGTATGAGCTTTGCGAGAGAGCACTTGTAGATTCTCTAGTGTGGTTAAACCACCTTGAGACATTGGCTTAATATGGTCAATCTGAAAATCTAGCCGTCTCTTGCTTTCAAAACCACTGATGGCACAGCGAATCATCCCAGTTGCTTTATCCGTAGCTCTAGTAAACACGTCGTCTTTAATGCCTCTATATACGCCTGGATCTCTCTCCCTAATTTCAAAGAGTGAAAGAATTTCTAGCGGTACTGGGTCAAAAATTATGATTGGCGGAGTAACTACTAAATCAGAATAGTATCCTTGTAGTTTATTCAATTCAACATCTAATTGTTTTTTGAAATATAACTTGTTATAGCCAAAGATTACTTGCCAGAAAGATTTCTCATCATTCCAAAGGGAATCAACATACTCAGACATGACTCTACCTCCCAGTGAGTTTTCGTAGATATGCCATGCAACAGCAGACAAATTACACTTTTCACGTTCACTAAATGCGATAAATTGTGGCTCTATCTGCTTTTGAGCATAGAAACGTAGAATAGTCTCAACATCGGCATCTCTATAGCCAAGCAAAAATTGATGATCAGGAAAGTAAAGTTCTTTTGTTCTTTGTAATAGATAATCAAGTTCTT
>JBGTJW010000145.1:0-6900 GCA_041744955.1 Stenomitos sp. | reverse complement strand
TCTCTCCATGAGCAAGGCTTTCTTCAAAGTTTACTAAATTGGACAAGTAATCAGACAAGTCTGATTCAGCTAAAATGGTAGCCTCAGCATAGTGATTCAGTAATTGCCAGTGCGTTGTATTCTGCTTCATTTGTAGAAAGTCCACGAAATCGTTAACTTCCTGCAAGAGCGCCTCTGGCAATTGATGGATTTTAGCTACAGTTTCTTCATGTGCGGTCATCAGTTTGTATCTCAATAGCCCTATCTCATAGTCTACTGCTAGAACAGCTACTGACAAGAAGTTCCAACATGGCGTTTCGGCGGTACACGATCGCACCTACTTTCTGCGTGATTTGATAGTGGATTAAACAAGCAAAGTGCGATCGTCCTTGCTAAACTCAACTGTCTACCATGCCCTGCACTTGCTCCAACGATAACCCCGTCAACTGAGTCACCTGCTCCACCGTCATCCCCTGCTGCAACAAATTCAGCACCACTTGTCGCAGTTGTGCCTCTGCCTGCATTGCCCGTTCCGCATCCGTCGGTATCCAGTTCTCCTGGTCGTCATACCAGCGCAACCAGTGGCGCGTCACACCCTCAAACGCTCCCTGCCACAGCCCTAACCCTAAGCCCAACTCCGGAATCCAGAGGCGAGGTTGGGTTGGGTCAAGCGCCTGTTCTTGATACCGTCCTCCCGTCAATTGAAAAAACCGCACCCGATTTGTGTAGCGGCTAAACACGATGTAATAGGGAACACGCAGAATTTGCTCGTAGACTTCCCATTTACGCGGCGGCATATCTCTAGTCGCCTGACCATTTCCCACTGTTGGTACGGCATCCGTTGAGCGACTCAATGCAGGAGTGCCTAAGCCACCGTCCTCTCCCAAATCCGCGTACTCTCCCAGGTCTTCTTTTTCAGTGCCCGGTGACAGCAACTCCACTACCACAAACGGATCAACCCCTTCCTGCCAGATCACATAGCTCGATCGCAAATCCGTCCCATCATAGAGCCGAGGCACCCCTACCACTAAAAACCAGTCTGGGCGCTTGTACCACTGAGGCTGGCGCACATCATAGTAAAGGTTCAGATCTGTTCCAGTAAAAATTTGGTCTCGCGCACAACTACTGAGGCGTAGCGTTGCACTTAGCAACTGGGGTTGCAAGTCGTGAAATTCATCCGGCAAACCAGACTCAAACACATTCTCTTTGTCGCAGCTTTGCTGCCGGAGAGAATGTGTTTGCTCAGCATCTTCACTGGGCAAATCATACATTGTTGGCAGCGTCTCCCTCGGCGAGAGAGGCGGCTCCATTTGCGGTAGGGGGTAAGAGCGCTGATTCATAGGAAGAGTGGGAGGTGCCAGACTTATCTTTCATTGTGCCTTATGGGTATGGTTTGGCAGAAGGAATGCTGTGAATCAATGTTCCAGCAACCGAACATAGTGTGTTCTGACGCAACGGCACTGCTTTTCCTGCTGCATTTGCCCGATCGATTTGCAAGACAACGACTGGTCTAATGCCAACTTGCTCGGTGCCAACGACTGGGTTCAAGTCACACAGAGCCACATTACCTCGATTGATTGCAAATGGATGGAACGGGCGATCGCTCAGTAGCCGTTCATCTGCGTGAAGCAATTCTGAGTAGCCATTCGCAGTTGCCCTGTTGTCTCTGTCTAGCCAGCGATCGCACCCTTAACCCAGTTCTCCTACTCAGAGTAGAGGTAACTAGGCGTTGGTTAAGGCAAGCTTAAGGATGGACGTTTGAAATGGTGTCATCCATTCTTTAACCAATGAGCAAGAAAAAGAAAGATAAAAAAGATAAGAAAGACAAGCAGAAAAAGCACAAAGTAGAGGGCAACCGCCTGAGTCAAGCTGGCAAAAATGCGGCTGCTTTAGGAACAGCGTTGGTTGGAGCCGTTGCTGCTGAGGGCGCACAAGCCACGCTTACCAAAATCGTGGAAAAAGGAGCGGCTAGCGATCGGCTCGATACGGTTCGGCACACGATTAAAGAAGCTGCGGGTGCCGTCAAAAATGTCGCGAGTGCCGTGCATGATGCACTTGACAATGCTGGCGACAGCGCTGTTGATGCCGCTACAGCCCTAACAGACAAGGCGAAAGACACCACCGAAGACACTCAGGCAGCGCTTGGAGACGTTGGTACAGCGGTCGTTGACACGTTGAAAGATGTCACTGCTGAGGCAAAAACGACCCTCCAGCACGGTAAAAAACACAAAGCTTAAGGTGCTAGATTGCCTTCAAATTGCACGCTAGTGGCAGCTATCCCGCTAGCGTACGCTTTATCTTGGGGGCGATCGCCTCTACTTCCTACCAGCTAATAGAACAAGCGAACACTCTACTTCACGATTAAGCAGGCTCATTTGTTTGGGTTTTCAGTTGCCAACCGGGTTTCACAACCTGGCGAGCGCGGGCAATCACCAGGCAATCATTCGGCACATCTTCGGTAATGGTTGAGCCAGCCGCAATATTTACGCCCTCACCGATCGTAATGGGTGCCACCAGTACGCTATTTGCGCCCGTTTTTGTGCGATCGCCAATCTGGGTGCGGTGCTTCTTCACGCCATCATAGTTGGCTGTAATGGTTCCTGCACCCACGTTCACCTGCTTGCCAGCAGTCGTGTCGCCCAGATACGAAAGGTGAGCAATGTTCGTGCGATCGCCCAGCGTTGTATTTTTTAGCTCTACAAAATTACCAATGCGGCAACCAGCACCCGTCTCCACGTGCCCCCGCAAATGGGCATACGGACCAATGCGTGTGTCTGCTGCCACTGTGCTATTGCTAATCACTGAATACAGCACTGTAACGTTCTTACCAATGTGACTATGTTCAATCAGGCTACCGGGACCAATGCGGCTACCAGCCTGAATCGTTGTCGTGCCACGTAGATGAGTTTGCGGCTCTACCACTACATCTGCCTCTAGTACCACCGTATCGTCGATCGTAATGCTGGCTGGATCAATCAACGTCACCCCAGCCGCCATCCAGTCATCCTTAATGCGTTCTTGCAGGATGTTATACGCAGCGGCAAGCTGTTTGCGATCGTTAATGCCAAGAATCTCTTGTTCGTCGTCCACATCCACCGCCATCACTGGAGACAGATAGTTCACAACATCCGTCAAATAATATTCCTTCTGATCATTATCAGCCGTTAGCTTCGGCAACACCGCTGCCAAGTCAGCCCAGCGAAAGCAATAAACCCCCGCATTAATGCGGCAATTCTGCCGTTGCGACGCTGTGCAATCACGGTCTTCTACAATCTGCTGCACGACATTTTGATCATCACAAAAGACCCGTCCATAGCCCTTGGGGTTAGGCAATTGGGCTGTCAGGATAGTTGCTGCATTCTGGTACTCTCGATGGGTCTGCAACAGGTGCTTGATGGTTTGGGGACGCAACAACGGCACATCCCCGTTTAAGATCAGCAAATCACCTTGAAAATCAACTAGAGGCGACAAAAGCTGCTGCACCGCGTGCCCCGTCCCCAGTTGCTCCAATTGCTCCACAAATTCAAGGGTGTTGCCATCATCTCTCGGAGCCAATGCCTGTTTGATCAGTTCGCTCCGATAGCCCACAATCACCAGCCGCCGATCGACATCGACGGCTGAGACACTACCCAGCACCCATTCGACTAGCGTTTTACCCCCCAACCGATGCAGCACTTTGGGCAAGTCAGATTTCATCCGAGTGCCACGCCCAGCCGCCAAAATTGCCACCGCTACCATTGTTGTTTGCGCCAGTTAGTTTGCTGTAGAGCCTCGTTGGCAGTGGAACCGTTTGCTGTAAAATCTGGTGCCTCGATCGCCGCTGCCACTCTGCCCCTTAACGCTCTACAGAATACCATTCACCCCACTGACATGAAAAACGTCGTTATTAAATAAGACCGCCGCTTTCTTAAAAAAGCCAGCGGTCTTGAAGTTGGATATTCTTAGATATTCATCAGTTGAATCACGATTCAAACGCTGTTGCTAGGCTGTGTGAGGCAGCGAGGCTAGTTCAAGCAACGCTTCGCTGGACAAGGATTCACTTGCGTCTAAAGGGACGGTATGAATGAACTCTTTAAACTGCTCGATCAATGCAGGATTGCGCCAGCCCTTTGCCGTTTCTTCCTCCAGGATGCCAACTGCTTCGATCGGAGTGAACGCCTTCTTATAAGGGCGTTCGTTGGTAAGTGCATCGAAAATATCAATGACTTGAAAAATTTGCGCGAGTGGAGGAATTTGGTCACCTTTAAGACCGTCAGGGTAGCCTGTGCCATCCCAGCGCTCATGATGGCAGCGAATGATGGGCAACACGCCGCGCATGGTTCGTAGCGGTTGGCAAATTTTTACACCAATGAGTACGTGCTGCTGCATCAGTACCCACTCCTCTGGGGTAAATTTACCTGGCTTCAGCAAAATAGCATCAGGAACACCAACTTTGCCGATGTCATGCAGGTAGCCGCCCCACATCAGATCGCGGATTTCGATGCGCGACAGTCCCAAAAATTCACCAAAGGCTTTGCCATGCGCGACGAGCCGTTCGCAGTGATCACCCGTATTGGGATCACGGCTTTCTACCGTTTGCGCGATCGAAAAAAGGACTCGTTCAGCATGGTCAAGGTCTTCGTTAAGGCGCTTTTGGTGAACGAGCGATTTAACGCGGGCAGACAGTTCCAGTTGGTCAAACGGTTTAGTTAAAAAGTCATCGCCGCCTGCTTCAATGCCTTTCAGCCGAGCACGACGATCGTCCAGTGCTGTCACAAAAACAACCGGGGTCAGACGAGTCTGTTCGTCCTGCTTGAGACGACGGCAGACTTCAAACCCGTCCATACCGGGCATCATGACATCCAGCAAAATCAGGTCAGGATTGGTTGCAACAACAGACTCTAAGGCTGCGGGACCACTATCCGCCTCCAAAACGTCGTAACCTTCGACCGACAGCAGTGCCACCGCCGTGAGCCGACTGGAGGGGTTGTCATCCACAACTAGAACTCGGGGCAGCTCTGTATAAAAGCGATTCACTAGGACAAACCTCATGGTGAAGATGGACTACATCTGCCTCATTCATCATAATCAGACAGATACTACATTGGTTTCTTAAAGCGTTGCAGTTACAGTATGAGCAATTGTCTAAGGTGATAAATCAGGTTTTCTACGGAGATTAGACCCTTGAGGCGCTGGTAAGGTTACTAAGGTTTAGCTCAAATTGACTCAACGGCAGAGCCGCTTAGCAAGGCGATCGCTTTATGTATCGGGCTTTGTACCGCTCAGTTGCGTTCCGTGAAGCAGTATATGCTTGTTACTAAACTTTAGTTGGCACAGAAGAAAGCGGTGGCTCACGGCGATCGACCGACACATTAACCTGGGATGCCAGCAAATGTTCAACAGGGATAAGGGGCAGGGGTATGCCGCTGCGATCGTGAACCGGGTAGCTTTCCTCTAAAATTTCGAGACGGCAGCGACGGCACAGCCAATACGGCTGACCAGAACGAATGTGCCGTAGCAGAATATCGGAGCATAAAGGGCAGGTCGCCATTTTATTACCAGTTGAATCTTTGTGATTTAAATCAATGCTGTAAAAGCGGTATTTCTTAGTGTCTCAAAGCTGCAATTATTCAGAGACCATCTAAAGAAATAACTTGTCCACAAAAGACCCTTTTACTTCTCAGGGCATCACTAGAGCAAGCTTTTTTAATCATTCAGGGACGTGACAAAACCATTGTGGTTATACCTGTCTGGAGCTGCCTGTATCTGCTACTACAACTTAAACTAATTTCATAGAGGCAACATCATTTGGCTTCCTGGCTTCTAAAGCTCTTTATAAAACGCCGCTACGTACACCGATTTAAGAGGTTGTTTGAGAAGTGTCTGGCGGTTAACCCCGCGACGACATCAACAAAGTCCGCCGACGCGGACTACGGAGAATCTATGTAATCCATGTTCCCAAGTCACTTGGCGTAAGGGAACTAGGGATGCTTTTGGAGGCAAGGGGAAAGGCTCCCAAACGACTGTTTACTAAATCATGGGGCTACAACGAATGAGAGCCAGAATCGAGGATGAAATTGTGTTTTTGCACCGCGAAGATGTGCCGGAATATAAGAAAGGGGGGTCGGTTGTACGAAACAGCTATTTTTGGGCATTGCGATCGATCTCGGCTCAGGCATATCGACAACGCGACTGGGAGTACGAAGCGGAAGTCTGGTTAGCGCTTCAGCGGATGCTACTGTCTTTTACTGAATCGGGCTATCTGGGCTTGCGAGAAACCCAACTAGAGTTTCCGGCTGATGCTGAAATTCCAGCCGTGTTGAAGCCAATCGCAACCTGGGAATGATGGGCTACTCTTCAAGTGCCGCCCTTGCTGTCTTCGCCACATGGTTTGTCGTTGTTTCCTTGCGTTCACTCTAGCGATCGACCAAAGACTCCACTCGCCAACAACGGCTAGGACGTGATGCCGTTCTGTAACTGTTGTCTCAGGTCACGGATGGCGGCGCTAGTGTTGCGATCGTAGGCAAGTTGCAGGCAGCCAGCGACGATAGGCTGAAGGTCGATCGCTGGAAAGTAACGGCTTTGAGCGACCAGGCAATAGGCATTGTCCTGAAGCTGGTGGATACAAAGCTGATGCCGCTTATAGAGCCACACTTCTGGCACCCGGTAAGGCAAATAATCATCGACATCAGAATAGCTGGTCACATCAATCTCAAGCACCAAATCGGGCGGCGGATCGATGCGCCAATCAATCCGCTTCTTACCTAAAACCGCCTCCCAGTTGTCGATGTAAAAGCAGTAATCTGGCTCGATCCCGCTTTCCTCCGGCAGTTTCATCGTAATTGGAGTAAAAGCATCATATTCGCGCTTTGCGTAGTCCAACAACGTTTTGATGATGTCAGCAATTAAACTGGCATTTTTTCCGTGGTGCGGCAGAGGGGA
>JBGTJW010000144.1:0-34248 GCA_041744955.1 Stenomitos sp. | reverse complement strand
AGGCATTGCCATTATCTGGATCGATTTTGACTAGACCACCAGGCGCTTGATATTCCAGCCCTAGGGAGGCTACCCGCATCTTTTCTGGCTCTAGCCCTTGTGCCTTTTCGGCTGCCTGCTTGAAGATGTGAACTTGCCAGTAAGAACATTCCATTGCATGATGTGTTACCGCTTTGTCGCCAAATTTCTGCTTCACCTTGGCAACCCATGCTTGATTGACAGGCGTTTTGACTGATTGGAAATAGGGGAAGGACGAGTAGTGCCCTTTGACAAATTCTGCCCCGATCGCTTGGGTTTCCACCTCACTCGTCACCGTCGAGCAAATCGGAATGTCTTCGGGCTTGAGTCCTTGATTCTTGAACTCTCGGTAGAAGGCGACGGTTGATGTGCCAACCACATTTGAGAAAATGGCATCGGGCTTGAGTTCCTTGATCTTACCGACCAGTGGACCCCATTCAGTGTGATTCAGCGGTAGATATTCGTCCGCTACAAACTCACCACCATTTTGCTTGAGCATAATTTTGGCGACTTTTGCCATTTCGCGTGGGAACACATAGTTTGATCCCACTAAGAAGAACCGCTTGGCATTCAGATTCTTCATAATCCAGGGAATGAAGTTGCTCACTTGCTGATTCGGCACAGCTCCCGTATAAACCGCGTGAGACGGGCATTCATTGCCTTGAGCATAGGTCGGATAGTAAAGCAATCCCTTCTGCTGCGTAAAAACAGGCAATACGGCTTTGACACTTGCGCCTGTGTAACAGCCAAATACCGTTGCCACTTTGTCAGAAATCAGCAGCTTGCGAGCTTTTTCAGCGAAAATGCGTGGATCAGAAGCACCATCTTCAATCACCGAAACCAACTGTTTCCCTAACACACCACCTGCTTGATTGATCTCCTCGATCGCCATCAGGGTCGCATCGTGCATCGATTTTTCAACAATCTCTAAACCACCTGTGAGCGAAAAGAGAATACCCACTTTAATGGTATTACCAGAGGCTCCACTGGATGTACTCGTCGCACTGCGAGCACATCCAGCCATCCCTGTCAGGGCAGCAGATGCCGCCATGTTTTGCACAAATGCCCGTCGTTTCATCACTTCCTCCTTTGTGAAATTAAAGAAACTAATTGGTGCTTTTAGCCATGCTGAGCTGTTGCTGGTATATATACTCACCAGACATGCTTGCAGTTGGAAAAAGCAGCGAAAATTTTGTGATTCTCTAGTGCATTAACTTGTTCAAAACTTAGTACACCTCCATGTACTCATTGGTTTCCCAATCGCTAACATGGCGATCAAAGCGATCGAGTTCAAAGCGTTTTACTTCGGTAAACATCCGCACAAACTCTTCACCCAACAGTTGTTTCATCTCGGAGTCAGCCGCCAGCCCATCTAATGCCTCGCTTAGATTCTGTGGCAGCAAGGGAAACTCAGGATTTTCTTCACCAGGGCAATCGCCTGCTGGGCGCAAAGCCAACTGCTTCTTAATGCCTAACAACCCAGCCGCCAAGACACTTGCTGCGGTTAGATAAGGATTGCTTAAACCCGATGCGGCGCGAATCTCCAAATGGGTACGATCGTCATGTGTTGCTTTTACGCGCACCATTGACGATCGATCTTCAATGCCCCAGCTCACTTTAGAAGGCGCAAAGGTATTTGGTTTGAGCCGACGGTAGCAATTTGGTGTCGGTCCAATCATTGGCATCAGTCCCCGCGCATGGGTCAAAATGCCTTCAATGAATGATCTAGCAGTAGATGACAAGCCAAATTCGTCACGAGTATCTAAAAATATGTTTTTGCCTGTCTCCTTGTGCCATAGACTGATGTGGAAATGGCAGCAGCTTCCAGATTTATTGGCATAAGGCTTGGTCATAAAGGTCGCAAGATACCCCAAACGATGAGCGGTCTCTTTCACTGCCGTTTTGAAGTTAAACGCTTTGTCTGCCGCCTCAATACCGATCGCTGGACCGTAATTGATTTCAAACTGAGAGGGCGCATGTTCACAGTTGTAGGTGATGATATCCAGATTGGATGCTTCTAAATACTGCACCATCTTCTCAATATCTGGAGTGTACTGAGTGCGGAGGTGGTTGAAGATTTGGCAACCACCAAACAAGGGCTGTCGGGTTTCACCATGCAACAGATAAAACTCGAACTCGTGCCCCATCATCACATCAAAACCCATTACTGCTGCTAGTTTCAGCACTTGCTTGAGCACATAGCGTGGCGCGATTGCCATCATTTCACCCGAATATTCCACCGGATCACAAATCACTTTTGCCGTCTTTTCTAGCCAGGGTACGGGCGTTAAGGTGCTGAAATCTGGAAAGATCAGGTGGTCTTTGAACTTGCGTTCAGCGTGGTAGCCTGACCCTGGAACCACCAACGAAGAAGTGTCTAGCGCCAAGGTGCCACCGTAGAAGTTAAGCCCTTGCCGCGCATATCCCTCTACTTTATTGATGGGAATCACTTTGAGGCGAGAAACACCATGTAGATCAGGCATCTCAAAGCGAACATACCGGATGTCACGTTGCTCAAGCACTTGCATAAAATCTGCTACTGAGTCAGTTCCCGTATCAGAAGTCACTCGCAAATTGCTAAATACATTGCTGGAAATGCTATCGGATACAACCATCTTGGAACCGCCATTTGCAATAAATAAAGGACAAGAGCCAAAAGCAGGCTAAGCTCTAGTTGCTCAAAATGAATGAAAAACGCCGCCGTATAGAGTTCACAAGGTTTGACCTTAAATCTCTATCTCTCTTGGTGCGGTTTTCTCAAGTATCCTATTCTGCAAATGGCATAACTAAAAGTACCAATTTAGCTTATTTTTGAGGTGCCAATTCCCTTCAGTAATTCAGTATTATTTGATACTGAATTACGCTTTAGGAGGCAGACCGTAGAACACTAGAAGCCGAGAAATGAGCAACATCTTTAGTAGTTGCATGGAGTGATTTATCTACTGCTACAGGTAGAATCGATGCCACTTGCTTGATCGCACTACCAATCATCTCAACATTGATTGCGGCATAGCCTAATACAAGCCCAGACTGCAAAGAGGGTTCGATTCGGTAAGCAGACAGGGCGGGAGCCGTGATGCCGTGCTGGGCAAGCTGTTGCGATATACTGCGATCGTCCACGCCTCTCGGCAACCAACCAACCAGGTGCATACCCGTTTCACATGGTTGTGCATTCAAAAAATGGCTTAATCGTTGCGTTGCAGAAACCAGTGCGGCTTGTCGTTCGGCATAGAGCAGCCGCATTCGCCGTAGGTGCCGATTAAAATGCCCTTCTATGATGAAATCTGTTAAAATCGCTTGATCGAACAAGGGAGAATGGCGATCGCTCAGGGCGCGGGCAGCAGCAAAGGCATCCACTAATGCTGGAGGGACAACCAGGTAACCTAAGCGTAGGGAGGGGAATAACACTTTACTGAATGTCCCCATATAGATTACCCGTCCACTCTCATCCAATCCTTGCAGCGCTGCTAAAGGCTGGCTCTGATATCGATATTCACTGTCATAGTCATCTTCTAAAATCCAGGCTCCAGACTGCTGTGCCCACTGAAGCAGTTCTAACCGCCGGGAAAGACTCATCGTGTAGCCGAGCGGGAATTGATGGGAAGGAGTAACGTAGACTAATTTGGCATGAGGCTGCCTCAGTTGTCCTGCTTCAACATTCAACCCTTGCTCATCAATTGGCACTGGCACAGGGTTGACTCCTGCTCCCAGAAACACATTTCTAGCACCGATATAACCGGGATCTTCCATCCACACAGCATCGCCTGGATCGAGCAACACGCGAGCGGTAATGTCTAACGCCTGCTGTGAACCAGAGACAATTATCACCTGCTCGGCTTTACACTGCATCGCTCGTGAATGCCTTAGATACTCTGCAATACATTCACGCAGTGGGTGATAGCCACAGGGGTCGCCATAACTGAGTAAGTCGGGCTGGGCATAGCGCCAGTGCTGCGCCATCAGCTTAGACCACACCTCAACTGGAAACGCGTCCAGCGCAGGCACTCCGGGACGAAAAGCGCGAATTGGATCATGGCGATAGCGGAAAATTGTGTCTCGCAACGCCAGCATCGTTTGCCCGCGCTGAGAGAGTTTACAGGGCGTGGAGATTAAACCATTTAGTGGACATACAGGTCTGTGAGTTGGAGCAACGTCAACCTGAGCGATATAGGTTCCGGCACCCACTTTGCCTTCAATGTAGCCTTCAGCGAGTAACTGCTCGAAAGCAGAAGTCACCGTATTGCGAGATACCCCCAAACTCGTCGCTAAGTCTCGCGTGGAAGGCAGCCGCATCCCAGCCGCCAACTGTCCCTTCACAATTGCACGACGGATATTCTCATAAAGCTGGAGGTAGAGCGGTGTCGAAGACGTGCGATCAAGATGAATCACCGCTAATGTTGCCGCATATTTGGACATAGGGATGCCTCTTATCAAATCAATCATGCTTCACAATGTCAGAGAATGGCTCCCCATTATGTATCTAAATTGGCACTTTCTTTGGAGCCACTTTGCCTGTAAGATTGGCTAAGAGGCTAAGTAAAAAGATGAAGCCATGACGCGATCAACCCCATTTTTTCAATTTGAAGCCGATTTTGTCGAAAGCTTGCGCTGCATTCCAATGCAGGTGCGGCTAAAGCTTGATACCTGCGGCATCAAGTTGAAACTTCCCCAGTGGCACAGTTTTAGCGATCAAGAGCGGCGAATGCTCGTGGATTTACCCTGTGGCACAGAGGCAGAGATTCAGCATTATCGAGAAACTTTGAAGCAGTTAGTCTGCGATCGCATGGGTGAACCTGCTACGGAACTCGCCATCGATCCAAATCCAGAGTGGCAGAACTTAGACGTAATTGCAGATAGCGTGCTGCAAAAAGCCCAAGAAGTTGGAGTAACATTGCGCTCACACCATTGGGAAAGGCTGACACAAGACCAACGGTTTGCCCTGCTTAAACTGAGTCGCTCTAACCATGAGAATCGTAATTTTCTGCCTGCTCTAAAAGAGTTTCAGGTGATTTAGTTTGTTATGCCGCAAGGGGAGGTCTGTAGATGTTCAAAGTTTATGGCGATCGTCAGTCGGGCAACTGCTACAAAGTTCAGTTACTGATGAATTACCTTGATATCGAGCATCAGTGGGTGGAGGTGGATATTCTGTCTGGTGAAACCCAGTCGGAAGACTTTCTTGCTAAGAATCCTAATGGCAAGATTCCCCTGCTCGAACTGCCGTCCGGGGAATGTCTCTCGGAGTCGAACGCAATCTTAAATTACCTGGCTCATGGTACGGAGTTTTTGCCGGACATCCCGTTGGCGCGGGCTAAGATTTTAAGTTGGCAGTTTTTCGAGCAATACAGCCACGAGCCCTATATCGCAGTTGCCAAGTTCATCGCGAAATATTTAGGGCTACCCGAAGAGCGTCGGGAGGAGTATGAGGCAAAGCAAAGTGGTGGTAACAAGGCTCTGTCAGTAATGGAGCGAACACTTTCGGCGAGCACATACTTGGTGGGTAACTCCCTGACTATTGCTGATATTTCGCTGTACGCATACACGCATGTAGCGCACGAGGGTGGCTTTGCCCTTTCTGGCTATCCAGAAGTTCAAGCTTGGCTCCTGAGAGTAGCTGCTCACCCAAAGCACTTGGCAATGTCGTCAGCGGCTGTATAACAATTCGCTATTTGACTCTAGATTGCACCGATACGAACAATATGGATTTTGCAATTCCTCTCAATCCGGATGCCACCTTACCGATGTATCGCCAGATTTATGAGGGGCTACGTCGTAAGATTTTGGCTGGCAAACTATCCCCTGGTCAGCGGGTGCCATCGACTCGAACCCTGTCTCAGCATTTAGGAGTCTCGCGCAATACAGTAGCTCAAAGCTATGCTCAACTTCTGAGTGAAGGCTATTTTCAAGCGATTGTCGGCTCTGGAACGTTTGTCTGTCGGCAGATCCCAGAAGACTTATCGACTTCATCGCCGCCAGACCAGTTGCTGAAACAGCAAAACCGAGCGCTCTCAACCTATGGCGAAAGCCTAATCGATTTTGATCCATTCTTACCGCCCGACCCGACTGCACCGATTAGCTTTCGCTACGGACGACCTGCACTGGATGAATTTCCACTCGCAATCTGGCGGCAGCTACTGTCGCGCTACTGTCGTGCTCATCACGACACACTTGACTACAATCCTGATTTGCTGGGGCATCGTCCACTGCGACAAGCGATCGCTGACTACTTAGAGCGATCACGACAGGTGCATTGTCATCCCGACCACATCTTGATTGTGAGTGGTTCACAGCAGGCGATTGATCTTATTGCGCGGATCTTCATTAACCGGAATGACACAGTGGCGATTGAAAATCCTGGCTACTTGGGTGCAAGACAGGCATTCATGGCTCAGGGGGCAGAGCTACAGCCGATCGCAGTTGATGAAGCAGGCATCGTCGTCGAAGCATTAGTTAATTTGCCTATAGTCCCGATCAAACTACTGTACGTAACCCCCTCACATCAATTTCCTCAGGGGGCAGTCATGTCCCTATCCAGGCGGCTTGAACTCTTAACATGGGCAGAAGCAACCGGAGCGTTGATCATTGAAGATGACTATGACAGCGAGTACCGCTACGGTGAGCATCCTATTCCTGCCTTAAAAGAATTGGACAAGAACAATGCTGTACTCTACATGGGCACCTTTTCCAAAGTCTTATTCCCTGCCTTACGAGTCGGATACTTAGTTTTACCGCCAGATTTAGTACGTGTGTTTTGTCACGCAAAATGGCTCGTCGATCGCCAGTCCCCACTCCTTGAGCAACACGTTTTAGCCGACTTTATCATCGAAGGACATTTAGAGCGGCATATCCGAAAAATGCGACATCTTTACGACCAACGCCGTCAGGCACTTGTAAAAGCTTTGTTACATCACTTCCACCAACACGTCAGCATTATGGGGGAAAACGCTGGAATGCATTTAATGATTCAACTGAATCTACCATTGGATGACGCAGAAGTGATCAGTCAAGCACAGCAAGCAGGCGTTGGATTAACTTCTGCCAGCCCCTATTACATACAAGACTCTCGGAAAGGACAATTTATCTTAGGCTATGCAGAACTCAATGAAGCTCAAATTAAGGAGGGCATCGATCGCTTATCGCAAGCACTCATGAAAAACTGTTTGTAAGCGCTAGTTAAGTTGTTTGAAGCTCTGTCTAAGACAAGCCATACTGCTGATTGGGCACTGATGTCGCCGCTCCATCACAGAATCGCCACAGTTCTAGAGGCATCGATCGCACCCCACCCGCCCCAACAGTTGTTCGACAACCTGCCAGAACACCTCTCGGATGAGGGTCTGATACGCTTGTTCAGCGGAAAGCTTCCGCAAGCGATCCTTCAAAGCAGGTTCCAACCGAATACGCGTGACTTGCCTTGCTGTAGTCACATTGCGTTTGCGTGTAGCCATCACTGAACAGCCACTTTTACCAAAGAGTGGACAATCTCATACTACAAGCGTAGTATGTAGACAGCCAGCTTTGTCTTACAAAAACTACAACTTGCCATGATCCGCCTCCTTCGCCCCACTTTACGCAGCGCCATGTCATGCCGACCGCCTCACGGTTTGGGCAGAGCAGCGGTGCTGTTTGCGTGTGAGGGCACGTATCAGTTTAGCGGCGGTCAAGCCGCCAACAAAGGCATTTTTACAGTAATCGCCGGATGGCTTAATCCGGATCAATTCATGAGAAGCGGGCGGTGCAGGGCAAACCTGACACCGACATAGGGAACAGCGTACCAACTTCCCCTACCCCCGCTTCTGGCAATCAGAGGTGGGGGTTGTTTTTTGAGGAGTGAAACAAATGCAAGCGCCACAAAGTGGTCAGCCACACATACTTCAAAACCAGGTGGTGGTGTTTTCCAAGAACTACCTACCCTTGGCACGCATCAACCTGAAACGGGCGATCGTGCTCTTGGTCACGGGTCAGGCAGAAACACTGGACTTCAGCAGCACCCAGCAATGGGAAGTACGCTCGCCCAGTGTCGTACTCCAAATTTCACAGCACATCCGCTTGACGAGTGGCAATCCCGGTAGGCACTGGAAGATGCCGCCTGTCAGTCGTCGGGAAGTCTTCCGTCGTGACAGCCATACCTGCCAATACTGCGGCAGCACCAAGCACCTGACGCTCGATCACGTCCTGCCCCGTTCCAAGGGTGGCACCCATACCTGGGACAACGTGGTAGCAGCCTGTGAGCGCTGTAACTCAAGCAAGGGCGATCGCCTGTTACAGCAAACCGGAATGCAACTCAGAACCAAGCCCAAAGCACCGATCCATCCAGCGATCACGTTTGCTGAACAGTTCTGGAAAGAGCAAGAAGACCCACTCATGCTTCAATAACCACCAGCACCGCTCCCAGCGACGAGGGCAATCCAGGTCTTTCTTTCTGTTGCCCTCTCCCGCTCCCAAAAAAGTTGTAGTACGCCCTTGACGCTCTGTAGTACGTTGTAGTATAAATGTAGTATGAGCTAAGACACCAAGGAGCAAGCCCATGACCACACGCTCCCTTCCAAGCACAAAGCCTCGCTCGAAGCCTTCAGGGTCTAGCAAAACTCATTTTGCGGGTAACGCTGCCCCCCCTTCGAGACGAGCGATCCATTAGTCCTTTCGGTAGGACAGCCCATCAGGGCAAGTCATCTTTAAGGAACCAGCCACAAGCACTCCGTACCCTTGAACAAACGTATGCTCTGGAACGGCGTTGCTTCCTCTAAGACTCGCTGACAGCAGCACCCTGCACCTTGACAATTGAATCGCCACCTTGGGGATGTAGCTTAGTCCGGCTCAAAGCAGTCGCCTGTCGAGCGAAAGACCGTGGGTACTGCTTTGCAGAAGCAAGCTACAAAGCCCATCATCCCCGCCTTGTAGCATCGTGGACGACTAGAAAAGTCGCTGTGCCTCTCAAGCACGGAGAAGCGGGTGCAACTCCCGTCGATGCTCCCAAATGAGGATGAGGATGTAGCTCAGTGGGACAGAGCGCCTGCTTCCGAGGCAGGAAGTCACAGGTACCCTTCGGGAAGCAAGCTACAACTCCTGTCATCCTCGCTCATGGGGACGCGATTGGCATCGCCTGCTCCGAAACCAACAAACGGACGGTTGCAGTCTTGGGGTTCAATTCCCCTCGTCTCCACCAAACCTCCAGGTCGCCAAGTGGGAAGGCGTTGGTCTGCAAAACCAACTAGCGAGAGTTCGATTCTCTCCCTGGAGTCCAATGATTGCAGTGTCACCTAACGGCTAAGGTACTCGGCTCATAACCGAGCCTATGTGGGTTCGACTCCCACCACTGCGACCAAGCACAGATGGTGTAACGGCAGCACAAGGGTCTCCAAAGCCTTTTGTCCGGGTTCAAATCCTGGTCTGTGCGTGTGTGGTGCCGTAGGCAAATTGGTAAAGCCACAAGACTTTCAATCTTGTGTTTGCGGGTACTGCTCCGCAGAAGCAAGCTACAACTCCCGTCGGCACTGCCAAAGGGGTAGGTATGCAAAGGGCTGAAGCAGACTGACTGTAAAGCAGTTGTCCTTGACCACTGGGGGTTCGAGTCCCTCCCTGCCCACCTGACCGTTGATGGAGAGTAACCCGATCAGGCGATCGGCGCTGTTTGCTAAACAGATGGATGAACAATTGTGGTTCGAGTCCACTACTCTCCGCCTTTGAGAACGTAGTGTAACTGGATGAACACATCGGTCTACGAAACCGTAGCTTGCTTCCCGAAGGGTAGAGTGAGAGTTCAAGTCTCTCCGTTCTCGCCACTTGTGGAGGATACCGCTGAATGGTCGGCAACTAGTCTTGAAAACTAGGGTAGTCCTTGGGCTAGGGGTTCGATTCCTCTATCCTCCGCCTGCGTGGGAAGTTGGTGAAGCTGGTGCTCACGTGCCGCTGAAGACGGCGAGAAGATGGTTCAATCCCATCACTTCCCACTCATTGCCCCGTAGCTCAGTGGCAGTAGCGGTCGCCTGTTAAGCGAACGGTCGCAGGTTCAATCCCTGCCGGGGCAGCCATTCATTGCAGGATGGACGATTGGCAAGTCGCTCTGACTCTGAAACAGGAGTTTTGTCGGTTCAAACCCTACCTCGGCAGCCGTTCTTTGCCCTGTGGTGTAACTGGCAACATCCCGCTCTTTGAAAGCGTAGATTCCAGGTTCAAACCCTGGCAGGGCAGTCGGGGGGTATGAGAGGGTACTGGGTCACGCTCTCTAGCCTCCTGTTTCATACTCCTGTAGCCCAACTGGCAGAGGCGGCTGTCTCAAAAGCAGTTCATGTGTGAGTTCAACTCTCACTCTTGTGTACCAGTCTTGCTCCTGTAGCCCAATGGAAGAGGCGATCGCCTTAGAAGCGATGCGTTGCGGGTTCAAATCCTGCCAGGAGTACCAACCATCGGGATGTCATGCAGCGGTCTAGAAGCCTTGGTTTGGGACCAAGGAGTCGTGGGTTCAAAGCCTACCATCCCGACCATTTCCCTGCACTGGAGGCGAAAGTGGTGGACGCGCACGCCCGATAAGCGTGTGACTAGCAGGTTCGACTCCTGCCCGGTGCACCAATTTCAGTGATGTTTAGGGTTATTGGCAGAGCGGTTATGCAGCCGCCTTTTAAGCGGACTCATCCAGGTTCAACCCCTGGGCAACCCACCAAAACCTGGGCGTTTGGCAGAACGGTGATGCATCTCCCTCTTAAGGAGACTGACGTAGGTTCAACTCCTACAGCGCCCACCAAAAATGCCCCTGTGACGCAATTGGCAGACGTGTCCGGCTTAAAACTGGAATTTTGCGAGTAACTCCTTCGGAGACGCTGCGCGAACGAGTCTCGCCAGGGGTATGGCGGGGATAGAGCAAGAGCGGCTCGGCAGTCTCATAAGCTGCACACGGTGAGTGCAACTCTCACCCCCGCGACCAAGCACGCTGGTGTGGCTCAACGGCAGAGCAATCGCCTTGTAAGCGATGGGTTGCAGGTACCGCTTCGCGGAAGCAAGCTACAACTCCTGTCACCAGCCCCAGAATGCTCTCACGTGAATGCGCTATAAGCGATCGTAGTGTAGCGGCAACATCTCTGGCTTCCAACCAGCAGTTGAGGGTTCGACCCCCTCCGATCGCTCTGAACCGTCATGGTTCTTTTAACAAAGTAAACACCAACGTTAAGGACACGATTCCATGCCTTACGAGACTCTACCTTTAACCACTCGTGCGCCTGTCCTTTCCTGGGCAGGACATGCCTTACGCCCTGATGAAACCCAGATGGCGCGTAACGTTGCCTCGCTCCCCTTCGTCTTCAAACACGTCTCGCTCATGCCCGATGTCCATTTAGGCAAAGGTGCTCTTGTGGGTTCGGTTGTAGCGACGAAAGATGCCATCATTCCGGCTGCTGTCGGGGTCGATATTGGCTGCGGGATGGCAGCGGTCAAAACGCCTTACACTGCCACGCAGCTAGAAGGCAAACTCAAAGCCATCCGGTTAGACATTGAAGCAACAATCCCGGTCGGCTTTAACGACAACAAGGAAATTGAAAAGACGGTCTCCAACTGGCAGGGCTGGGCAGCGTTCAAGCATCTCCATCGCCGGGTGCAAGACCTGGAAGGCAAAGCAAGCAGACAATTAGGGTCGCTCGGCGGCGGCAACCACTTTATTGAGGTTTGCCTAGACACTGAAGAGCAAGTCTGGTTGATGTTGCACTCCGGCTCACGCGGGATTGGGAACCAGTTGGCACAGCGTCACATCGAAACCGCGAAGGGGATTGCCAAGTTAGCAGGTGGGAAACTACCTGACCCTGACCTGGCACACTTCGTACAGGGGACAGATGAGTTTGCTGCCTACTGGCACGACCTGCAATGGGCACAGAGCTATGCCCTCTTTAACCGCGTTGTGATGATGGCACGGGTGAAGCGGATCGTGGAACGTCATCTGGCAGGCGGGAAACCCTTTAAGCCGCTGTTGGAGGTGAATTGCCACCACAACTACGCCGAGCGGGAAACCCACTACGGCGAGTCCGTGTATGTGACTCGCAAAGGTGCCGTACGTGCCCGTGAAGCTGACTACGGTATCATTCCTGGGTCAATGGGTGCCCAGTCGTTCATCGTGAAGGGCAAAGGCAATGCCCACAGCTATTGCTCGTGTTCGCATGGGGCGGGACGGCTGATGTCGCGCAACAAAGCGAAGCTCCACTTCAGTTTGGATGACTTGATCCAACAAACGGCAGGGGTAGAGTGTCGTAAGGATGCTGGAGTCATCGATGAGATTCCGGGGGCTTACAAGTCGATTGAACAGGTCATGGCAAATCAAGCCGATCTGGTCGCGGTTGTGGCAACTCTGAAGCAGGTTGTCTGTGTGAAAGGTTAGTGCAAGCTGCGCATTGAAGCCGTCTTAGTCGCAGCTTCAATGCGCGTTCACGTGAGTGCGCTGCAAGCGATCGTGATGTAACGGCTAGCATCTGAGTCTGCCAGTCTCAGCGCATGGGTTCGAGTCCCATCGGTCGCTTGAGCGTGCCACAAGGCACTTGCTCTTCTAGTCCTGTCACTCAGTGGGGAGAGTGCCTCTCTTACAAAGAGGCAGTCGCGGGTTCAAGCCCTGCCAGGACTACCAATTACGGGAGTGTCGCCTAAGGGAAAGGGCATCGATCTTCTAAATCGATCTATGTAGGTTCGACCCCTACCACTCCTGCCAAACATGGGTCTGTAGCTTAATTGGGAAAGCGTCTGCCTTGCAAGCAGAAAGATGTCGGTTCAACTCCGACCAGAAGCCACTGTGACTGTTGGCGAAGCCGCTCCCTTCGGAGCTACCCGAAGTCGTGGAGGGGTTGGTCTGTAACACCAGTGTTAGCGAGTGCAACTCTCGGTCGGTCACTCCTTCATGAAATGATTGCTCGATCGGTGTCAGCGCAGGCGCTAGTCCTTCCTGGCTCAAGGGAGCACTAGCGCCTGCCCCTCATTGAGCGATGACTTGCAGAAGACACCCACTGGCTCACTCCACAGGGTCAAGCTGTTTGAGTTGAATGTGCTTCCGTCCTAGCACCAACGCAAACTTATCACCAGGCTGAAGCGCCATCTGTTTGGTATACGCGACACCGATCAATAAATTGCCATTGGCTTGCACGCTAATGCGGTAGCTCGCACTGCGTCCAGCCCGACCATCACTGGCAGCTTTGCCATCCAACTCAATGTCATCGGCTTCGATTAAAGCATTGAGAAATTGCAGCATGTTGACGCGCTCCACACCACCTTTGGTGACGGTGTAATAACCACAGGCTTTCGCTTTCTGCTCCTTGCTCAAGGTGTCTAACGTTTTCACCTTTTGCAGCAACGCTTCCCCCGTCAGCGGTTCGATCTGCTTCTTTTTCGCCATGCCTTTGCTTCACTACCAATGACTCTCGATCCATCATGCCCGATCGCGGGTCAAAGGAAGCAACAGCAGGTCTTAGGCTTTGATGCGCTGCCAGTCATTGAGGATTCGAGCCGATATTAGCCTGAATAATATTACAGTCTCAAAGAGACTCTCCACAGCACCAACTTTGAGTCTAAAGTTGGTGCTGTGGAGGAGTTTTTGGTAGATAGCCTACGTTTAGCAGGCGGCAAATATTGATTACCAAAAGCTTTTTCTGTGTCAACCGGATGAGTTTTTGAGGGTTTTAGGCTTTGTATTGAGTGCAGACTAATGACACAAGTACAAGTACTTGTCGCTGGAAGCGCTGCTAGACAGTATTTTGACCTCAAAAACCGTTTTGATACTTCTGCTAGATATGAACCATAAAGACCAGCGATCGCTTGGTCATTAAGGTCACATATTAAATGATCTTCAGATCAGAAAGATTGCCTGCGTAGCCAGTAATCTCGATTACGCTGTCCGTGCCAGCCGCAAAGCCAGCTTTGCTATCATTCAAGCCTAGAAAGGTGCGCGTGCCAAATTTGAAGGTAGAAGCACCATTCGACTCAAAGGTTGTTGGCGTTAACAATTGCTTGATGGCACTTTCAGTCAAAGCAATCACACTACCTAACTTTTTCACGAAAGAAGCGGCTACAGCTCTAGGACCGTCAATGACATCAGTTCCAATTACCAAGTCTGTAATGACATCACGATTGGACAACAGAGAGTCGGTAAGGTATTGATACCCGAAGGTGTCTGCTCCAATCCCTCCCGTGAGACGATCGCCGCCTGCTCCACCTCTAATCGTGTCATTACCAGCGCCAGCACTGATTATGTCATTGCCAGCGACCGTGAAGATGGTGTCGTTTTTGCTCGTGCCGATGACGGTGAACTGCTCAATGCTTGAGAACTCTATGAAATCCAAGAAAGTAGAGTTAGTACTGCTGACGTTTCGCGAGGCAGTGCCATACTGGCTACTCCCCTGAAAATTCATACCAGTGCCCGTATCACCAATAGAGTAGTTCACAATGAGATGATCAGTGCCTTGATAACCCCCAACGACGCTGTCAGAGCCTAGTCCCGCATTAATAGTGTCGTTGCCTGCACCAGTACTAATGGAATCATTTGCCCGCAAGACAGTGCCATTGACCATTCCAGCTTGAATCACTGTGTCGTTGCCACTACCTGTTGTAAGGTTAAAACGCTCAAAATTGGTCGCCCTGACTACCCCAGAGACATTAATATCTAAGAGGTTTGTGAGGTTGAAGTTGACCGTTTGGTTGGAGAGGTTCAGCTTCAGGTAATCGAAGCCAGCTCCACCATCAAGATTACCAACATTGCCTGTAATAACCTCCATGACTTGAATTTGGTCATTACCAGCCCCAGCTTTAATCACACTGTTTTTAGTGTAGAGGTCGATAGTGTCATCTTTGCTCGTGCCGATGACGGTAAACTGCTCAATGTGGTCAAAGAAGATGGAATCCAAGCGAGTAGAGTTGGTGCTGCTGACCTTTCGATTCGCACTGCCAAACTGGCTACCCCCCGCAAAATCCATACCACTGCCCGTGTCGCCCACAGAGTAGTCTAGGATGAGGTGGTCAATGCCATCACCTCCATAAACTGAATCCAAACCCAGTCCGGCATTAATGGTGTCGTTGCCAGCAAGCGTTCTGATGGTGTCATTGCTACGCAAGACTGTGCCGTTGAGTAAAGCTGGTCTGATGACAATGTCGTTACCGCTGGTACCTGTAATTTCCATGATTTTTACTCTGTTCCTTCAATGTGTATACAGTGCCTTTGGAAGCAAGAAGATCAAGCAGTGAGTCTCCATATATCGCCTTGATTCTCTATAACCATCAGCGGTAAATCTGAAGCAGAATGATGTCAAGCTAAATGTGCTATTCATGCTCGAATTAGCAACAATAAACTGGCTTAGTCAGCCTTTAGATTAAAGCAAGTGGATCATCCAAATTCGCGTTAAAGTTGAGCGCAAAAGGCAAAGCCATGACTCATGAAATCTGTTCAACAGATACAACTTGCCTTTTACCTAGCACCCTGCTCTTACCCTCTTCACCTAAAGATTTAGATGCGCTTACCCTAGTTAAGATTGGGTCTGGGCAGCAGTACGATCGCATTCGCCGTAGATGGGGTTGAGTACCACTGAGCCTGTTGTTTTTCATTAATCGGTTGAGATGAAATGCAGCCTGTAAGTCGATCGATCGCACTTCTACTTCCTTCTGCTGAAAAAACACCCCTCGATCGCGCTCACGAGACCTATGCAACCCATTCCTCGCTACTTGCCGAAAACTTCAATCCCATACCGACACGGTTCGTTTGAGCAGCTAGGCATGATTGCCTTGACCGTAAAACGAGCATTCCAGCGAGGAGAGACCGAAACAAAAGGAATACTATTGACCTTACGATCGGAAGCTAGGCGATTTCCGTTGCCATCAAAAAGTTCTAGATCAAGATCGCGGCAATCGCTGTCACAAACACCAACGATTGTATATGTTGTTCCCTGACGCAGATTCAACGTGATGTTTTCATCGCCACCACGACCGAGATTGCCGATGAAGGGGTTGTGCGTTGACCGAAACCCCTTAGGCACCATATTGTCTCGGAGTAACCTTAGTTGATTGAGAACTTGATTGGTCGAACGATCTGCCTGGGCAATTTGAATGCCAGTCTTGACAATCTTGGCAGCAGAAATATCAGCTCGATTGTTCGCTGTTGCAGCTTTGGCAGTCTGTCCGAGGGGATCGCCAAACATAATAACCGAAGCTACGATCGCCATGGAAATATTACACAGGGTATGCAGAGACATGATGATGAAAATCCTCAAAAGAGTAGACTGGTGAAGTTTGGGATGTGTTGGAAATCTTAGTCAAAGCCTGATTCTTTTGTATAGAGAATCAAGGGGTTTGGGGCATTGCAAAACAGACCCTAATTGCTGAATTTTCTTAACCTGGCAGCAGGCTTGGTGGCTTATATCGACCCTCCCAAGCTGTCCTCCCTGTGCTAAGAAATTAGCGGACTAAGCAGGTACTGACCGCTCCAGTTTCGACGACCCTCAACCTTCAGCGATGGCGGGTTGAGGGTCGTCGAAATCCAATTAGCACTCGTAATAGGTGTAACCAGTCAGCCAAGACCCGCTACGGCAGACTTGAGGGGTCGTTACTGCTTCAAAAACCATTAGAAAAAGCCCAGCAGCTACTTCATTTGCCTTCTTTTGTTGGGCACGTTGTTCAGCAATGTAAGCTTTTTTTTGCTCTGGAGAAAGGCTCTCAAAGTACTTCTGCCGTCGGTCAGCTTCTAGTCGCTGCTGTTCGGTGGCTTTTTTCCTTGCCTCTTCTACCTCTGCTTGTCGCTTTTTTTGAGCTTCAAGGCGCTCTTGGCGTTCTTTCTCTAACTGCGCTCGTCTTTTTCGTTCCTCTTCACGACGTTTTTCCTGCTCTACCATGTCAAGACCCTGGTCCACTGCGCGGAACACGTCACCAAGACCAAAACTAACCACCTGAGTTTTTGCTGGACTGGGTAAAGTTTGACTCAACAAGGATTGATCAGCCGATCGACCAAGTGCTTGATTGACGGCGAAACAGGGAGCAACGCTAGAGAGGGAAACTAGGGCAAGACTTGATAGACCAACAATGAGTTTCATGGGGTTATGTTCCTTCCTACAAGAAGTGTTCAAACAAACTGTTTTCTTTGTCCTTCAACCAGCAAGAGTGCGAATCTGATGTTGCAAAGTTATCGTTCTGATGGTGTCGAGGTTATGCGGTCGGAAGGTTTGAAAGTTGAACTGCAATTACCTGAATGGCTTTGACAGGTTATCGTTCTGATATCGTTGAGGTTATGCGATCGCCAATTGCGAAGCGATCGACATTCGCAGCAAGAGTCTTACCGACTGGCAAAACGATCGCAGGGAATAGAATTACATCGGTAGTCGAGCGATCGAAAATTTGTCCAGCCAGCCACAATGCCAGCACCATTGCAGAAACTAGTGGCAACAAACCAAGGATGGTTTCGAACGTAGGCATTGTCCCGCGCCTAGCTGACTACTCTTCTAGAGAATCAGAGGTTGTGTGATCGACTCGTTAGGGGTTTGTTCGGGAACCAAAATTCAGCCCGATCGAGAGGGTTGCCAAGTCTTCCGTATTCAGGGTGAAGGAGGATTGGTTGCGACTGCGGCTAACATCTTCCAACAGTCCGTCGATCGACCTTGAGGTTCGGTCTGGCATTGGTTCAGCGCTCAGGGTTTGCAGGCGACGAAACACGGTATTCAGAGGCTTGGGACTGGCAATGACCAACACCTCACTGCGCCCGCTCGCGTCTTGACTCAGCTTGAACCGATCGCCCTGCTTGGGGTCAGGAAACACGCGCTTGGATTGGGGGGCAACTTCACTAATCTGATCCAAATTCCCCAGGGTGTAGAGGTTGGGGAACAGAGTTTCTAGCTGACCATTGGGATTGACCAACATCACCAGGAAGTAGAGCGGAAAGGTGTTTTGGTTACTCAGTTGCAGTTGAAATGGGGTGTTAAGCGGTAGGGAGCGGGACGACAACATTGCCAAGCTTTGGGTGGAGACAGTTCCTGCTTGGGCGATGATCGCGTTGGGTTGTTCAACCGGAGCCACTGTGACCCCAACTTTGAGCGTCGAGGTAGTCGCGTTTAAGGTTTGCCGGACTAGCTGGGCTGCTACCAGGGATTGCAGGATGGGGGTCAGGCGTTTAAGGGCAGTAGGGAGCGGTTCTTTTCGGTCATCACTGGAGGAGTTGGGCAGTAGTTCGAGGTTGGGTTTGAGCAGGGCAATGGTGTCGATCGCCGACTCATGCTGTTTCAGCAGAGCGGCGTAGGCTGGCGTAATGCGGCTGAGAACGTAGTCTACGGGCTTGGCTAGGTTGAGGGGTTGGATGTCCAGGCGACCGAGGTGCTGCAATTGGGCTTGAATGGCAGCCGATTCCGCAACCAGGGACGGATCAACGCCCAGCCGCAGTCGAAAATCGTTGGGAATCACCCGATCGACTTCTTGCAGCAAACTTCCTACTTTTGCCTGTCCTTCCACTGTACCGATCGCGGTTAAGCCATCGCGGGCTTTCAGCGTTACTTTGCCGTTGGTTTTTCCCGTTGCATCCAACAGTGCAAAGGTGGAACCTGCCGCAAACGCCGCAATCGTGTCTGGAGCCAGTCCGCCCAGCCACAGAGTTGCTTGATCTTGCTTTACTGCTGTGACGACAGCCTGCGCCGATCGTCCTAAGGGTAGGGTAAAAAACAGCGGTGAGTTCGGAGCCAAGTTGGGCGAGCGATCAAACACGGGTTCCTGGTAGTTGCTGAGTTGGAACATTTGGCTGGCAATCGCGGGGTGGGCAACGTCCAGGGTTGCGGCTTGCTGCCATAGCAGGTGGGTCAGAGTATAGGTAAACGTCCCGGCACTAAAATCACTAAACAGACGATCTTCTGCCGTCTGTCCAGCTAGCGCCGCCGCCAACACAACCCCCTTAGCCACACCCGCCTGCCGCAATGCCCGCACTTGAGCAGCCGTCAGATTCAATCGGTCTTGCCTTTGCCACTTGTCTTGATAGTCCAACTCTACTTGGCTTGGCTTGGCTTTTTCACCGTCTCGCACCGATCGAATCTTGATTTGTCCACGGGTGCCGCCGCCAGCGTAGCAGTTATCCAGCACGGCGGTGACATTCTCGGTTTGCAAGGCGGACATCAACAGAAACAAGGTGCGACCCATGATGTCGTTGACACTACCATCGGGGCGAAGATCGACCGCATCGAAGGGCACAATGGCGCTGTTGTAAGGTCGGTTGGCGATCGGCTCAGGATCGACCAAGCGGGAGCCATGACCAGAGAAGTGAAACACTACCACATCGCCAGGTTGGGCTTGGGCGATTAGATGGGTTTCAAACTGCTGCAAAATGTTTTGCCTTGTGGCTTGGGCATCCACGAGGGTAACAATGTTTTTAGGATCGAAGCCAAACCGATGCACCAACAGTTCCGTTTGCAGCCGCACATCATTCTGGCAGCCATTTAACGTACTGATGCCACGCGTTCCTTCAGCATATTGATTGATGCCCACCAGCAACGCCAACTTGCGGGGACTGTCTTTGGCTAACATTTGCGCCGATCGCGAGAGATCCCATTGGCTCAAGCCGATTGTCGCCGCAGTGGAACCTGTGAGTTGCAGAAAATGACGACGTTTCAGCATAGTTATAATCCATTGCCAATCAGGATGAAGGGTGCCCAATAGTAGGGATGGGAGTAGCCGATTGATTTCAAGTCTTGGCGCTGAGGCTGATTGAGTTCCAGCGGCTGAACAACTCCGCGTTTGCTCTTGAGGTCGATTAACTTCTGGTTCGTCATCAAGGCAATTTGCGCTTTTTGCAGCGCCTCTGTTTCGGTCAGACTGCTAGCTTTAAGGATGGCGTAGAAATTGTTCATCAAGGTTTGGGTTCCGGCATCGTTGACTGACCACAGTGAGGCGATCGACGCTCGGACTCCAGTGCGCTGCAACTGATAGCCAAACCCTAGCACTTCCAGCCCGTTGCCCAACTTTTCCCCGATCGCGGTTTGGCAGGCACTCAACACTACCAATTGGGTGTCGGGTAGTTTCCAATCTGCGATTTCTCGCAGGTTAATCTGGCTGCCGTCACCCAGGACAATGAAGGAATCTTCCGGTTTGCCAGGGACAAAAGCGGCATGAGTTGCGAAGTGGAGAATGTTGTACCGCTCTTTTTGAGCCAGGATAGTGGTGCGAGCGAAGGCTTTGTCAAATAGTGAAGTTGTATTGGGAAATTGGGCAGCGAGTTGCTCGATTTCAGTTCTAGCAAAGGACAACCCATTGAACTCGTAGGTCTTGCCAGCAATCTGAAATTTGTAGCGTCCCTGAGCATAAGCCCCAGCCAGAATCCGGGGGGCAGTAGTGGATCTTGGCTCCAGAGGGGTGAGTGCTAAAGCGGTAAGGTAGTTGATCTGAAACCGTTGGGTCAACCATTGCTGACCGTCGTAAAGAGCGGTGAGGGGAACGTAGCGCATCTGACCATCAGGAGCATAGACGATCGTCTGCACGTTGGACTGCTGGAGGTCGACGGCAAAGGGCTGGATCAGCCAGGTATAAAGCTGTTGGGCGTGTGGTTTTACATCCCAGGTATAGGGCTCGTTGAGGGTTTTGCTGAAGCTTTGAATGGTGGTTTCGAGTTGTTGGCGGGGAACGGCGACGGTGCGATGAATCGGGGGACGATCGGGCAGGAAGACGACGAGTTCGAGGCGATCGTCGAGAATGAGGGAATAGAACAGAGCGATATTTTTGCCGAGTTTTTGGACATGAGTTTGTAAGTCGCGGTAGGTGGAGAGGGTGAGGTTTTGAGCGGCGGCGGTATCTTTGAGTTGTTGTACGCGCGTTTGGATGGTTGGGCTGCTGAGTTGTTGGCTGAGGGTTTTGGTGGCGATTGCGGGGTTCAGTTGTTGCAGGATTTGGGTTTCTGGCTCCAGGAAGGGCAGCTTTTGCTCGGTGAGAGCATTGCCTTTGCTATCACGCAAGTAGTCCTGCAATTCCTGCACTTTCAGTAAGTCCAACACTTGCAGGGCTTCCATAATCCGGTTTTGCTTCAGCAACAAATCGGCGAGGCGACGGTAAGTGGATTCAACAGATTGGGTGTAGGTTGCCTGTTGTTCTTTGGGCAATTGGCGAATATCTTTCCGAATACTTTCGCGCACATTAACGGATTTTTTGTAGAAGACGATCGCCAATTCACTTTGCTTCTGTCTCTCCAGCACCTCACCAAAGTTACTCAAAAGTTTTCCTTCATTCTCCCGATCTTTGATCACCTGATAGATGGGCAAGGCTTGAGCATAGTAGCGGAGGGCTTTGTCGTACTGAGAGAGCAATCGATACTCAAACCCTAGATTACTCAGTGCGGCCGCTTCGCCATTACGGTCTTTGACTTGCTGAAAAATAGGTAACGCTTGAGTGTGATAGTCAATCGCTTTCTCAACTTGTGAGCGCGCGAGATAACTGTTTCCCAAATTATTGAGTGCTTTCGCTTCCCCAGCGCGGTCTTGGATTGCCTGGAAGAGGAGCAAGGCTTGAGTCTGGTAGTTGATCGCTTTCTCAGGCTGGGAGAGTGAAAAATATGCAAACCCTAGATTATTGAGTGCTAGTGCTTCGCCATTGCGGTTTTTAATCGCCTGAAAAATGGGTAGCGCTTGAGTGTGATAACTAATCGATTTCTCGTACTGAGACAGCGCAAGATAGGCAGCTCCCAGATTATTCAGTACATCAGCTTCACCTTTGCGGTCTTTGATTGTCTGGTAGAGAGGCAGGGCTTGGGTATAATAGCGCAAGACTTTGTCATACTGAGACAGTGATCGATACGCAATCCCTAGATTATTCAATGCTCCTGCTTCACCTTTTCGGTCTTTAGTTTCCTGATAGAGCGGTAAGGACTGGCTGTGGTAGCTAATTGCTTTCTCAGATTGGGAGAGCGATCGATACGCAACACCCAGATTATTCAGTACATCAGCTTCACCTTTGCGGTCTTTGATTGTCTGATAAAGAGGCAAAGCTTGAATGTAATAATTGATCGCTTTCTCAGATTGGGAGAGCGATCGATACGCAACACCCAGACTCATCAGTACATCAGCTTCACCTTTGCGGTCTTTGATTGCTTGAAAGATAGATAAAGCTGGCGTGTAGTAGCTGATAGCTTTGTCGTGCTGAGAGAGCAAAACGTAAACACTTCCCAGATTCATCAGTACATTAGCCTCCCCATTTTGATCTTTGATCGCCTGAAAGATAGATAGAGCTTGGGTGTAGTAGCCGCTCGCTTTCTCATACTGAGAGAGCGAGCGATACGCGTTCCCCAGCATTCCTAATGCCACTGCTTCTCCATTCTGATCTTTGACTGCTTGATAGAGAGTCAATGTCCGTTGCCAAGACTCCAATGCTGCTTGATATTGGTTGGTTTGAAATTGCTGTTTTCCTTTTTCTAGTAGTCGATCTGCCTCTGTCTCTCGGTCTTGAACCGTCTGTGCCAATACCGGGGCAGCAGAGTAAGATCCTAAAGATGGAATCCACACACTGATTGCTCCGCTTAACGCCATCGCCAACACGTTGGCGCAGCCTCTCGTTTCGAGAATTGCTTTCCGAGACAACATCTGCAAATCCTCCATCCGATTCAATTCAACACTACCAATAGAGTATGATCGCTACCCATCGCTTCAGCTATTTTTTTCTCAAGAGAAAGTGGGCAGCGATCGCTACAGTCCATCAGCCATCGAAATAAGTGGGATTACGATCGAGACGTTGGCTTTTGGATCAAGTAGAAGCAATTGTTATACTTCCCGCTACTGAGATCCCAACTGCCCGTAAACGGCTTTACACTTCCCCGGCCCACTGCTTTCACCATCACTTCATACTTCCCCGGCTTCAACGTGTAGCTGGCAATGGGGCCTTTTGCGGGACAAGCTGAGGGCGCGGTCTCTGGGGTAAAGCGTTGACAATCTTTGCAGGCTGGCATTTCTTCCACACGGGCTGTGGGTCCGCTGAACGCAATTCGCAAGGGTTCCGGGGAATCATTGCGAATCAGCACCACCGTGGAACCATCGCTTCTATTACCCACTCGCTCTGGTGGTGGAACTGTGCTTCCTCCTTGGGACTTGGCATCCTGCACGATCGCTCTGGCATAGTCCTGCTGGAAAGAAGTTTTCAGTGAGTGGTCGGGAAACTCCTTCAAGAATCTCTTGTAGAGGGAAATTACCTCCAAGTTCTGCTTAGTTGCGGTGAAAAATGCACTGCAAGCCTGGTAAAGCTCCGGCAACTTGTTAGCTGCATCCGGCAGCAAGTTCATGGATTGAATCGGGTCAATTTTGCCGCAGACATTGGAGGTCGCGAAGGTCTTTGCAGCATTTTTTTGTACGACAGGGGCGATCGCTTGGCGCAGGGGTTGGAGAAGTCCACTCTTGGGATAGCGGTAGGCGAAAGTCGCGGCATTCGACAACAAGGTCGCAGGCTGTTGAGCTGTGGGAGCCAGCGCTTCTTGATAGGCTTGGCAATCCGCCCTCTTAATCAGGGATAGAGCAACTGGACTTTTAGGATCGCTGGAAGAACGCCGATCGCCAATCACCTGATTAAACAGCACGATCGCCTTACCACAATCCCCAGTATTGTAGGTCTGAACCCCTTCCTCGTAGGTGTTTCGATTCGTTGCGCCGACCCACCAAAGTCCTCCTACTACGCCTCCCAATCCCAGCAGCACCCACCGTTTCCACTTGAGTCTTTTGGACTGCTGAGGTGACTGAGTGGTTGTCTGCAGATCAGAATCAAAATGAGTCGGCATAGTCCTTTAACTCCAGAATTGTTGACTTCCCTGATTTATCGTTCTGGAGGTCAGGAGGTTATGAGCTTAAAGCTGAAAAAGTCGGAGTGTCTGGGCGATCGCCCCTACAATCCATTACCAATCAGGATGAAGGGTGCCCAATAATAGGGATGGGAGTAGCCGATCGATTTCAGCTCGGGGCGAGTCTGTTGGTTCGGATCGAGAGGCTGGAGGGCAGCGCGATCGTCCTTTGCCGTGGAGGAAGTTTTTTGGTTCAACAAAAACAGTTGGGCTTGCCGCAGCGCTTCAGACTTGCTTATGCCCTGAGCCAGATTTTTGTAAAACTGCTGCATCAACAGAGTAGTGCTGGCATCGTTGACCGACCAGAGGGAAGCAATCACCGCTTTGGCTCCGCGATAGAGGAAGTAGCCGCTGATGCCAGAGATTTCGGTGCCGTCTTGGGCTGAGCCGCTAAGCCCGGTCTCGCAGGCACTGAGGACGACGAGGTGAGTGGTATTGAGGTTGGTGAGGGAGGCAATTTCGGTGATCGGCAGGCGGTTGCCATCGCCGAGGAGCAGGAAGGATTCGGTGATGCTTTTGGGGTTGAAGCTGCCGTGGGTGGCGATGTGGAGGACGCGAAAGGAGTCACGGTTATCGCGCAAACTGTCGGTGGTGAAGGCTTCATTGAGGCGGATTTTGCCGGGATAGATGCCTTGCTTGTTGCCATCCCGGACAATCGCACTCAGTTCGGCGGGGACGTTGGGCAGAGCGTTAAAGGTGGGAGGGAAGGCTTTGGAGGTGCCAAGGGCGAGGATATTGGGCGGTTGACCATTCAAGGAGAGGCGATCGCGGGTGTCGCTGGCAGTGGTGATCAGATTGGAGAGGATATAGCGCTGGGCAAGGTATTGGTTGCCATCAAACAGGACGGCGACGGGAATGTAGCGGGTGACGTGATCAAGGGAGAATATCAGGTGTTGTTGGGGATTTTGGTTGAGTTCAGCTTGGAGTTGGGGCGGGATTAGCCAGTTGTAGAGTTGTTGACTCGTGGCTTTGAGTTGTGCCAAGTCGCTGTAGGGAGAGCCGATTTGCTGGCGAAACTTTTCAACGGTGATGTTGAGTCTTGCTTGGGTAACGTTGGGAACTGCGATCGCGGTCGTCTTCTCACTGGCAGTTGTCCAGATCACCCAGAGTTTGTCGCCCACGACCAGGTTTTGAATCAGCAGAGAGTTGGGATTCGCCTGGAGAACTGCTTGGGGATTACCGATCTCGCTGGGGATGTTGTTGCTGTCCTGGACGATGCGATCGCGGTTTTGGCTGAGGGGTTGAGCGAGGGCAGTCAGGGTTTGGAGGGAAACAGTATCAGTGGCGATCATTGCTTCAAACCCTTCAAGTGCTTTAGTTTCTGAGGCATGGAAACGAAGCTGAATTGGAGAGGTAGTCTCCCCATCTCCGTAGCTCTGTACTTCCTGAACCTTCAAAAGTTCCAGAATCGACTGAGCTTCTCGAATGCGTTCCTGAGTGAGTAGCAAATCGGCTAAGCTGCGGTAGGTTCCCGCTACGGAGCTAGTGTAGATTTCTTGCACTTCTCTCGGCAGTTTCTTCATCTCTTTACGCATGGACTCACTGACATTAACCGATTGCTTGTAGAACACAATAGCTAAGTCCGGTTGGCTTTGTTTTTGTAGTGTCGAGCCAATTTTGCTTAGAGCAATTCTCTCACCATCACGGTTTTTGATTTTACGAGCAATGTCTAACTCTGCTTTGTGATAGTCGATCGCTTTGGCATGGTCGCCCCGACTATAATAAAAGCCTCCCAGGGAACTTAGCGTTTCTCCTTCACCGCGTCGATCGTTCACTTCACGAGCAATTTCTAAACTAGACTGGTAGTGCTTGATTGCTTCGTCATACTTCCCCTGAGCTTCATAAGCATTCCCTAAGTATCCCAAAGATTTTCCTTGCCCACGACGATCGTTAATTGTCCGTGCAACTTCTAGGCTTAACTGATGATGCTCAATGGCTTGACTATAGTAACCTGCATCATAGTAGGCATTTCCCAAGTAACCGAGTGACTTTGCTTCTGTCAGTCGATCGTTGATTTTTCTCGCAATTGCTAAACTTTTTTTGTAATATTCGATCGATTTATCATAATCGCCGAGGGTTCGATAGACTAACCCTAAATAACCAAGCGATTGTCCTTGTCCGCGTATCTCCTTAGTTTCAAGGGTGATGGCTAACCGCTTCTCATGATATTCGATCGCCTTAGCATAGTTCCCCTGAGAACGATAGGCGTTGCCCAAATTGCCCATACCATTCCCTTCTCCCTGGCGATCTTTGATCTCACGGGCAATGACTAGACGTTTCTCGTGATATTCGATCGCCTTTGGATAATTTCCTTGAGCATAATAATCCATTCCCAAGTTGCCCAAGGCTGACCCTTCAGCACGACGATCGCCAATCTTACGGGTAATGACTAAACTGCTTTCATGGTATTCAATCGCTTCGGTATACTTTCCGCGTCCTCGGTAAGCCACACCCAAGTTAATCAGAGATTTTGCTTCCCCACGGCGATCAACAATTTCCTGGGCGATCGCTAAACTCTGTTTATGAGCCTCAATCGCCTTGTCATACCGTCCCCGAGCTTCATAAGCCTCTCCCAGACTTCTCAGTGCACTGGCTTCCCCGTATCGATCGCCAATGTCCCAAGCAATCCGCAGGCTCTCAGTATGCAGTGCGATCGCTTTTTCAGCATCCCCCAGAGCAAGGTAGGCGTTTCCCTGAGCAGATAGGACACGTCCTTCCCCCAACCGATCTTTAGTTTTGCGTTTGATTGCCAAGCTCTGTTCGTGATACCGGATTGCCTTCTCGTAGTCACCCAAACTCACATACACCGTGCCGAGATTACCGAGCGATCTTCCCTCGTTCAACTGATTCTCATCTTTACGGGCGATCGCCAAACTTTGTTCGTGATAATCAATTGCTTTCCCATACTGCGCTAGAGCTTCATACACGTTACCTAGAGCAATTAGCACGTCCGTGACACGATCACGATTTTTGAGTTTCTGATGACTCTGGCGTGCTTGCTCATAGTAGGCGATCGCTTTGTCATACTGCGACAGCGAGCTATAAGCGTTGCCCAGATTATCCAGCACCTTCGCTTCACCGTTGCGGTCTTTGATTTGTTGGAAAATGGAACGAGCTTGCTCATAGTAGGCGATCGCTTTCTCATACTGGGATAGAGTTTGATATGCATTACCCAGGTTCATTAGCACATATGCCTCACCATTTCGGTCTTGAATCGCTCGATATAGCGCTAACGCCTGCTGCAAAGATTGAAGTGCCGCCTCATGCTGGTTAGTGCGATATTGCTTAATCCCCTGTTGCAATAAACGTTCAGCTTCGCTGGCTCGAAGAGCATTGCTCTCCTTATTCCGTTCTTTCACCGACTGGGCTATTGCCACCTCAGGAAAGCCAATCGTTCCCACTTCCGCCAAACCCAGCGCGATCGCCAATCCTGCTAACACGATCGCTTTCCGGTACAGCATCTTAAAATTCTCCAGCGGTAGCTAACTTAAACATTACTGCACGGGGCGATCAATCTGCTCACACTTTTATCTGTCTCCAGCCCACAAGGTTATGGGGCACGCTCGCCTGAGTGCATCGACAAAAGGCAGCCATCTGTTGTTAAAACACCGGATTAGCGCGTTGCAGAGTAATCGTTCTGGTGCCGGCAAGGGTGTGGGAGCGGGCGCTTACAACGAGATCGCCACCGTAACGCCACTCTGAATAATCCTGATATGATTGCCTTGGCTCGTGCGAGTACGGCAAAAGCGACATCATGCTCAATCAGTATTGGCAACTGGTACGGCTACAGAGTTCAGGTAAGGCTCAGATTGCCGAGTTGGCGATTGCCCAAGCCTATATCCAGGAGTTTTGTGACTCACCAGACGTATCCGATCGAGCCTTGCAGCTTGAACTATTCCAGCAATTTCAGTCAGGGGTAGCCGAAGCGGGGCTGTGCTTGCGCTGTGTCATGTCTCACTACGTTTTGCAAGAATGTCGTGCGATCGTGCGGCAATTTGGGCAGCATTACCAGTTCACTGAATCAGATTTATTCCCCTACGTTTTGCAGGATGAAGGTCGTCTTGATTTTGACAAACCTTACCGACCGTTGACCTGGCAAATTTTGCAAAAGTTCGATCCGAAAACGGCACAATTAAGTACCTGGACAGCTCGCCTGGTTCGCCAGCACGGGGAACTGACTCAATTTCTCAAAGCACAAGGATTGTGGTTAATTAGCGATTGGGCGATTCTCAACGACACTTCAGTCAGCCGGATGCAGCGGGTTTTACGCGACGTTTACCAGCAAACCGAAAGCGAAGTTGCCCAAGCTGGAATGGTGTTAGAAAGCTATCGATCGATCTACTTGCCAGATCATCTTGCTCAGGGTAGTGGAAAATGTTCTGAACCGACGCTGAACCAACGGCAACGAATGGCTGCCTGGATGCAGGCAAAGTTTGCTTGCGACATTCCACCCGCAACAATTCTGTCTCAACTGCAACAAGTTGCTTACTGCTTGCGCCAATATCGCCTCGGCAAAGCGCCGCTACCACAGCCCTTGTCTCCTGCAACTGAAGAACCCGAAATTCAAAGTTTTCTCGCCCGCTATCGGGAGCAATTTGAGCGCTGTTTAGCGGCAGCGATCGATCATGTGATTCGCGATCGATTGACCAAGTTTAAGAGCGAAGCACGCGCTCAAAACTTCCTCACAGCGCTGCGGCTCTCCTACTGCGATCGGCTGACCCAGACCGAAATTGCTAAACAGATGGAGTTACGCCAGGATCAGATTGCCAATCTGCTGAAGCTATCCGACCTGCGAGTCGCCATCCGACTGCATATGCTTACCCACCTCAAGAAAGAGGTAATAGAGACGGCTGAAAAGTTCACTGACGTTGCTCGTCTCCGTCAATTTGATCAGCAGATTGCCGCCGTATTGGAGGAAGAAGTGACCGCTTTAATCCAACACGATCGACAAGAAGCCTACACCGCGCAATCGTACATGAAAGGGAGCCGCTTAGGTCAACAGATCTGCGCCTACCTCAGTGATTGCGACCTGTTTAAGCATGATTGTTCCTATGATTCCTGACTCTCTTGATGCCTCAACTCTAGACTTTGAAGTGATCGCCAATAGCGCGGTCGAGATCGAGTCTAATACCACCGCGCTCACCCTGAGCCAAGCGCTGCCCGATCCTCTGCTGCGCTGGCATTCTTATCTAGCTTTGTTAGTGCTAGAAGGTTTCAAAATCTGGCTTCAGCAGCAAGCGATTCCGCTCACGACGCAACAATCAATCTTGTTAGAACCGACTGGCTCTGACATTCCAACGGTAAGCTACACCACTGTGAACGGATTCAAGGTTTGCTGTATTGCGATCGCCAACGATGAAAATGAAGTGATTGAAATCCCGGCTCAGGTATGGGATCAACCTCACCAAGCTGCCCATTTTTATCTAAGTGCTACGGTGTACCCTGAACAACGTCAAGTGGCAATGCGGTATTTTCTCCGCCACGATCAATTGGCTCAGTCCCAAACTGTAAGCATTCGCACTTCGCAGCAAACTTACGAACTGCCCACATCGATCTTTGAAACCGATTTTAATCAACTGCTGCTGTATTTAACCTGTTTAGAACCCAACGCGATTGCGCTACCTGAAACCGCCCGAACGATCACAGTACCGCTCAAACAATGGTTGATCCAGCCTGCGGTGAAGGCTAAAGCTTGGCTCCAGCGTCAAATTAGCGATCGAGTCAATGATCTAGCTTGGCAATTCTTTTCACCGACTCCAGCCATTAGTGGCATGATGAGTTCCTCTTCAACTGCTTTGGATGCCAGTCCTAACCTGGAAACAGACAGCTCTCTCACAGCAATTTTGACTGAAATTGAGCGAAACGGAGTCCAGGTTCCCACCGATGCTCAAGCCGCTTATCAAGACATCTGGGTCGGCGATCGACTCCTCCGCTTAGCTGTTGTGATTTGGGTTCAATCTCAAACGCAACCAGAGCCAACCTGGTCGCTACTGGCGATCCTTAAAGCTGCCCCTAACCAGGTTATGTTGGCAGACACGCGCTTGAGTCTCAGTGAAGCGAATACTCCGATCGTCTCGACGCAACTCTCCCCTGGATCAGCCTATTTAGTCACTCAGGCGATTGGCAATTGGCATGAGCAATTTACGCTGACGATCGACTCACCAACAGGTGAATCAGTTACCCTGCCGCCCTTCATTTTTGAACCCAATTAACCCTCGCTATGACTTCTTTTTTGCTGAAAGTTTGGCGGGTTGAGCAAACGTGTCTGTTTGAACTGACGTGGGATCAAAACTGTAGCTTCAGTACCAAGCTAGCCTATCCTGAAACCTTGACAAAGTTCTACGAACAGTGGCGGTTTAATTATCTAGCCTTCTATCGATCGAACTTTCTCGCCCAACCTGGAATTAGCCTCAGTCTCAGCGAACCGGATGTAGACTGGCGGGCAAAATTAGTCCAATCCGAAGCTGTTTTCCTAGCTGAATTTCATTATTGGCTGAATCATTCGGAACTGATTGACATTCGCCGCACGATCGCTCAAGCCGCCAGCACCAATAGTGCAGTCGAGCTGTTCATTCGCTGCGATACGCTTGAGTTGGTCAAGCTGCCTTGGGAATCCTGGCAAATCAACGCTGAATTTGGAGTGAGTCATTCGATCCGAATCACGCGCACCTCTAGCCGTTTGCAAGCCACTTTAGCTCCACCTGTCCGCCGTAAAAAAGCACGAGTCTTAGCCATTCTGGGAGATGAAACTGGCTTGCAAACAGAGGCAAATACCAGTGCCTTTGCTGAAGAAAAAGCTGTATTAAAGAAATTAGAGTCGATTGTCGAGGTGCAGTTTGTCGGCTGGCAACGTGGCAAGAATCCGACAGAACTAATCAACGAAATTACCACCGCGATCGCGAGTCAGCAGGGCTGGGATATTCTCTTTTTCACGGGGCATAGCAATGAAACTCAACTAACCGGGGGGGAAATTGCGATCGCGCCCAACACTGCCATTATGATTAGTGAAATTGCCGCTGCTTTGCGAGTAGCTCAAACCCACGGACTACAATTTGCCATTTTCAATTCCTGTAGTGGTGTAAGCATTGCCGAATCCTTGATTAATCTTGGCTTAAGTCAGGTTACAGTGATGCGGGAGCCGATTCACCACACGGTTGCCAGAGCTTTCTTCCTGCAATTTATTCACAATCTTACTGCCGCTAAAGATGTGCATGAGGCGATGATTGCCGCCTGCCAAATGCTAAAGCAAGAGCAAAACGTCGCCCTGCCCTCTGCCTATTTATTGCCGTCACTGTTCACTTATCCCAATGCACGTCCCTTTCGATTACCACCCACTCAGGGCGGGTTCAAACAGTGGTTGCCAACCCGTCGAGAAGCGATCGCGCTAGCAAGTTTCGCCATACTTAGCAGTATGCCAAGTCTGCAAAATATGAGTTTAGATGGGCGACAGGCAATCCAGGCACTCTATCGCCAATCGACGGGACAGACTTTAATCAATCGCTCACCGCCCATTCTATTAGTGGAAATTGACGAAGATTCCATGCGTCGCGATCGAGTAGATAAACCCCAGGGCTTTCTAGACCGAGCGTATCTAGCTAAAATTGTCACCCAAGCTGCTAACGCAAAGGCTTCTACGATCGGGCTTGATTATCTATTCTTTCGATCTCAGCCAACGGGCGATACTGCGCTGGCAAAGGCTCTAACCCAGGCGAGCGAGCAGGGCACCCGAATTGTTTTGGCGGCATCTCTGGAGCGGGATTTGAAAGTGCCCCAGTGGAGTATGGCAATTCCAGAGGTTGCACCAGTGCGATCGTGGTTCAGCAATGGCGATGTTGAGCTATTAGGCGATCCGGCATTTTATGTCAATTTGACCGATGAAGCGGGTGAACCTAAAGCTCTTCGTCCGTTTGGTTACGAGTTGGCTAGAAACGCGCAAGACTCGTCCCTAAAAACTGCACGATTAGCCCCGAACCTGCTTACCCAGATGTCCAACAAGTTTGGTCAACTCTGGCTAAGTCCAATCATTGATTTTTCGATTCCGGTAGATCAGGTTTATCAATCAATCTCAGCTTGGGAGTTTCTAGACAGCGATGTTACAAGAACGCTATCGCTGCTGGAAGCAAACCACTCCAAACCACCAAAAATTGTCCTGATTGCTGCTGGAAAAAGAATTGATCAACCTGGAATTACCCCTGGAGAAGATCTGTTTGCCCGACCTTGGGCAATGCAGATGCTGGGGCAGTCTTCTTCGACCATGAACGGTGGTGAAGTTCATGCTTACCTTGCTCACAATCTTTTATACGATCGCCTGATTACCCCAATTCCAGACTTGTGGATGATCGCCCTTGCTGCTTTGTTTGGCAAAGCGCTCACCTTGCAAAATTCTCGGCGATTGCGTTGGCTTTTGGGGATTCCAATTTTCTATGCAATCGCTAGTTTACAGAGTTATGTCGGGTTTGCCGTGCTGTTGCCTCTGCTGTTTCCTATTGCCACTTTTCTGCTTTATGTGATGCCGCTAATACTCACTTCAAACCGAAAAAATCATGTTTAATTTCCGCCTACTTGCTGTTGGATTAGTTATCTCATTTCCGATCTCTGGACTGACTGAGTTAATCCAGATACCTACTGTAGTAGCCCAACCGATTCTCGTTGCGTCCTCTGATTGGAACCCCATTCGAGCCGCTTTTAAGTGGATCACAGATCGTCCTCGCAGACGCGGCGCGGACAAAGGACCATTTGACCTGATTTCGCCAGGAGTTTGGGTGAGTCGGTCTGCTGCCTCTGGAGCGCTGGTGCCAATTTGGCACACTCAACCCATGCTGATTTGGCAATCGGATGGTATCGCTGCGTCCAGTCCTGACCAAGTTGAGGTCGTTCAACTCGATACTCTGAGTGTGATTTGGAGTCAAAACATTGCGACCGATCGCTACGTGGCTCAGCCCATTGGAGCGACTCTACAACCGGGACAACGCTATCAAATCCGGTTCTTAAAACGGGATACGGAAACTCAAAAATTGGTAGTGATCAGCCGCCCCATTAAGATTCAAGTGTTGGCGGATCGACAACACCGCTCCGTTGCAGAACAGTTGAAGCGGGCAGAAGTAACGGCAAAATCGGAACGTGCAACAGCGATTGAGCAAACCCAGAAGCGAATTGAGGTCTTCGTTCAAAACGGACTATGGTCAGATGCGTTGCAGGCTCTCAATGCCGCAGAATTGCCTCCAGAAGCTCGTCAAACGCTGACTCAGGAGATCGTCGGGCGGTGGATCAGCTCGACTGTGCCAGGGGGTTGAATAGCACTGGATGTTGTTGGCGAATGTGCTACTCAACCCAAGATCACCGATGACAGCCAACCAATCTACAACTGCTACTGTAAGTGCCCTAAGAGCAAAGCCTATCAGTCAGGTAATAGCAATTTAGCTGCACTAGAGCTAGATACCCTTTAACACCTGCCCCGCAGTCAAAACCAACGTCGGGAAGGTTACAGAAGCAAGCGGTTGATCGCCAACGTACTCAGTTGCCTGATACTGCTGTCCCCGCAACAAATGCACAATCACCTTCTGCTCACCGGGGTCTACCAACCAGTATTCCGTGACCCCGATCGCCAGATATTCTTGGCGCTTGTCCTGATCGTCCCGTTCATGATTCTGCTCACCGATGGAAACAACCTCAACGAGCAAGGGTGGTGCTACCTCTAAAACCGCTGACTGTGGATTCGGTCCTTCCTCTTGCGCCAAAGTCATCACGACAACTTGTAAAGTTGGTTGTTGCCGCTGCGTGGAGATGGGAGCGGCTTGGAACAGCTTGCATTGCCGTCCCCAAGTCGTGGTGCGGTAGAGGGAGAGCGATGCTTTTGATAAGGCTTGGCGGCACTCGCTCTTGGGACTGGGCTAAAGCTCTTGCTAAGTCGCTTGCTGGGGGAGGGGATAAGTAACTCCTGACATGGTTGCCAGACCATTGCGGGAAACCAGGCTTCTGTCCAATCATCCTGACTGGTCAACCAGTTTGACTGCGGCTGCCCCAGCTCTTTAGCGACGATCGCTTGGCTTAAAGCCTGCTCATGGCTAAAAGTGGTGACTTGCTTACTGGCTTCGTTAAACAAAAAGAACCCTGTTTGGCTCTCACCAGCAATGTAGCCCTGGTAGTATTGCCAGCGTCGCAGATGGGAGACATACACTTGCTCACGCTGACTTGGTGGCAGCGTTGCATCACTATCATCTGCTTTGAGGCATTCACCATACGTTTCTTGCCAGCCATCGGCGTGAAGAATCAGGTTGCCACCAGGGGTGTACACTTGCCACTCAGCTAACCCGATCGAGAGCTATGTTTAATTCTGGTGTACGACAAGATTGAAGAAACGGCGTATCCTGCTGGCTAAGACAAACAAACACCAGCCAAGGGATACACCATGAATCAAGATAATCTGATTTCATTCAAACCGCCAGCAACGACCGAAT
>JBGTJW010000143.1:0-14611 GCA_041744955.1 Stenomitos sp. | reverse complement strand
CTTTCCGCTGGGTATGCTGGTGGGCGGCATTTCTGGCTATTTTGGTGGTTGGGTTGATAGCGGCTTGATGCGCTTAGTTGAAGTGCTGATGACGATTCCCAGCATTTATTTGCTGGTCGCCTTAGCGGCTGTGTTGCCGCCAGGACTAAGCAGCGCTCAACGCTTTTTGTTGATTATTTTGATTACGTCGTTCATCCGCTGGGCTGGTTTGGCGCGGGTGATTCGCGGTCAAGTGTTGTCGCTCAAGGAGCGCGAGTTTGTGCAGGCAGCGCGGGCAATGGGTGGACGATCGCTCTACATCATCATCCGTCATGTGTTGCCCCAAACGGCTAGCTATATTGTCATTGCGGCAACGCTTTCCATTCCAGACTTCATCGTAGCGGAGTCGATTCTGAGCCTGATCGGGTTGGGTATTCAACAGCCCGATCCATCTTGGGGCAATATGCTTTCACTGGCGACGAATGCCTCCATTTTGGTGCTGCAACCCTGGCTGATTTGGCCCCCGACGTTGCTGATCATCCTGACAGTGCTGGCATTTAACCTGTTGGGCGATGGGCTACGCGATGCCCTCGATCCGCGGAGTGTATCGCGCTAAGTCAGTTAGAGAGCGACCTGGCGAGACATCAAGCGCCAGGAAAGAACAACCAACGCTGCTCAGGCGATCGCCCAACGTTTATCACCATCAAACTCATGCATCCGGATTGATGCCCATTGCTCTTAGTCGGTTTTCCAATTGTGCGGCTCGTTGTTCTGCCTGGTCAGCACGATCGCGTTCTTGGGCAACCTCTTGTTCTGCCTGGTTCGCACGATCGCGTTCTTGCTCCGCTCGTCGAGCAATTTCGACGTAGCTCAAAAAAGGTTGTCCATCTGGGCGGTAAAGTTGGAGTTCATCGCCAGACAGCTCAAACCGGGTGCCAAGTCGAGGGCTAACCCAACCAGACATCTGGCTGATGACAACTAATTCTTCACCAGAGCGAGTTAAGCCTGTTAACTCAATGCCATCCGGATCGTAGATGTAATATTCTTCAACTCCATAACGCTCATAGAAGCGCAACTTTTCTACCATCTTTTTCACCCGGTTGCCTGGTGAAAGGATTTCAAACACAACCTGAGGCGGGGTGTGGTCTTCTAGCCACTGCTGATAGGAGCCGCGATCGCCTTTCGGTCTGCCAAAAGCAACCAGGATATCTGGAGCCATGCGGCTTTTAGAATCACCTTCAACGGGATACCAGAGTAGATCACCTGCCACAAAGACAGTCTCGTGGTCAGCAAACAGCCACTCCAGGTTTTGTTGAATAACAACAATCCATCGAAACTGCCTGGTGTTGTCTGCCATTAGCTGCCCGTCGCTGCTGGGATAGAGAAGACCTGATTTTGTGGACGCTGGCAGTCGAGTGACCATAGCTGAAACGCCGCAGGCTGCTTGAGGTGATGGTATTGCGTCTACGGTAACATTGTGGGGTTATCCTCGGCTCGGGTTACGACAGGATGCTGCCCATAAAAGGGGAGTGCTTCTGACCAGTGGGGTTGTAGCCCTTGTTGTCGATCGTGCTGCGCCAGTGCCAGAACGCTAGAGACAGACGTTCCCAAACCGTCAACTGCTTGGATGAGCTGGTAGGGGCTTGTCCAGGCTGCAAGGGTCTGTTCCCAGCGTTCTAAACTCATCACGGTATCTGGAAGGAGGGTGTGCAGTCCGTCGGGAGCTAACTGGTAGATGGCACCAAACACCTCACCCCGTTGTGCCAGCATTTGCACAGCAAGATGAGTGGAAGGCGTTAGTTGAGCTTGGACTGCATGAGTGTGCGCCACTGCTGCCAGCGTCGAAACGGCGAATAAGGGAAGCTCTAACTGCTGCGCCAGAGTGCGTGCAGTGACGACACCCAGCCGCGTGCCAGTGAAACCACCGGGTCCCTGGGCAACCGCCAGAAATGCCAGATCTGCCCAGGTTTGGGGTTGCAAGAAGGCAGCAAGGTGTACGTGTAGATGGGTAGATAGGTCGCGTCCGAGATCCCAGACCTGCGATCGCGCCTCACCCGCAAAATTGTCGAGCGCCAACCCCAACTCTGGGCTGGCTGTGTGCATCGCTAAACCGTACTGTGGGGAGTCAAATTTCAAGGCTAGAAAGGCAATGGGATGATTTTAGGAGTTATAAGGCTGACAGTGATCAGCTTTCGGCTTTCAGCAATAAGTCCGGGGTTGGCGGCTAATGGCTGCTGACCGCTCTCCAAGTCCTACGGTTCATGCACTGGCGACAATTGCCGATCGAGAATCGCCTGCCGAAAGCCTAACACTACAAGAATATTCGACAGTGTAAGAAACGATTCTGCGCCACCATGCAGCCAATCGATATCTGCCAAATTGGCACCGTAAGCCGTTTTCGCATAAAGCCCTGCTGGAATGGTAATGGCGACAAACACTAGCAGCGCGTAGAAGCCGATCAAGGCTAACCGAGGCGTTTGACCAGAGCGCGTGAGAAACCAGAGAAAGCCGAGATAGGGGAAGAGCGAAACCGCAAACAACGTTTCTTTGGCGATCGGAAAGATAGAGGGCAGCAGCAGTAAGATTGGCAGCGGCAGGATAGCGTTGAGAGACAGTGGTTTAGCGTCTGAACGCTGTGCTTCTGCCGATCGCCAGATCCACGAGGCGGCTACCATTTGCGTACAGTTTCCCACTACTGTCATCGCGGCTTGCAGCGTCACCAACCACTCTAGAGAGGCAGGATTGTCAAAAAAGTGCCAGGTACAGGCGCACATCGCGCTGACCAGGGCAGGCAGCATGGCGATCGATAACCCATACCAGGCAGGATTCCGGCTGACTTCGCCATACGTCCAGATGAGCCAGAGGGCAGCAATCCATTCGATGACGCTAGAAATGTGAATGATCCAGGTAGGAATAGAAAGCGCGTGCATGGGGATGAAAAATAGTTTTGGCAAGCCGCCAGTCTTCAGCGATCAGCCGTTAGTGCTGCACGTGTGGCAGTTCACAACAAAAAATCTTAGCCTAAACGCTACAGCGATAGCCTTTTGCTGCTAACGGGTGCCTTCTGCTCTGGTGCTGACGGCTGATCGCTGATCGCTAATCGCTGCCTAACACCGTCTAAGCCCCGATCGCAGACAGAATATCGCTGGCGTGGCTCTCGGTTTGAATGGAGGTATAAACCTGAGCAATTTTGCCATCGCCACCGATGATGTAGGTCACGCGCTGAGAGTAAAGCGTCCCATTGCGATCGCCCAACACATCGTACGCTCTGGTGATTGCCCCATCCACATCCGCCAACAGCGGAAACGGCAGGTTGAACTTTTCAGTAAACTGCTGATGCGAGGCTTCATCATCCATGCTGACCCCAAAGACAGTAATACCCTGGCTCAGGTATTGCTGGTAGTTGTCTCGAAAGCTACAGGCTTCTTTTGTGCAACCGGGCGTGTCGTCTTTGGGATAGAAGTACAAGACAACAGTTTTGCCTGCATATTCAGACAGAGTGACGGTTTTGCCAATGGTATCTTTGACGGTGAAATTTGGAGCGGCATCACCCACAGATAAAGGCATACGATTACATTCCTTGCTGATACAGGATCATTTTGGATTGTAGTACCGATCGGGCTGCTTTGGCGCGTACTGCCTGCATATAACGTTCTAAAACAAAATCACCACAGCTTGCAAAAAATTCTGTAGCATAAGATACGGATTTGATTTTTGCGTCTTAATTGCGATCCAAACGGTCTGTTTGGAGTAGGCACGGATGGCGCTCACAACGGTATAGCGACTGCGATCGTGTCCTTTGTCTATCCGCAGTCATTTGCGCGACTCCGGCTCCATGCAACCTCAACTCCGGCGTTAGACGTTGCCACCGAAGAACCATGAGACTTGAAACGGAATTTTGGCTTTGCTTACAGCGACAAACATTAGAACAGGCGTGGCACAATGCCCCTGCTCGACCGTCTGCTGCATTTACCCAACGTGCGATCGCGCCCTCCACGTGGGTTCAACTCTTGCAACCGCCCAGCACCTACAGCTCAGACGCAGCCCTGTTGCTCTGTCCGGTCGGCGACAACCAATGGCTTGCCTGGGTGCCCGACTACGGCGAAATCGTGCTGGAGTCGGAACAATTTGAACCGCTTCTTGAGTGAGGGGAGAGGAGAGAGGAGAGAGGGGTGAGGGAAGATAACAAGTTTTGAGTAGCGCTTTGCGCCGCCACGCTACAGAGCTTTGAGTTTTGAGTACAGCTTTTAGCCTTTAGCCTTCTGCCTTCTGCCTTCTGCCTTCTGCCTTCTGCCTCCTGCCTCCTGCCTTCTTCCCCCTGCCCCCTGACCTTCTAAACGCCACTCTTCAAATACTGCTGAACCTCTCGCAACACTTGCTTCGCGCCATCAAAGCTTAGTCGGGCGATCGCCTGCTCATAATCAGCCCAAACGTATGCCTGGATCTCTTTTTCCTGGCAGTGAACCGTCGCTGACTGCACCCAGGCAAGAAAGTAGATTACCGTTTTCTCAAATTTCTGCTTGCCGCGTGTGAACGGATACTGCTCGGAGAACGATACGCCCTCAATCAGGCTGTAGTCAGCAATACCCGTCTCTTCTAAAAATTCACGGCACGCTGCTTGCAAAGCTGATTCACCGGGATCGGCGTGCCCTTTAGGAAAGCCCCAATGTCCAGCATGATGCTGAATCAGGAGAAATTGATGGGTCGTATCGGTATGCAGAATCGGGACAATACCAAAGGCTTCGTCCTTCGCGATCGTAGAATCAGCCATGCGCTTTTTTGACACTGATAAAACAGTAGTGGCGAGAAATTTTATCTATTTTGACGCAAAAACTCATGTTGTGTCTTTCTAGTTAGGGTGCGCCAACGCTTTCATGAAGTCCGACGATGGCTAAGGTCACGGCTAAACGGCAACGGCTACTGCTTCCTGTCCATGTTTTCGCAGCAGTTCCATCAGTTCGTCCCGGTAGTCGTGAAAAATTGCATGACGTTTGACTGCATGGCTACGCTCAGGTAGCTTGATGACTAATTCCTTTCGCACCGTACCCGGACGCGCACCAAGTGCATAAATCCGGTTCGACAAGAAGACTGCTTCTTCCACATCGTGAGTAATCATAAAAACGGTGATACGAGTCCGCTGCCAGAGATCGAGCATAAACCCGTGCATCGCTTCTTTAGTATGAATGTCGAGTGACCCAAAGGGTTCATCCATCAGCAGCACTTTTGGTTCAGAGGCAAGTGCCCGGGCGATCGCCACCCGTTGCTTCATGCCACCCGACAGCTCTTTTGGTAGAGAGCGGGCAAATTTCGACAGTCCCACTACCTCTAGAAAGGTGCTGGCTCGTTCGCGTCGCTCTCGCTTCCCGATGCCTTGCAGCTTCAGCCCAAACTCGGCATTTTCCTGCACACTCATCCACGGATAGAGCGTGTAGTGCTGAAACACCATGCCGCGATCGGGTCCTGGTCCGGTCACAAGCTGGTTGTCAATTTTAACTTCGCCTGTCGTAGGGCGATCCAGTCCTGCAATCTGCCGCAGCAGCGTTGATTTGCCTGACCCTGACGCACCAACCGCACAGATAAACTCACCCTGCTCAATCAGCATATTGATATCCTTCAGCACAACCAACGTGCCCTGTTGGGTCTCAAAATTTTTATACAGGCTGTTGATTTGTAAGTACATGGGTTAAACCGCTAAGGGGGAGGGATGAAAAGAGAGTTTTGAGTTTTGAGTTTCGAGTTTTGAGTTTTGAGTTAAAAAAATTAGAGGTTGAGGTTAAGCGCTACACGTTCCCCCCTCCTGCCTTTTGCCTTTTACCTTTTGCCTTCTACCTTCTGCCCTCTGCCTTCTGCCTTCAACTCACCGCTTCTGGCTTGCCCAACGACAGGAAACGCGCAGCGCATACTGAAACAGCAAATCCAGTATCAAGCCGATGACACCGATGACAATCAGCCCGACAAAGATTTCATCCGTGCGTAGAAAGCGACCGGCTACGCTAATGCGACGACCCAAACCCTCGGTTGCCGCAATGAGTTCCGAAACAATCACTAACTGCCACGCGGCTGCAAGGTTGATCCGGCAAGCATCAATAATGCCCGGTAACACGTAGGGAGCAATCACTTGTAACAACACCTGTAAGCGGTTGCCGCCTAACATATATGTGGCTTCGATCAACTCTTTGGGCACAAATTTAACGGTGTCCATCACCATGAGAGAGTTGAAGAAAAAGACACCAATAAAGATCAGCATGATCTTCGGCTCCTCGCCAATGCCCAGGTACAAAATCAGCAGTGGAATGAACGCTGGTGCAGGCATATAACGCACCAACCCAAAGAGAGGCTCCAACAAAGCGCGAATGCTGGCAAAGCTGCCCATTAACACGCCAATCGGAATGGAAAAGAGTGCTGCCAGAGAAAAGCCGACTCCAACCCGCCACAGACTGGCGATCGTATCCTTTTGTAGATCGCCCGTACTCCACAGTCGTTGAAACGCTGCAATTACATTTGCGGGAGAGGGCAAGAACTTTGGATCGATCGCGCCAACGGCAGTGACTAGCCACCACAGCACCAGCGGCACCAGGATTGAAGCTGTCATCAAGCCCCAGGTCATGGAGGAGGGAATGTCTTCAGCCAAGCGCCAAAAAACGGTTGATCGCAGCGATTTTGCGGGTCTGCTAGAGCGGTCAGAGTCGATCGGGGTGCCGAATTGGCTCATAGAGAAGTTGTTGGTTGTTAGTTGTTAGTTTCTAGTTGTTGGTTGTTAGTTGTTAGTTGCTAAGGGTTAAGCAGAAGCAATCGTCTAAAAACTAAAAACCAAAAACGATTCAGGCTTTCTTGGCTTTAGCGGCGTATGCCTTGACAAAGCGATCGTCAAACAGTTTGCTTAAGTCCGGCTTGGTTGTCACCAAACCAGCTTCGTTTAGGAAAGTAGTCATTTCTTGCGCTGCGAAGGTAAGAGAACTCATATCCTTACCGGGCTGGAACGCTTTTAAGTTGTCTTCAACGGTAAAAATCTTGGTGCCGTCTGCATAGTCTTTATACTCAGCAACAGAAACTCCACCCCGCTTTGCCATAATCTCGATCGCTTTAGCAGGATTTGCCTTGATATAGGCTTGTGTCTCAAACCAGGAGTCTACCAATGCCTGCACCTGCTCGGGCTTTGTATTCACAAATTCGCGGGCAAAGACAAGATGATCGGGAATCGCCCCTGGAAAATCCTTCGAGCTAAACAGCTCCTTGCTGTTAGGACGTTTGAGCGCCTGGGTAGTGAAGGGTGCAAAGACACCAACAGCATCCACTTGCCCTGCTGCAAAGGCTGCCGCCGCTTTGCCTGTTTCCAGCGGTTGAAAGCTGATATCCTTGGGTCCCAAGCCTGCCTTCTTTAGCCCCAAAAGCAGTAAAAAGTGATCGACCGTGCCTTCTTCTGCCGCAACTTTTTTGCCCTTTAAGTCGGCGATCGAGTTGATACCTTCCCGCACAATGATTTTGTCGTTGCCCGTCGAGTTGTCATTCACTAAAACCACAACCTGGTCAGCCCCACCCGCAACGGCGCTAATCGTGTCATTCAACGTTTGCGAGTTCGCGTCAATTTGTCCGGCAGTCAAGGTGCTGAGTGATTCTGTGTAGCCATCGAACCATTTAAGATCAACCGCTATGTTGTTTTTCTCAAAAATTTGCTCGTCTTGAGCGACCTGCCAGGGAAACCAACCCGGCCAAGCGCTAAAGCCCAGACGCACACTCGCTGCACTGCCTGATGGGGCTGACGTGCTATCAGATTGGGTAGACATCTGGCTAGCAGGATTACTACAGCTCACAATCAACACAAGGCTGACGAGAAAAAATCCAAGATTAGAAAGCAGCGATCGTAACTTCATTTCATTCCTTACAGAAAAACTAACCATTGACAAATTATTTACGGTCAGAAAAAAGGCAACATCAGCAAAAAGCCCAGAAGTACAGTCACCATTGCACCTGGCTACCTGTTTCTCCCGGGCTTTTATCCCGCCGTGTAACTGCCAGACAACTTCTATCAAAAAGATGCCCTTGTAGCAGCTTGCCTCTCTCGGACCGATCATCTAAGCGAGGTGCTTAGACTGGAACCCTAGAGGCGATTAAATTGTTTAGACCCCTGATCACTGGCTACCTTACTGAGCCGTTTCTCTGAATACTTCAGATCACTCAGTAAACAGTCAGCCCATGCTCTTATAAAGCGCGCCAACATAGAGCCACTTGCTGAAAGCTCAATGCCGATAGCGAAGCCATGAGCTTACTTTTAGCAATGCAGATTAAGAAAAGATGTATCAAATGCAACGAAATCGCACGATCGCTCACCGAACTTTCACTGGTTTCGTTCGTCCATGTCTTGCGTTAAGCAGCCACCTCTAGTTGCATATCTATGCCGGACGCAAATAAAACGCATACTATGGAGACAGCAAGCAACCGTTAAACCTTTGCTTGCTTTAGGATGCGCCTACTCCTATCTGGATTTTTAACAGCATGGAGCTTCAACTGCGATGACTGCCACGTCTAGCACTCGCAAAATAATTGCTTACCCCGATCGCACCGTGATGCGGGCAGAGCGAGCGATGCGGTGTGCGCCCTTTCAGCTCACGTTGTACACCACAATGGTGCAGCAAAGTGTTTCGTTGAACGCCATCGCAGGACAGGCTGGGCTGACACACGGTTACACCCAGGCTCCGCTCTCTGAGCTGATTGCAGAGGCAGAGCTGCTCTGGTTAATTCAGGTGGGTCTACTGCGGCGAGAAGTCGATGGACAGGGGCTGACGGACAGTTTTCGAGTGACACCGCTGGGTCGCCAACTGGTACAGAGGCAGGAGCAAGGCGATTCTGTACGCATGACACCGACGCTTAGCGATCGCCTACACCATGCCTGGAATCGTTGGTTTCGGTTGCCCATTTAAGTTTAAGGATGAGCGATGAAGGATGACATGGACGCACTGATGACCACTGATACGTTGCGAAGATCTAAACAAAATCACTTCAGTCGTTTTTCATCCCTCAGCCTTCATCCTCTGTCCTTCACAACGTTTCAAGGGAATCTTGCATGAAAGCCATTATGGTTGTGGGCACCACGTCTCACGCAGGAAAATCGCTGTTAACGGCTGCTATTTGTCGTATTCTCAGCCGTCGCGGTTGGCGAGTGGCACCGTTTAAGGGGCAGAATATGGCGCTGAATGCCTATGTCACTGCTAGCGGTGGTGAGATTGGTCACGCTCAGGCAGTGCAGGCATGGGCGGCTGGGATCTCTCCCTGGGTAGAAATGAACCCTATTTTGCTGAAGCCGCAAGGCGATATGACCTCCCAAGTCATCATTAAGGGCAAGGTCGTTGGCAAAGTGGGAGCCGCAGAATATTACGAAGAATATTTTGACATGGGCTGGCAGGCGATCGAAGAATCCCTGCGTCGCTTAAGTGAAGAGTTTGATCTGCTAGTCTGCGAAGGCGCTGGCAGTCCGGCAGAAATTAACCTCAAGCATCGCGACCTCACGAATATGCGGATCGCCAAACATTTGAATGCGCCCACGATTCTGGTTGTAGATATCGATCGTGGGGGTGCTTTTGCTCACGTTGTTGGCACGCTGGAACTGTTAGATGACGATGAGCGCGCCCTGATCAAAGGGGTTGTGATCAACAAGTTCAGGGGACAGCGATCGTTGCTCCAATCTGGCATTGATTGGTTGGAAGAGCGCACAGGTATTCCTGTCATTGGTGTGATTCCCTGGCTGGATCAGAGTTTCCCAGCCGAAGATTCGTTGAGCCTCATTGACGGTCGTGCCAGCAATCCCACCGCCGACCTTAATATTGCGGTCATCCGCTTGCCCCGCATTTCAAACTTTACTGACTTCGACCCACTGGAGGCGGAACCCACCGTTTCAGTGAAATACATTAGCCCCAAACAACCGTTGGGCTATCCTGATGCGGTGATCATCCCTGGCTCCAAAACGACGATCGCTGACCTCATCGTGCTGCACAAAGCGGGCATGGCAGAAGAAATTCAGAACTACGTCGCAGCAGGCGGTACGGTGCTGGGCATCTGCGGCGGCTACCAAATGCTGGGCAAAATCCTGGCAGACCCTGAAGGCATTGAAGGGCAGGAAGGACGCTACAAAGGGCTGGGGCTACTCCCGCTCAAGACCGTCATTGCTGGACAAAAAATTGCCCGCCAGCGTCTTGTTACGTCCAATTTTCCGCAAGAAGGGCTACCGGTCGCAGGTTACGAAATTCACCAGGGCAGGACGCGCCTCATTGAAGGCGAAACAATCCAGTTGCTCTTTGATGATCCCAATCTGGGCGTAGTGGATGAAACGCAATCGGTTTGGGGTGCGTATCTGCACGGCATCTTTGACAACGGTCCCTGGAGACGGGCATGGCTCAACCGTTTACGCCAGCAGCGCGGCTTGAAGTCACTGCCAACAGGCGTACCCAATTACCGAGAACAGCGCGAACTAATGCTGAATGCATTGGCAGATGCCGTTGAACCGCACTTGAATCTCACGACAGTTTTACCGCAGAGCCATTAACTGGTAGGGCAAAAGGATGAAGGATAAAGGATGAGGGATGAGGGATAAAGGATGAGGGATGAATCGAAGCCCTTGCTCCAAGGACGTTTCAAGGTTTATGTCTGTCCTAACGTTGTCTTCGACTGTTGTGTTGGCAATTTTGCTCAGCACTGAGAGATCAGTTTCTTGTGAAGCTTTGACCAGGTTTAGCACTGCCTTCGCTCTTGATGAGAATCCTGGCTGGATCGGTTAAAAAGATGCTCTACCGCGCTGGTACTGTCCACCAGGCGAGAGCATACGGCTGGGTTGGGTTATTGACCTGGCGATGAAACTGGACGCGGATTTTGTAGCGACCCGTAGCAGGCACTGGATGAAAGAGATGCTGCACGCTATCGACATCGCTAATGGATGACCAAAGGCTTTGCTTGACATCCGTGTCATCGGCACGCATCAGGTAGAGAGTCAGCGTGTTTAAACCACGATCGCGAAAACTCTCCTCCAAATCAAACTCCCCGTTGTTGTTTTTATCTACCAGTTCCACCAGGCGATGCCATACTAGCGTTGCTGAAACATAGCTGCCCTTCTGCAATGGCTTCTCCAGCGCATAATCCTGAAACGATGGTGCTGCTTCTACTTCCTTAGCCTTCGTTCCTTCGCCTTTAGCTTCTAAGCCGACCGTGCGATAGTCCCACCCGATCGCCGGGACGGTTGTTTCTGGGCTGTATTGTCCAGGACTAAACTGCTGATAGGCGCGAAAGGCGTTGAGTTGTCCGACCCCCATTTGCGTATTTAGCGGCAGGCTACGATCGCGGTACGCATCTGACTCAACCCAGCTACGATTGTTTTTATCGAGAATGGTACGGCTCATGCCAAGCGCCAAACCGTCGCCAGAGTCTTGAATCTTATCGGCTGAGTTGAGCAAGACCGCTTTCATCACATCCGCCCGCCGAGCATCCAGCGTCCAGGGTAGACTGCATCCAGGCAGTTTGCAGCTAACGCGCAGTTGACGATCGCCATACTCTTGCAGTAGCGCTACCGTTGCCGTCACATGGGGAGCCGCAAAGCTGGTGCCGCTGGAGGTCGTCAAATTGCCGTTGAGCGCCACGAGACTCACATCATTGCCGGGAGCCACTAACCCGATCGCTCGTCGAGCACCGACATTCGTTTCAAAGCCTGCGATCGCCGCTCCCGACCCTGACGCATCGCCCAAATTGGCAAAATCCAGCTTGCGAAAAATCCCTTCCAGCCGCGTCGTAAACGCAACGTTGATGCCGTTAAAGTTGTCGGTTGGAATCGAAATGCCGCCCTTGCCCTGGTTGCCAGCGACGACATACAGCACATTGTGAACGCGGGTAGACCAATCGATACACTGAGTCAGCAGAGCGTTGCCGTCTAGCCTTGGGTTGGGGCGTGGATCTTGGCGTAGCGCTTCGCCAAAGCTGAAGTTGATTGCCCGGACATCGCCGCCATTTTGCTCTGCGACGTACTGCGCTGAAAGGCATTCTTCGGGTTGACCATAGCGCTTGGGCGTACCAGCGGCTGATGAATACAGCCTTGCACCCGGAGACACGCCCCGCAGACCCTTTGCAGCGCTGATCATAATGCTGGCAACATTCTGTGCGTGATTGTCAACGTTCGTGTTGATGCGGGCAGGTGCATCGCGAAAAAACACCCGCGTCAACGGTACAGCCTGATTTTGCGATACGGCTTTGTCAATGCCAAACTGACCCGGACGACCAATTTCTACCTGCCCGATCGCAATTTTGCGCCCAATTAAGTTGTAAGGCGGAGCGTGCAGCCGCAGCGCATCAATCCCCGCAGCACCAACCGAGCTTGACTGCAAAAAGCCATCCACGTCTGCCGTTGTGCCCAGCGCGATCGTACCTAGCGCGATCGTGCTGAAGCCGCCAGCGACCCAGGTTAGCGGTCTCAGAAGGTGTTGGCTAAGAGCAGGTTGCCTCACAGTTGGTTGCGTCAAAAGGTGCCGCCGCATCACGAAGGTTTCTCCACAAGATGAGGGACTTGAATCACAGTTTGTTAAACTAACTACAATACAGCGCTGCTAGGAGACACACCCAGCCATGACCCAAACGCCATCCAGTCAAAAACCAATTGTCATTGCTCCCTCGATTCTATCAGCCGACTTTAGCCGTTTAGGTGAGGAAATTCGCGCGATCGACGCTGCCGGGGCGGATTGGATTCATGTCGATGTGATGGATGGTCGGTTTGTTCCTAATATCACGATCGGACCGTTGATTGTAGAAGCCATTCGACCCGTGACGCAGAAGACGCTTGATGTCCACCTGATGATTGTGGAACCCGAAAAGTACGTTGAGGACTTTGCGAAAGCCGGAGCCGACCATATCTACGTCCACTGCGAACACAATGCGTCGCCGCACCTGCACCGCACCCTGGGACAAATCAAAGAACTGGGCAAGAAAGCAGGCGTTGTACTGAACCCCGGCAGCCCTCTCGAACTCATCGAACACGTACTGGATCTATGCGATCTGGTGCTGATTATGAGCGTCAACCCTGGCTTTGGTGGACAGAGCTTTATCCCCGGTGTGCTGCCCAAAATCCGCAAGCTTCGCCAAATGTGCGATGAACGCGGACTTGATCCCTGGATTGAAGTGGATGGTGGCTTGAAGGTCAACAATACCTGGCAGGTGCTAGAAGCCGGAGCAAATGCGATCGTCGCTGGTTCTGCTGTCTTCAATGCACCCGATTACGCTGAAGCGATCGCTGGCATCCGCAACAGCAAGCGCCCCACTCCAGAATTGGCAACGGTTTAGCACCTGTCCCCTGACGGCACAACTGCATAAAACGTAGAGAGAGGGCGATCGCAGTACGATCGCCCTCTCTCTTTTGGCATCACTCACAAATTGGGCTGTTGAATGAAGTCATACTGCATCAACTAATTCGCGGGTGGCATGACGACTCTTTTTGCCAGACCCAGGCGCTTGAGCAGCGCGATCGACCACCAGGTCATATCAAGCTCCCACCATTTCAGCCCTGCTTTTGCCACATTGGGGTAAGCATGGTGGTTATTGTGCCAGCCTTCGCCATAGGTCAGAATTGCTGCCCACCAAAGGTTGCGGGAGTTATCTTCAGGCTCAAACGTGCGGTAGCCGCTCATGTGGCTTGCCGAGTTGATCAGCCAGGTGCTATGCCAGAGCAAAACGGCTCTTAAAAAGACACCGTAGATGACAAACGACCAACCGCCCAACAGGTAAAGCGTTACGCCCACAGGCACCTGTAGCAGCAAAAAGTGGCGATCCAAAAAGCGGTAGAACGGGTCTTTATCAATATCTGGTGCGAACTGCCGATAAGACTCGCGATCGAAAAAGCGTGCTTGCGGGTAGAACAACCACATCATGTGGCTCCACCAAAAACCCTTCTGAGCCGAGTAGGGATCTTTTTCGTTATCTTCGGTATACAGGTGGTGCATCCGGTGCCCCGCGACCCAAAAAGTTGGACCACCCTGTAATGCCAGCGCACCAATGAGTGTAATCGTCCGTTCCAGCCACTTGGGCACCTGAAAACTACGGTGCGTTAACAGACGGTGATAACCCAGGCAAATGCCAATGCTACCGAACAGCCAGTGAAGAAAGACAGCCGTTCCCAGTGCCGACCAGGAGAAAAACCACGGTGCTAATAGAGCCAGTGCGTGAAACGCTCCAAAAAACACCACATTCACCCAACTGAGGGTTAGTGGCTGCTTACTTTCGGCGGCAGTTTCAAGAGAAGTAGAAGTCATGAAAGTCCTTTGCGAGATGAATAAAACAAACCATCCAATGAGGCAATCTTGGCAGGCTAACTCTCTAACAACTGTCTTTCAGGACAACTGTCCTCCAGTAGCGAGATGCTCCGCACCGATGAGCCAGTGGCTCGTTTGCCAAAGAAACGATTACAGTAGAAAGAGGGTGCAAGTGTCACTTACACCTGTAGCCTAACAGCGAATTCTAAATCTTGCAAGTGTTACTTACATTTTGCTCATGCCTGCTCAACGAAACCCAACTCGACAGCGTTTAATTCATGCCGCGCTGAAGTTGTTTGCCGTTCAGGGCGTGACCGATACAACGACGCGACAGATCGCAGAACTGGCGGAAGTAAATG
>JBGTJW010000142.1:0-4242 GCA_041744955.1 Stenomitos sp. | reverse complement strand
TCGAAGAGAAGGTGAGGACAGACATCAACCTTGAAACGTCCTTTGGGCAAAGGCTTCTATTCCTCCTTTATCCTTCCTCCCTTATCCTTCATCCTTTTGCTACGTAGCAAATGTTTGAATTAGCGATCGCTTCAATTGTGGCAAATTTGCAGAAGTTTTTTGCCTGATCGCCGCAAAACAAGTTGTAGCTAATACAATATCGGCACGGTCTACAGTGGCATTGCTCCCATCAGCATCGTTTACTAAACCTGCAAGAGAGCGGCACTCTGCTTCCAGGTTTGATAGCCATGTTCTCGATGAACGGTCACTTGATAAACAGTCAGTAGAGACACGAAAGCAACGGCTGGTGGCTGAACGCTGGTAGCTGCAAACTATCTGCCGATCTGATTTCAGTGTGACTATTTGCGTCTGGCTGTCTTAATATGTGGGATCACGTTGGTTCTAGTAGGGGTGCTGGGCTAACCGCTAGATTTTTAGAGTGCGGAAGCTGGTGTTATGGCAGGAAAAACAGTCAAGCGATCGCGGGTACAAGCCGTTAAATTTCGTCTTCAAACAGGCAAGTCCAAACCTGTGGAAGAGCCGACTGCCGACACGGTTGCCCAACCCGCAGCAACGGCAGCGAACCAGGAGAGCGATCGTACCGCCAGGAAACAGCGTGGCACAAATGTTGTGCAGCTATTGCGCCGTTCTCGCTTCCCGGCTCAGGTCAGCCGAGGCTTACGGTTTTTGGCGGCACCGCTCGTTTGGCTGTGTCTTTTGGCATTTTGCGGTGGTACGGGTGTAGCAGCCTTTTTGTGGCTGACAACGCTGCCACCTGTGCCCAATTGCCAAACCATGCCATCGCCTGCTTCTGATAGTGAGCAGCTTTACTGCGCCGAGCAAGCCTCACGATCGGGCAAGGTAGAAGTCCTGGTGGCAGGACTGGCACTGGTCAAAAACTGGTCGCCGGATCATCCCCTCCGCCATCGTGCGAACCGCGATGTTACAGAATGGTCGAAGTCGTTGCTAGCGATCGCAGACACCAAAGCCGGTCAAGGCGATCTGGCAGGCGCGATCGCCCTGGCAAAAAAAATTCCAACTAGCAGCCCCCTTCATGCCGACGCGCAAACAGCGCTGCTGGGCTGGCAGAAAGCGCAAAGTCTTGGACAGGCGATCAATGCTGCGATTCAGAGAGCCTTGAAGCAACAAGACTGGCAAACAGCGACGCTACAGATGCAGGCATTGACCCGGCTGGATGACGAGTATGCGCGACAAAATCTCAGTCGCTTGCGTCAGCAGTTGGTCACCGAACGCACGACCTATCAGCAATTGCAGCAAGCCCGCCAACTCGCAGCCAGTGCGCCCGAAGATGTGGTTGTCGTTGGCAAGGCGATCGCCCTGGCAGAGCGTCTTCCTACCAGCTATGCCCGTAGCGCTGCCCAGTTGGATATTCAAACCTGGGGACAGTTTTTACTCAATCGCCTGACAGACCAGCTAGGGCAGGCTGATATGACAGGGGCGATCGTCACCGCTCAGTCATTGCCCTTTAGTCTGCCGCTGCCGCCTGTTGCTCGCGATCTGGTCTGGATTGGTCGTGCCCAGCCGTTAGCGACCAGCAACCTGATGACCACACCCCCGTCAGAGCAGTTCTGGCAGCTTTGGCTACCGCTCTCTCAGGTGCGGCAAATTCGGGCAGATAGCCCCCTTGTTGCCCAAACGAAAGTCCTCATGCCTCGGCTAGAGCAGCAGACGCAAGATTTGCTTCAGATTCAACTGGCGCTGACGGTTGCCAGGTTAAAGCAGCTTCCAACGCTCCAGAGCGCGATCGCGTTAGTGCAACCCATTACGCCCGATCGTCCGCGGCGGCTCTATGCTCAAACGCTCATTGCCCAGTGGCGCAAAGAAATCCAGCAGATCGAAGATCGCCCTTATCTTGTGCAGGCACAACAGCTAGCAGCAGCGGGGACTCTACCAAAGCTTAAAGCCGCGATCGCTCAAGCTCAGCAAGTAGCACTGGGTCGGGCGCTACGATTAGAAGCTCAAAGCGCGATCGCCAAATGGACACGCCAGATTCAAACCATCGAAGATCAACCCATTCTGAACCAGGCACGCGCACTGGCAAAGCAGAACAAGTTGACAGAAGCCATCCAGACAGCCAACAAAATTCGTGCCGATCGAGCGCTTTACAAAGCCGCACAAGCCGCCGCCAACGACTGGATCGCCCAGGTTCAAATTGCCCAAGATCAATCCCTGCTGGATGAAGCGAGAGCGCTAGCCGATCGCGGTCGCCTCACCAGAGCCATCAGCCTTGCCTCGGAAATTGGCTACGGACGAGCATTGTATAACGATGCCCAAAGCGCGATCGCCCGGTGGTCTGACCAACGCGACACCATTTTAAGGGCACGTCGCCGCCGCGATGAGCCATCCTCAGCACCAGAGCCTTATCGCCCATCTCCAAGCTATAACCCTCCGGTTGAAGCACCCGCACCGCTAGATCTGCCACCGCCGTAGGAGGGTGAAGGGGTGAAGAGGTGAAGGGGTGAAGGAGTGAAGAGTGAAGGGGTGAAGGAGTGAAGAGGTGAAAGACTCTGATTGCCTCTGGCACAGCTAATCCTTTTTGCCTTTAGCCTTTAGCCTTTAGCCTTTAGCCTTTAGCCTTCTGCCCTTTGCCTTTTGCCCTCTGCCTTTTGCCTTCTTCTGCCTTCTGCCTTCTGCCTTCTTCTGCCTACTAAACTTATACAGTATCCTTGTTGGAGCGGATTCTTTGTCTTCTGCTGTTTGCTGTTTGCTCTTTACCGCAGGGTGGGAGACCGTATGAGCCATTCACGCGATGCCGATCGTCAGCACAACCGTGTGTGCAGGCTCATGCTGATTGAGGATGATCCAGTCTTTCGGTTGGGTCTAGCTGCCTGTCTACAGTCGTTTGACGATTTGCAGGTGGTGCTAGAGGCAGATTCGCCTGCAAGGGCGCTGCAACTGCTGCGAGAGTTGCCAGATGCGCTGGAGACTGACGATCGGTCTGTTGCACCCGCACGATCGCTCGATTTGATCATCCTTAATCTTGACCTGGGACAGACGACATCAAGTCAGGGGCTTGGGTTGGCGCTGTGTCAGCAGCTTAGAACGCAGTATGCCGCTACGCCGTTGCTGTTGCTGGGGGCGACGCTAGAACTGACGCGGTTGGCGACGGCGTTTCAATCGGGTGCGGGGGGCTACTGCTTGAAAGGAACGAGCGTGACGGAACTGGTGACAGCCATCCGTCAGGTCGCGTCTGGGCAACCTTACTGGACTGAAGGCATCCAGGCGATCGCGCAGTCTCTCAATACTCAAGCTCCGTCTACCACTGCACTGGCAACGCGAACGGCTCGACCACTCACCGATCGCGCTCCCCAAAACGCGCTCCCGGCACTCTCAGGAAGCCAAAATCTGCTAACAGTCTGGCGGCGTAACCTGCGGGAGTCGGGCGTGCGGCAAATTGAGCGGGCGATCGCCGCACTGGATGACCAATTGCAAACGGCTGACCGCTCAGTGCTGGATCAGTTGGTTTTGGAAGGGCAACGACGTGAACTGCGGACGGCTCGTTGGCTGGTCAAGCGATTGTTAAAGACAGCAGATGAGCCAGCACCAGAACTCGGCTCACAGGTGCCACCGCCGACCGATGCAAGCCGAATTCAGCCTGATCGCCGTAGCCAAACCATAGCCAACCCTTCAGAACCCTTAGCAGGAGAGACCACTGCACTCGCGGAGACGATCGCCAGGGACATGCAAACGCCAATGGCAGCGCTGTTTCAGGCAACAGTTGCCAAACTGCAAAACAGGCTACCAAACCTTACTGCCACAGCTCTGGAAATTGATGTTTTGAAAGAGGAAAAAAAGCGCGAATTGCTTTACACCGTGCTGCGATCGCTGCAAGCCAGTTTGGAAGCATTGCGTCTTGCAAACCTGTCGCCAGAACAGCTTGAGATAAAGCACCGCGTTATTTTGCAGGATATTTGGCAAGCAACGGTGATCGATTTTTTTGGCAAATACTACACGGTGCAAATGGGGACGCAGCCGATCGATGTTGTCACTGTTTTGCTGCAAGATCTAGATATTGTGCAGACCGCCATTCTTGACAAAATCCCGCTGTTTCCAGAATTTTTGGCTCACTTACTGTTGCAAACGCCACTCACGATCGAGGATGCAACCTATGCGGCTGGCACTGTAGAAGCAATGGCGCGTATGGAATTGCTGCTAGAAAATGTGATGCTGCAAATTGCCAAT
>JBGTJW010000141.1:0-6682 GCA_041744955.1 Stenomitos sp. | reverse complement strand
TCGATCCTAAGCGATGTGCAACGCAATCAGCTAGAGGGGAAAGGGGAAAGGGGAAAGGCTAAAAGCTAAAGGCTAAAGGCTAAAGTTAGAAAGCCGTCACCAGTGTCAACCAAAACGCATCCTCTCTACCCCTTCACCCTTCTACCCCTTCACTCTTTCACCCTTCACTCTTTCACCCTTCACCCCTTCACTCTTCATCCCTTCACTCTCCCCCCTCCTTCATCCCTCATTCCTTATCCTTTCTTCAAGAGGCTCCTCTCACTTGTCTATTGTCCGAGTGCGCGAACACGTTAATCCGCTTAGCAAAAAATATCAGACTCCCATCAGCCCACCGGATTGGAGCCATCTTTATCATGACCGCGATCGCCCACTTCATTTAGACATTGGCTGCGGCAAGGGTCGGTTTCTGCTGCAAATGGCGCAGGTGCAGCCAGCGTGGAATTTTTTGGGTCTAGAAATTCGGGAACCGTTAGTTGACCAGGCAAACGGCTGGAAAGCTGAGTTGGGCTTGACTAATTTGCACTATTTGTTTTGCAACGCCAATAACTCTTTGCGTCCGTTACTGCGATCGCTTCCTGTGGGACGACTCCAGTACGCGAGCATCCAGTTCCCCGATCCGTGGTTTAAACGCAAACATCAAAAGCGCCGCGTAGTACAACCAGATTTGATTGAGGTTCTAGCAGACGCACTCGCGCCCAGTGGCAAAGTTTTTATCCAGTCGGATGTCGAAGAAGTTGCGGTGGAGATGCGCGATCGCTTCGCTGCCCATCCTGCCTTTGTCCGCGAACATGACGACTGGCTAGACTCCAATCCCCTCCCTATTCCCACCGAACGCGAAACGTCAACGATGGAACGGGGAGAAGCGGTGTATCGATCGCTGTTTGTCAGAACATAGTTGTTGGTTATGAGAGAGCCGAGCAGCCAGCAGGAATTAAAACTCCTCACTCCTCACTCCTTCCCCCTTACTTTCTCACACCCACGACGGCAACCACATTCGCATCTGAAACCCTTGAGTTGAGAGGGGCAAGCCCAGGTAAATGGGTAGCCAGAAGATGAATGCCAGGATGATCGCGACGATCGCCAGCACCCCCATCGTGCGGAGATTTGGCTTTTTGCTATGGAGCCAGCGATCGACCAACCAGGCGATCGCCATCGACGCAAACACCGATGCGCCCATGTAGTGATACAAAAACGTGCAGCGCGTGACCTTAACCCAGGGCAACAGATTGGCAGCGTAGTTAATGCCCAGAAAAAGCGCGAGCCAGAGTTCAGTGGCGTTTAAAGGCAGGCGGCGAGGGTTAGACGGCTGTCCTTCAATGTACGACGATGCTTCAAGCTGAGACGGTGATAGCCAGTGGAGAAGCTGCTGTCCCAGGACGATGAAGACAAGGACGATCGCCAGCGTAGACAGCCACCAAAGGATGGGGTTGCCGATCGCGTGGACATCGTAAATGACTGTGTTGCCAGCAGGTACAGCCGGATCGGTAGATAGCAGTGGACCACCCTGCGCCTCCACTTTGTAGTAATACGCCAACGGACGCTGCATCAAAATCCAGGTATACCATTCGGCGCAATAAGGATGGACTTGCGTCCCACTGCCCACCCGCTCGTGGTAGTTCAGTATTTGCTGTTGCAATGCCCAAAAACCGACAGTTGTGTTGAATTTCAGATGCGGAATCCAGATCAGGTAATAAAAAGTGGCTGGCACAATGCCCAGATTTAACGCGATTTGCCACGGTGCTACCTGAGTCAACCGTTGTAAGGGGCTATGTACGGTGCGATCGTTTTGCCCGGGTGCCGCTCCATCAGCCAGAAGCAGACCAGGGTGATGAGGGAAGCGAGACTGAAGCCAGCGGAGCAACCAGGCAGCGACCCATAGCCCGTAGGCACCAAAGAGAAACCATAGTCCATTCCACTTGATCGACGCTGAAGCCCCAAAAAACACTCCAGAGGCGATTAAGTAGAGACTGCGCTGGAGCGATCGCACCTCTAACGCCAGCAAAAGACACCACAAGCCCAGCAGCCCAAAGATGACCAGGTAAACGTTGTTGAGCGCATAGCGTGATTCCACCAGAAACAAGCCATCTAGCGCGGCAAAGAGTCCAGCAAGGAAGGCATAGCTCCGGCGATGACTCAACTGATACGCAATGCCCGTTACAACCAGCGGAATAAAGGAACCTGTCAGCGCATTCAGCCAACGATAGCTCCATGTGCTGTAGGGCGCACCCGCAAGACTGTTGACTGTATCGCGCCCGATCAACATCTGATTGCCTAGCCAGATGCCGATCGCAATTAAATACTTACTCAGCGGCGGATGCCCATCAAAAAGTGGTGTTTGGGTCAGGTAGTTGTGGGCAAATTTGACATAATAAATTTCGTCAAAGACCAGACTGTTAAACCGCCCCAAGCCCCAAAAGCGCAGAGCAAGAGACATTAACAGCAACCCCACGATGCCAATTTTGAACCAATAAGCAGACCAAGCTGACGGTTTTAACAAGGTCATAACGCATGTTCAGCCCTTCGTATGCGTTCCTACTTTCGCATAGGGATCAGCGCTAACCATAGACCTTGAGTGGCAAATTTCAGCCTTTAGCCTTTAGCCTCCAGACCCGATCGCAACTCATGTAGAATAAGCCAGACGATCAAACGAGCGATCGCCAAAACGAAACTGCCATGACGACAGAAAAACAGCTTGACACCATTGACCACAGACTCGAAATCATTACCGAACAGATCGGCAGGCTTACCGAAAGCACGACCGAATTTAGAGCCGACATGGCAGAAATCAAGGAAATAATCAAAGCAAACAGTGCTCAGATTGCTGAAGTCAGCGTCCAGATGGGACAGGTTAATACGCAGATCAGTCACTTAACGGACGGGATGACTGCCTTTAGAGCTGATATGGCAGAAATCAAAGAGACGGTCAGAGAGCAGTCTAAAACGAGCCAGCAGCAGGCTGAAAGTGTGGCACGGCTGTCTCGCATTGTGGAGCAACTTTTGGCAGCAAAAAGTTAGGACGATCGCCTGCACTCTTTGCTTCAGTAAGGCAAACCTCAACTCGTAAAGCTAAAACCCAACTTACAGTCTTGGAATTTGACGATGAAGCCGATCGCCGTTGTGTTACTTTCAGGCGGTCTTGATTCTGCAACAGTGGCAGCGCAGGCGATCGCCGATGGCTACACGGTCATTGCCTTGTCCTTCAACTACGGTCAGAGCCACGCCTGCGAACTCCTTGCTGCCAAGCAGATAGCCGCGCATCTGGGTATCCAGGAGCATTTCGTTATGGACGTTAACCTGGGGCAGTGGGGCGGTTCAGCACTCACCGATACAGCAGTGGCAATGCCCTTGGATGGCGTGCAGTCTAATGTTATTCCTGTTACCTATGTGCCGGGGCGCAATACTGTATTTATTGCGATCGCGCTTTCGCTGGCAGAAGCCAAAAATGCTGCCGCCATTTATCTGGGCATTAACGCTGTGGATTACTCTGGCTATCCCGATTGCCGTCCCGACTATTTAGAGGCATATCAGCAGCTTGCAAGGCTCTCATCCAAAGCTGGGCTTGAAGGCAACGCGCCTACCCTCATCGCACCGTTGGTAAACGATAGCAAAGCAGACATTGTGAAACGGGCTATGCAACTGGGAGTGCCGATCGTCCAAACCTGGTCGTGCTATCAGGGAGACGCGGCACCATGCGGCTTGTGTGATTCGTGCCGCATTCGCGATCGTGCCCTTATCGAAGCAGGATTCGCTGATCTAGCCACACCGATCGGTTTAAAAAGGCAGATCCCCGACTTCTTAAAGAAGTCGGGGATCTAATGGTAGTCACTTATTCTTCCTCTTCTTCCTCGTAACTAGCGTCCTCCTCTTCCTCGTAACTAGCTTCGGTATAGTCCTCTTCCTCCTCCTCTTCTTCGTAACTAGCTTCGCTGTCTTCCTCTTCTACTTCCTCATAGCTAGACTCAGTGTCTTCCTCTTCTTCCCCTTCTTCCTCTTCTTCGTAACTAGCTTCGCTGTCTTCCTCTTCCTCTTCTTCCCATTCCTCCCCGTCTTCTTCTTCTTCCTCTACCTCTACGTCCTCCTCATAACTGGCTTCGCTTTCGTCGTCCTCTTCAGACTCTTCCTCATACACGTCTTCAGAGTCCTCTTCTTCAGAGTCCTCTTCTTCAGAGTCTTCGTACTCCTCCTCGTAATCGGCGTAGTAGAGCGCTTCCACCTTGTCGTAGTCAAACAGTGCCACGTACTGTCCATCGACATAGACCGATTGTTCGGTATATTCAACGGTGTAGTCATCGCTGTACTCTGCCAGATTGCCAACGCCAGCAGTCTGGAGAGCCTGGGCGATCGCGGCAGTGGCGCTATCAAACAACGAAGCCTGTTCAGTTTGAATGTCCTGGCTTAGGTCAACATCAACGTCAGCAACATGGCGAATTGCCCACAAGTCGCCGTTTAGGTCGGGGTTGGTCATGTAGTCGTAAGGGATGTAGCAATAACCACGATCGCCCCAGCCTTCGCCCCAAGAATTGCGAACAATAAAGACCTTATCGTTATCGGAGTAGCCTACGCAGAGCATTGCGTGTCCACCGTCGTGTTGCTCTGACTCTGGTTCAGGCATAGGCACCAAGCCTTTTGAGCCAGCCTTTTGAAACGACGAGAAGAGATGTAGCCCAAAGGTGAAGGGATAGCCATCCGCCAAACATTGCCGCATTGCGTCAAGGTTAACGTCCACCCGATAGGCATCTTCAATCAAAAAATTAGTGGCTTCGGTGTAGGCATTTTCGTGGGGTGGTTCAAAAATGCGCTCTAGATCAAAGGGCCAGGTCGCTTCAGCACAGGTGCCATATTTTTTGAGCACTTTAATACAACTCCGGAGATAGGTGCCTTCATCCGCATCAATGGCTCCATCCAACTCGCGGGCATTGTAATAGATAAACAAACGGCTCACATCATGGGCAGTCCCTTTAAGACGCTTTGCCAGGTATTCATAAGCGCCTGCCATCGCATTCGCGGTACAGCTATTAGAATTGCCCTGATTTTCAACTGGGGTCATGTAGGGACGCAAATCGACGCTGGATGGTAGATCGTCCGTCGAGTGGCTAGATTTATAGGTTTTGTCGTTACGATTTTTTTTATCGGGACGATAGGTGCCTAATTTGATTTGTCCGCCATCAGGCGTTTTAACGATGCTTGTCTTACGGACATGACGAAAGTGTTTGACGGGCATTGAGAAACCTTGGAGAGGGGAATAAGCAATGTACTCATTACATACAGACTTCCCTATGCCATCACCGGGCTAACTGCATGGCAAACAACGTATGCGCCATCTGAGCCGATCGCCCCTCCCACCCAGTCTGCCGTGCCGCCACTGCCGTAGAATTTCTCTCTGTATGCTAATCTGGCAATACTAAAAATCCGACCTGACTGCGCTCGATCGCCATGACAAACAACCAGGCACCGATGGACAAGCTTGATATATTGACCGATCAAATGGGACATCTGACCGAGACAATTACACACTTATCTGGAACAGTCGATGGTTTGGCAAGCAACATTGCAACCTTAACCAACAGCGTTACAAGCTTGACCCACATGGTTGAGACAGGCTTTACAGAACTGAAAACAGGCATGACAGAACTAAAAGCGCTGGTACAAAAGCAATCGGAAACCGCAGACAAGCAGGCGGACATTGCGAAATCGTTGGCAGATAGCGTTGCGGCGTTGATTGCCCGATCGCCCACCTGATTGTAACTGGACACGATCGCGCCCCTTTTCTCCTCTCTATCGCTTCAACCACCAGAGGAGAAGGACAATCGTCACCCCTACCAGCCCGTAGACCCACAGGAGGCGCTTAGACCGCTGATTGCTAGAAACCGTACTTCTGGTAATCTCAGGCGCACGGATGGCTTGTTGCACCGGAATGATTTGGTTGAGGTGATAAATTGCAGTGTCGCACTTTTCTACCTCGTGTTCTAACCCCAATGACTGGTAGATCTGTTTGGCTTGCTGATGATGCTGGAGTGCTTCCCAGGATCGCCCCAGCTTATTAAGGGCATTCGCCATGTTGGACAAAGACAGGGCTTCACCAGAGCGAGCGCCGATGTCGCGTTGAATGTCTAAGGTCTGTTGAAAGAAGTCGATCGCCCGTTGGTATTGCCCTAAGGCATAATAAACATTGCCCAGATTGCCAAGAGCAGCCGCTTCACCAGAGCGAGCGCCGATGTCGCGTTGAATGTCTAAAGACTGTTGAAAGAAGTCGATCGCCCGCTGGTATTGCCCTAATGAACCATAAGCAGTGCCCAGACCGCCAAGGGAAGCAGCTTCACCAGAGCGATCGCCAATTTCGCGGTCAAGGTCTAAAGACTGTTGATGGAAGTCGATCGCCCGTTGGTATTGCCCTAATGAACCATAAGCAGTGCCCAGATTGCCAAGGGAAGCAGCTTCACCAGAGCGATCGCCAATTTCGCGGTCAAGGTCTAAAGACTGTTGATGGAAGTTGATCGCCTGTTGGTATTGCCCTAACAGTTCATACGCACTTCCTAGATTTCTTGAGTTTGGACTAATTGAGTGAAAGAAGGCAGTCAATGAAAGCCAACGACTGCCGTAAGGTCAATGAAGTACAAATTCCATTGACCTTATGATTTTCAACCAACTTCAGAAATTTCGGCAAACGCTGTACAGGAGTCTG
>JBGTJW010000140.1:0-2073 GCA_041744955.1 Stenomitos sp. | reverse complement strand
TGTCTACGCTACCGGATGCAACAGAATGGGAATACCATGAGCCACGCCTGCTTGATGTCGGCTCCTTGCCCTAGTGATAACGTCTACGATGTGGCAGATTCATGACTTAACAAACAAGAAGTACTCAACACCTAATGGCATCTAGTGCTAACGCATAGTCAAGCTCCATTTTGCTAGCACGAGGATCTGCTGTTTGCATTCAAAACGGGAATGATACCGATCTGGCATACCTCCTGAAGTAACAAACTGATGATCTGGCTCGCTCAGAGAAAAGCTGTTCTTACCCTGACAAATTTCAGCAAGCTGCCAAATCCGCTCTCACCAGAAACCTTGATCCAGAAGCAGAAGTTTGCAAATGAAGCAACATTGCTGCTTAAACCCCGAAAAAGAAAATTCAAGGAATGACAATTAGCTGTTTAAACTTTAAAGGCCGATCTTCAGCCTTTTGACATTTATTTGGTTAAATCGACCGCTCTAAATAATCACGCGCTTTTGCGACCGTAATGCTTTCTAGACAAGCATTACAGCCTTTGGGTATTTTGACACTAAAGGTTTAAATTGGACAAATAAAGGTTTAATGGACATTTGGCAAAGCAATGTCGAAGCTGTACAACCGCTTAAGACCAGGCAGGATGTGCTAGCAGAGAGGCAATGCCTCGCACCCCACGCAGTTGGTTTGATAGTGGCAGATGCCCTTTCGGTGCAGACAACGCCCATGTAAAACCCTGGGGGTAACGTGTCCAGAGATTACCCGATCGCCAGCCAATTTTTGACCAAAGCTGATCCCAGTCTTTACCGACGCTCAGCCAGAGTTCACGCTGGACAGCGAAGCCAAAACGACCTTCAGAGTGAGCCAGCCAGAGCGCATTTAAGGTTTGCAAATCGGCGATCGGAAACTGCTCAATCTCTGTGAAGTAGAGCCATTTCCGCTGCACAGCCGCAGCACCCACCACTTCGCACATTTTTTGCAAGGTAAGCTGATCAGCCGCCTGAAAGTTCTGTTCAGCCAACAGTTGTTGCAGTGGCGCATAGTCAACTGCTGTGGCAGACTTTAGAGGAACCACGCCTTGGGGAAAATGGGTTTGTAGAAAGACTGTTGCTGCCGCAGAGCCAGCGCTAAAGAGTACCTGATAAATCGTTCCCACAAGGGGTAAAGCGGTATCTGATGCTTTGCCAGTCGTGTCGCTTGGAGCAGCCGATGCCGCAACCATGGTCTGCTGGTATTCTGCAAGAAAGCGCATTAGGGCATCTAAACCAGGCTCACCAACTGCACCCAAATCGCGAACGATCTGCACTTGATTTTTAACGGAGGCAGCTTTTAGTTGCAGGTAAAGGGCGTTTGCAGGGTCTGCGTCATCGGTCACGGACGCAGCGATCAAGTTGCCAGTCGAATTAGCCATCCTATCCATCAAGTCGCGTACTGCTGAGAGATTATCAAAACAGTTGAGAGACGGTTACAGCACTCAACTGTTTGTGCAACACGAAAACACCAGTATAACGTTAGCAGGTCTAAAGGCTGTTTTCCAGGTCGCGCCGATGCCGTCAGACAGAGGATCAGCAGTTGACACGACTGACACTACGCTCATCGTCAGCGCTTAACCTCAACCAAAACTGTTGAGCTTAGGTCGCGTTGGCAGCCAGAATGCGCTTGACGATCGCCGATGTAGAACTGGGCACTTCAATTTGCACTAACTCTATAAGACCGCCGTATGCCTGCACGATCGCGGCTTCTGGCAACGTTTCTAGCTGGTAATCGCCACCCTTGACATAGATATCTGGCTGAAGTGAGGCAAGAAGCTGGCTCGCTGTTGTTTCAGCAAAGATCACCACACCATCTACTGCTCTCAGCGCGGCTAGCACCTCTGCCCGTTGCTCCTCTGGCACAATGGGTCGTGGGGGCAGACCTTCAGCCTGTGGTTTGATTGCCTGCACCGAACGATCGCTGTTTAACCCGACTACAAGGGCTTTTCCTAAACTTTTTGCGACCTGTAAGTAGCGCACATGACCGGCATGGAGTAAGTCAAAGCAACCATTTGTAAACACTAACGGTCGCCACCGCTGCGGGTCAGCCGC
>JBGTJW010000139.1:0-3821 GCA_041744955.1 Stenomitos sp. | reverse complement strand
GACGATCGCCAAGCTTATTTAGATTCAGTGAAGTCAGCGTCGATTACGTCATCGTCTGCACCACTGGAGGGAGGTGTGGGACTGCCCATGTAAGGTCCGCCTGGAGGAGGGGAACCTGCATCGCCACCCGCTTGCTGATAGAGGTTGCTGCTGATGCTGTAGAGCGACTGTTGCAGTTCGCCCGTCAGCGTCTTGATTTGATCGAAGTCTTCTTTGGCGATCGCATCACGCAGATCCTTAATTAGACCTTCAACCTTAGTCTTGTCCGCCGCAGGCACCTTGTCACCCAGTTCGCCAATTTGCTTCTCAGCTTGATAGGTGAGCGAATCTGCCTGGTTCTTCAGGTCGATCTTTTCACGCCGCTCTTTATCAGCAGTGGCATTTTGCTCGGCTTCGCGCACCATGCGTTCGACATCGTCTTTCGGCAGGGTCGAGGCACCCGTAATGCTGATGGACTGTTCCTTGCCAGTGCCCTTGTCCTTAGCAGTGACGTTAAGAATACCGTTCGCGTCGATGTCAAAGGTGACTTCGATTTGCGGTACGCCACGAGGCGCGGAGGGAATGCCGTCGAGACGAAAGACACCTAAGTCTTTGTTGTCATTCGCCATTTCGCGCTCACCCTGGAGAATGTGGATTTCCACATTGCTCTGACCATCGACCGCTGTCGAGAAGACTTCCGACTTCTTGGTAGGAATGGTGGTGTTGCGAGGAATAATCTTAGTCATCACGCCGCCCAGGGTTTCAACACCCAGGGACAGTGGGGTGACATCCAGCAGCAGAATGTCTTTGACTTCGCCCGACAGGACACCTGCTTGCACAGCCGCACCAACAGCGACCACTTCATCAGGGTTTACAGTCTGGTTTGGGTCTTTGCCTAGAACCCGCTTCACCAGTTCTTGCACAGCCGGAATCCGGGTAGAACCACCGACCAAGACCACTTCTTCAATGCTGCTCTTATCGAGTTTGGCATCACGGAGTGCATTTTCAACGGGGATGCGGCAGCGATCGATCAGGTCAGCGCAGAGTTCTTCAAACTTCTGGCGAGTCAGGGTTGTATCCAAATGCTTGGGTCCGTCCTGAGTCGCCGTGATGAAGGGAAGGTTGACTTCTGCCTGCGTCACGCTAGAGAGTTCGATCTTGGCTTTTTCTGCCGCTTCAGTTAAACGTTGCAGCGCTTGCTTGTCTTTGCGGAGGTCAATACCTTCTGCTTTACGGAACTCTTCTGCAAGGTAGTCCACGATTTTCTTGTCGAAGTCGTCGCCACCTAAGTGGGTATCACCAGAGGTTGACAACACTTCAAACACGCCATCGCCAACTTCCAGGATCGATACGTCGAAGGTACCGCCACCCAAGTCAAAGACGATGATGGTTTCGTTGCTCTTCTTATCCAAGCCATATGCCAGCGAAGCAGCAGTCGGCTCGTTGATAATCCGTAGCACTTCAACCCCGGCAATCTTGCCTGCGTCTTTGGTCGCTTGACGCTGGGAGTCGTTGAAGTAAGCGGGAACCGTGATGACTGCTTGAGTCACCGTTTCGCCCAGATACTTGCTGGCATCTTCGACCAGCTTCCGCAACACCTGTGCAGAAATTTCTTCCGGTGCGAACTGTTTGCTAGCAGCAGGACAGTCCAGCTTTACATTGTTGCTAATGTTAAGCACTTTATAAGCAACTTCGGTTGCTTCGTGCGTAATTTCGTCGTGGCGACGACCGATGAATCGCTTCACCGAGTAGAACGTGTTTTCGGGGTTCATCACCGCCTGACGTTTGGCGATTTGCCCGACAAGACGATCGCCGTTTTTCGCAAAGGCGACCACAGAGGGGGTCGTACGAAACCCTTCAGCGTTGGCAATGACAGTGGGCTTACCACCCTCCATCACTGCGACGCATGAGTTGGTTGTACCTAAGTCAATTCCAACAACTTTTGCCATGAGTGCTTCGGCTCCATCAAATTTACAAAAACAATTACGGGGGTGGCAGCGAGCCAATCAAGCCAGAGCAGGTAAGCGCCATCAGTTAGAGTCAGGCGGTCAGCAAGAACGCTCCCGGTATTACTGAGAGGCACACAACGCGCCTTCTACTCTCTCTATACTGATCGCGATTGATGCTCTGATGAAGGCGTATTTACCGAACCTACAGTTGGACGGTTGAGAAGAAAGGATAAAAGATGAAGGCTAAAGGCTTAATTGCTTTTTATACTTCATCCCTTATCCTTTAGCCTTTCCTATGCGGCTTTCTCAGCCCAAACGTCATCAGCTTGTGTCGTTTGAGTTTCAGCAGGCGTGTGATTGCTGCTGGCTTCTAGCTTGGGTTCAGCGATCACGTCAGTCAAGTTAACCTTCACAACTTTGGGGCGATCGCTCACTACTTTAGGTAACGTCAGGGTCAGAATTCCATCGGTAAAGTCGGCTTTGACCTGATCGTTTTGAATCGCAACTGGTAGAGGCACCACACGACGGAAACGACCGTAGCGGAACTCAGACCGGAAAAATTTGCTGTCTTTGTTCTTGGTTTCAGAGCGATACTCACCAGCTAGAGAAACACTGTCACAAGTCACCTGAATGTCCAGGTCTTGAGCCGCTAAACCGGGAAGTTCGGCGCGCAGCACAAACGCTGTATCAGTCGCTTTAAGTTCGATCGCGGGTGTCCAGGTCTGGGCAGCAGGAGCCGTCGTACGATTGACCGTAGTGAAATCATCAAACAGTCGATCGAGTTGACGACTCAAGGTTTCAATTTCTTGCCAGGGTTGCCAGCGAATGGATGACATGGTGGAAGGACCTCTTGAGAGCGATGGGACTGGAGAAAGAGTGCGCTGCGGTAAGCAAGACAAAAATCTATAGCATTGCAACATTAACCGTTGAGATAGTGAGAAAGGCTGGCAATGTTGTTAGTAAAACGATGTCTTTAGCAGTCAGCTTTACTACTAGCGCCAATGAATCTAATGTAAGGCAGCAAGGGCTTTACAACATTGGGGTAAACCGTCAAGACACAGTTGTAGTTACCGATAAAGACTGATTCCCGAACCGTTTCATGCTGCGGCAAACCGTCTTTTTAGTTGGGTTTTCCGTCGCTTCTCGTCATTGAAGGACAAGGACAGGGGTGCATCCCAGTTTTGCAAATTTGCCCTCCTCCCCCAATCCCTTCTCCCACAGGAGAAGGGATTGGGGGAGGAGGGCAGGCACGGAAACCTCCTCAGTTTTGCTGACAGGTTTGCTTTTTGCCGCCGTTTGCCGTTTACCTCTCGCTTGTTGGTGCCGACTTGTTAACGGTTACTTGTTATCAACCTAATGTTATCAACCCAGGTATCTAGGGTACTTTACGCTAGGGAGAGTAATGACGTTAAGTACCCGGACGTAAACAATTACCTGATTCTCTGGCTATCGCCGTTTTCATAGCCAGGGGAACGATGGGGCTTGTGCTGAATCACGTCCGGCTACTTAGTAGGGTTTAGCGTAGGCACCTTGTGCTTCACAGTGGAGTGTTCGTATGGCTCAAGGAATAGGAACTAAACTCAGATTGATGGTTGTTGATGATGAACCCGACAACCTGGATTTGCTGTATCGGACGTTTCGACGTGATTTTGAGGTTCTGCAAGCAGAAAGCGCGATCGCGGCGCTGCAAATGCTTGAAGAACAAGGCGAAATGGCGATTATCATTTCAGACCAGCGAATGCCCGAAATGCTGGGAACAGAGTTTCTGAGCAAGACGGTCGATCGCTACCCCGATACGATTCGGATTGTGCTGACTGGCTACACCGATGTCGAAGATTTGGTTGAAGCTATTAACTCAGGGAAGGTGTTTAAGTACATCACCAAGCCCTGGAA
>JBGTJW010000138.1:0-4917 GCA_041744955.1 Stenomitos sp. | reverse complement strand
TGAATATCAATGGTGGACGCTAGTGTCGGCTGCTGCTGCTTAAAGCGATCGAGCAAACTCTGCAATTCTTCCTTGTTAAAAAACATAGGAATAATCGGCTTGCCGTTCTGTTGAATCGTTAAGTAGCCCTTCTCCTTACCGCCACGAGCCACAAAGAGTGGTGTGCCGTTAAACTGCTGGGGTGTTTGCCCACCTTGCTGCTTCAACAGGGAAACGGCAGTGTCAACTTGCTGCTTCGAGGGCACATAGGCAAAGTCAAGTTGCTCTGGCTTGCCTTTGTTGGTCTGGTTAAGCTGATAAACTTCTGCCAGAGAGATAGGCACGACCTGTACATTCTTTGCCAGGTCGGGGTTTTTGCTCTTCAGATTGTTCAAAAAATCCTGTGCATCTTTCTGGCTAATGAAGACACCTGCCACGGCTGGTCCTTTCTGACCACTAGGAGGAGACGCAACCAGGGGCGCACCCTGCGAGTCGGCAATTGTAAAGACAGGCACGGGGCGAAGCTTTTGGATAATTTGCTCTTGCGGAATCGCAAGCACCTGCATGGTACCTGCCAAGAACGACCCAACAAGAGCGCTTCCAGCTAGCCCAGCGACTGCACTCCAACGAACCAATGATTTCATAAATTGCTCCTAGCACTAAAACGGCAAAGGGTTTACAGGGAACTGGATTGCGGACTGAACCCAGGTGATGAGGCGGCTAAACTCTATGACGCTTGTTTGCCTACCCATTCTGATGCATCCGTCGCGATTTGTAAAATGACGACAACGTGGAGTCAGCGCAAAAAGGGGGCATGGAAACGTACGCTAAATGTAGCCGATCGCAACCGTTACAAGACCAGGTTTGAACTCAAACATATTTGAACTCAAACATAGACGTTTAACGCTGATATCGTTTAAGGCAAACATCTAATTCATCGATGCGATCGAGCCGTCACCTTAGACAGCCATCTGGCTGACAGTGATCATACTCTCAAAACACCTTGGCGTTTTTTGTTGGCGCTCAATCTGGGCGATCGCAGACAATTTTTTAGAAACAAAGTAGTATGCGGTTTGCCCCCTGTTCCCGTCATCAGTGACCGTGCAGAGCCGCAAATAGTTCCGAGGACGGCTAGCAGCAGAAAGCAGAAAGAGTCGGTGCCTTGATTGAATGTCTGCTTACAGAAAGCGTGATCTCTTTTGCTTGTTCTGTGATCCCTTGCTTATTTCAAAACCTTTTGCACCAGGGCATCACGACGGGGTTGCAAGGCAGTATCCAGTTCCGGCGCGTAGTCAAACGGCGGGATCAAATCTTTGCAAAATTGGGCGATCGCCACGTTGTCAACAATGGTCAGAAAATCCACTGGAATCGAACCATCAATATGGCGGCTGAGTACGCCAAACCCTGCCCGTTCACGCCGATACGTTTGACTGGGCGCATTTTGTTTCAGCCATTGGTCGAAGGTAGACGATCGCGCCATTGTTGCCGTGAGTTCAGCCATGATTTTGGGCGGTGGATCCATATGCGTGGCAATAATCCATGCCTGCTGGAGCAAGGTCTGCCGCTTGGCGGGGTTAAGCCATGCCGCGATCGCCAGCGCTCCACTCCGGCTTGTTGCCGCAGCCCGTTCTCCGTCTGCCAGAAAGGACGGCGCGATCGCTTGCTTCTCAGCCAGGTCAAGGACAACGCGACTCAGTGCCGTACCAAAGGTTGCCAGATCGGTACGCGCTCCAGCAATATCTCCCTGCCACCAGCGTAAGCCGCCCCGAATCTGGTGTAACTGCGCTGCTAGGGCAGGGCTGGGAGACGCTTCGAGCAGTGCTGTCAGGGTACTCTCAACGCGACGGGCAACTGGCTCGTACAAAGACTGTAGCCCTGGTAGTTTCCAGATCGGGCTGGTCAGCAAAATGGGATCGCGCACGGCTTCTAGCGTAATCGCGTCGATCGCCAGCGCTGCCTCTCTCTGTGCCAGCAAGCTCAGCCCTAACCCATAAAAAACGCCCCGTTTGGCTGGAATCAACTGCGCCGATCGGGCAAAGGCTTGGCTGGCTGCTTTTGGTTCACGGTTCAGCAACAGCCATGCCAAATTAGTCGTGCCAAATTCCTGGTTGGGTGCGCTTTGATTGCCCCGTTTCAGCCACTCAATGCCGTCCTGGATCAGTGCTTGCTGCTGCGGTGGGCTACTAGCTTGCAGCCCCAGGTTGCCTAAATTCCAACCCAATTCATAGGCATAGTACGGTTCCCAGCTTGCTAGCTGATGTGACTGATTCAAGCGATCGACAAACGTGGCAACATCATTTCGACTGAGTGCCGCAAACCCCTGGCTGGACAGCAACCAGGCGCGATGGACGGGTATTAACCAGATGATCGCTGCCAGGAGAATGCCAACCCCCATGAGGGGCAGAAACGGCACCGGATGCAGACGTAGCGGCATAAGGGGATTGGGCGTAGCGGCGGTTAGCTCAATAAGCTGGCGATCGCCGACTGCTCTCAACCCAATATCAGGGCGATCGCGAAATTCTGCTGTTAGGACGGCTAAAAACACGACGAGCGTGCCGCTGATGCAAATGTTGTCAAGCTGGTAATCCGTCAGGCTAACAACGCCATAGCCCAATAGACTGCTAAAAAGGCAGCCAACGAGTATTGACGGCGTTGGTGCGGCTGTGCCGATGGGTAAGGCGATCGCCCGCAACCACCCGATCGCACACCAAACCAGCAACGCGATCGTGCCGCCACCAACTACCACTGCCCACAGTCCCAATTCTGCCCACAGGTGCGCCGGAGTGCTGTGTAGCTGATACGCCCATTCTGCCTGCTGCCCTGCCCATCCTGGACGGTGCAGTTGAAACAGCAGCGGCACCCCTCCAGGTCCCACACCCGTGAAGGGGCGGCTCCAGCCCATTGACCCACCTGTTGCGACCATAATGAGCCGATACGCGAGTTCACCGCCTGCTTGCCCACTCAAAACGCCCGAAAATAGCAGCCTCAAACGGTTGTTGGTTAGTGCCAGAAGCGCCAGTGATACTACACTTGCCAGCCCGATCGCGCCCAGCCAATGGCGGGGCAACCGCTTACGCCACAGTAAAACCCCAAAGGTAACAATGACCATCGCCAACAGCCCTAGCCAGCCACCACGCGAACTAGTGGTATAGAGGTCAAGCAAGCCCAGCCCAAACCCAACTAGCCACAGCGATCGCCGCCATCCAGCCTGCACGATGCCCAAGCCCAGCAGCAACGGCAGCGCCAGCACCAGATAACCTGCCACATAATTTTGGTGTCCGACAGGTGCCCAGTTGCGTAGCTCCACGATCGCAAAATCAAAGGGCAAACTCACGCCGTATGACTGCCATGCCTTCAGACGAGCCAGTTCTGGCAAGAGCGTTTCGCTGCCCCAAAGTCCCAAACTAACGATGATAAACGCGAGGCTCAAGTATCCCTGGGCAACCAGTAAGCGCGATCGGCGTTCTGGCACACTTAACCAGGTACTCAGTGCATACAGCGCCGCCAGAAAGCAAAACACCGCCCAACTATACCAACGCGCCTGCATCGGAAAGGGTGCCAGCCCTGCTGAAATGATCAAGCCCACAAGCAGCAGCCCTACTAGCCAATCAAAGCCAGCACCTAACCAACGCAGTCGTTTTTGCCACAGTAGCCCCAGTAGCCAGAGCACCGGGCACAGCAGCCCTATCTGCCAGATAAATACCCACGGCCACGCGACCATCAGGCTATTGCTATTGGGCAGCAGTGTAAAAAGGCTGTAAAAAGCGGCTGTCAATAAACCCAGCAGGGTTCCGTGAGCCGTCTTATTCGCACTGGTGCCTGGAGATTCCTTTGCAGGTTGTGCTGGAAAGTTAGAGTGGGTCATCTAAGCGTTAGAGTCGATTGGGCTTTAGATTAGATTGGAAGCCTAACACCACAATATTGCCCTCTAATACGTCCAGCTTACCGTTTTGCCAAAATTGCCCTGCTGTCCATGAATGCTCAATCTCCACTTTCGCCCTCAGAGACTGACTCAACGACTACTACCGCCAATGATGCCACTACTGCCGATACTCTAGCGGCTTGTGTGCAAACGTTAGGGCTACCTCGCATTCAACGCCACGTTTTTCTTTGCGCCGACCAGACAAAGCCAAAATGCTGCGCCAAAGAGGCTGGTATCGAGGCTTGGGACTACCTCAAAAACCGCTTAAAAGCCTTAAACCTCGATCGACCCACTGAAGGTGCGCCCGACTGTATTTTTCGGACAAAAGCAAACTGCCTGCGCGTGTGTATGCAAGGACCCATTCTGGTGGTGTATCCCGACGGGGTGTGGTATCACAGCGCTACACCACCCGTCATTGAACGTATCATTCAGGAACATTTGCTGGGCAATCAGATTGTGCAAGATTATGCCTTTCTGGTGCATCCGCTGCCTGAAGTGCGATCGCCAGCCCCCCACTGCTCGGACGTTCCCTCTCCCGATGCTAACGACCTGGATCTTAACGATCTGGACGTTCGCTCAATGGAATCAATGGAACATCCACTGGAAAAACAAGCAGGGGCGATCGCTCCGCAAAGTGATCTGTGAATTGTTAACAGATGGTGTGTCGGTGACAACCCCATTAACCTGAAGCTCGTCAACTAAACTGAGGTCAATACGATCGTTTTGACTCCAGCGCTCACAACTGCCCCAAGCGAGCTTTGCCTGACATGATTGAAGCATCGGTCATAATTAGAGTTGGCAGATGCCCCAACCATGATCGTCCCAGCAAGCTTACCTCGATGCCACAATGTTTACTGTCGTCTCCAGCTCTCATCTAGGGCAAACGCAAGAAAAAAGTGGCGTAGGCTAAGAGCAGTGTAGAACGCTTGAGAGCCACTGTCATGACACAGCCTACGGAGGCGCGAATTCTGACGCATTTTGCGACTTTGGAAGACCCACGCGATGCACGCGGCAAA
>JBGTJW010000137.1:0-6623 GCA_041744955.1 Stenomitos sp. | reverse complement strand
TCTTGGCGGTAGCGAATGGCAAACTGATCGTAGACCGCAGGCATTTGGAGTTGATCTTGCTCCAACGATTCCAGCAGGTCAGGCAAGACATCACTCCAATGCAGCGACAAACTCAGCAAGTCCTTGAGCCGATGCACTGATTGAATGTATTTTTCGATCACCATGCCACGCTGATAGCACGCCGTCTGCCAGGTGATTTGCGGTGTGACGGAGGGATTGCCATCGCGATCGGATCCCACCCACGAGCCAAATTTACAGAAATTGTTGCTGGGTGGCTCCATCGACGGAAAAGACCCATGCAACGCTTGCTTAAAGCGTTGGTAAAGCTGCGGAATAGCATCAAACAGCACTTCTTGAAAGTAGTGCAGCGTGTAGTCCACTTCATCCAGCACCGTTGGTTTGAATTGATGCAACTCGTCAGTGCGCCACCAGAGGCGAATTTCTTCCGTCAATTGTTCGCGCAAGACCTCTGCTTCCCAGGAGGCAGCCGGAAGCCCCTGAGCATTGAGCCGATCTTCTACCTGGTCAAGCTGTCGTAGAATGCGCGCAATCCGACGCTGCTTGTCGCGAATGGTATGCCGCACAATTTCAGTGGGATGGGCTGTAAACACCAACCGAATATCCAACTGCTTGATGAGATTTTGGACGTGCTGCGGCGGCACATTGAGGCTACGAAGCTTGGGAAAGAGCCAGTGAAAGGTGCCCATTTCTCTACGCGCTTCTGGATCTTGCAGGCTTTTTTCCAGCAGATCCGCTTCGAGCCTGCCTGTTGGCGTTGACGATTCGCCATGCGAGCCAGGATAACCCGCGATCGTCTTATTTTGCTCTACGGCAGCCGATGACGCAGTATCGCGTGAGGCTCGGTATTGCTGCTGCTGATCGCGCTGCTCGTAATGCTGCTCCACAATGTTGATGAGTTGGAAGTAGAGCGCAAAAGCACGCGCCGCCCGGATTGCCTCGTTAAGGTCTAACCGCTCTACCACCCGTAAGACTTCTGACTCTAAAAAGCTGGGCGCTTGTCCGTCTGGTGAACATAGCTCCCGCAACTGATTCAGCAGATCGACCAGTTCCTGACCGCATTCCTCTTGCAGCACATAAGCCCACAGATCCTCAACAATCTTGAGCCGATGCCGCAAAAACAAATCAGAGGTAGAAGTCACAGCCATAGCCTCGGATACTCTGGACTCGATCGCTGTTCCAGAGTTCAATCCATCATCTGACGAAGGTCGTGTCGAACTCATGAGGCTGCTCTTGTCAAAGATATTTCAATAATTCTATGGGGTAATCCTCAATTTTGTAGTTGCGAGAGCCACCAATTTATTTTTTGAGTCAAGGAAATGTTAAGGAGTAGCGGTGTCATCCGGATTTGACGCAGGAGTGCTAGGGAAGTGAAGCACAGGGAGACGATCGCCTCGAAAAATTTCTTCACTAAACACACTCAGCTCGTAAACGGCTTTGGTCAATGCTTTACCGCCCACAAGGGCTAGTAACACGGGTGCAGTCGCAAGACTTAACAAAAAGGCTGGCGATACCAAAGGCACTGCACTGGCGCTGGCTTTGGTATCGCTAGCTTCAAGCGCTTTTTTTGCGGATTCTTCTGATGGCATGGTTAAAACTCGTAAGGTTTATTAAAGGAGCGTGGATTAAATAACCTGCAATTCTGCGTAGGATGCCGCTAGCGTAGCGTAACGCATCAAAGCCTGAAGTTGAGGCGTTACGACTAGCGTCTAACACATCCTACAAAATTCGGTGTGATTGAATTCTCATTCCTAAGTGCGTTTGGACGGTGTACGAGCGTTGATAACTGCGATCGCTCCAAGGAGAGATGATTCAGTGGCTCTGTCAGCGTTGCGGCAACATAGCCGTTATGATGGTGCAAACTTGCTTGCTGAAGTGAGTCGCACTGAAAGTCTGGTACTCAGGTCTATATATCTTAAATCTGCTCAGATCGATCAGACAGATCTAGATGTTTAGATTTAGAGTTACATACAATTAGATCTAGAGTTACATACAAACCGTGCCAGATCCCCAGGTATGTGTTATTCATATGAGGCAAAATGACTGAATCTCATACTTTAGTCTAGGTTTGATCGCAGCCGCATTTAACCGCAACTGATTTAATCGCAACTGTATAGGGCGCTCATGCTGGATGTACATGGACAGAATCCTTCCTCGGCTCGTGAAAAACGCTCTCCACGAGCGGACGGCACTTTGCTGAACGGCTGGATACAGCAGCAAGTGGATACGCCATACGTGCGGGTAAAGAGCAGACTGCGTGGCAATAACCTTCATCTCTTATTGGAAGGAAGTCCTTGTCCGTCTGGTGCTGTGGTTGTACCAAAACTGAGACAGGCATTCTCTGGGACAGCGCTAGCGGATCAGCTACCACCTGAGGCTCCTCCAGTCTATCGCGTGATTGTCTATGGGCGGCTACTGCACTGCCCTAAGCCAGAGTGGACAGAATCATTTGTGCCCCATGCAGCCGATCGCCCTGCTTTAGAACCAGCGCCGCTTGACACAACGCGATCGCCAGAACAAACAAAACCACGATCGCTTTCAGAACTGGCTGGCTCTGCCGCTCAAGAATGCAACATTGAAACAACGGGCATCTCTCTGCTTCATGCCGCACGTCAAGGTCAGCCAGAGGCGATCGCCCGTCATTTAAGCGATGTCTTTGGTTCGCTTGGTATTGCCGTCCGGATTCGACAAGTAAACCCCAAGCCCTCTCAGCCAGACGCTTCTTCCGCCACTGCCGTTCGGCTGAGCGCTCACGTCGAAACCCACTCCCCACTCCCTACTCCCCCGTCTCCCCAACGCCTCTTCATCGTCTGTGAGTCTGCCTACAGTCCCGACCCGCTGTTGTTAGCAGAACCGATCGCCCAACGGTTGCGCGCACTCGAACTCGAAGGGTTTCAGGATGCCGTGATCTTTGGACAAGTCACTGGCGAAACGAAGCCAGAATGGTTATTAAGAGTTGATTTAACGCCGCCTAACGACATTTTGAAGGCATGGGCGCGTTGGGGCGATGTGCAGTCCATTACCCGCTTACTTAACCGCACTTTGCTGCCCCACCAGGTTGAAACCTCTGCCTTGCTGAAGGACGCAACCCTTCACTTAACGTGTCGGGGGATGCAGTCAGCCGAGCCAGATAAGCTGACGACGATCGCGGCGATCGTCCCCTTGCTAGAAGCGCTCTCGCCGCAGGGCATTCGTGCTGCAATGCTCTACGGCTTTACTCAGGATGCAAGCAGTGCCCTTGTTGAGTCAGCCAGCAGAGCTGAACATCAGAATGGCACTACACCTGCGCCTCTGTGGGTACATTGGCTCGATCTATCTACCGATCCCCAACCCAAAACGGCGCTCAACCTGGCTCAAGAGGGCAATCTGGACGCAATTGCCTTCCTGTTGACTCGGATGCTAAATCCTGACCTGGATACCAAGCTTGCTACGGGTGGCATTCAGCTACAGGTGCGGCAAAAAGCAGATTTGCTGCATGTGATGGGCGAGGCTCCTCTCTGCCCTTCACAAAGCCAGATGGGTGGAGCGATCGCGCGGTTTCTTAAACCATTGCAGCTTCCGGCAATTGCGGGGGTACGGATTTATGGTCGTCGCTCAGGACAAAAACAACCCCTGTGGAGCTACGGTGTCGATTTTGCTTCGCGCGATCGCCTGGTGCCCGAAGCAACTCCCGAATTCGCCGTGTCTGATGCGTATGTCGGCGATTTGCTGTCACCGCCTGGAGCTTTGGTGCTGCGCACAGAACAAGCGTCTGAAGCCTCACAGTCATGGTTTAGTAATTTTTGGGACAGTTCTATCCAGCGTGTGCAGCGATCGCTCCTCTGGTCACAGCTTTTTGTGCCTCTAGAAACGGTGCTCCCTAGCCCACAACTGCAACGCTCTTACCGCGCTGGATTAACGACTCAGCGCAGCGCCACTGTAGCAGTAGTTTGGGGTACGCTCGGTGTATTGCTTGTTGTTCAAGCAGACTGGCTGTTGAGCCAATGGTTAAAAACGCCTCCACCGACACCGATCGCTACAGAGGTAGAACCCCCAACGTCCGCTGCCCCTGCCTCAGCGCAACCCTTTCCGACCCTATCGCTGAAGAAAAGCAAGCCTGGTGATCCAACTGTTTTCAACAATTCTGGCTTTACGCAACCGGGTGCGATCGCGTCTTCCCCAGCAGCAGACTCGAATGGTTTGGTTGCCGCTGCCCTGCCCGCTTCACCACTGCGACCCAAAGCAGGCAATCTCCTGCGCGGGTTAGAGTATCCCACCTTTAACAGTCGTCAGCTCGACGAAAAGCTTGCCCTTTACCAGGCATACCTTACAGACTATGGTACGCCGGATGTCTTAATCATTGGCAGTTCGAGAGCTTTACGCGGTGTTGATCCCATTGCACTCCAAAAAACGCTGGCTGAGCAAGGCTATGGCGGCGCAAAAATCTTCAACTTCGGTGTGAATGGCGCAACCGCTCAGGTGGTTGATGCGATCGTGCGACAGTTGCTACCTCAAGACAAATTGCCCAAATTGATTTTATGGGCTGATGGTGCCCGTGCCTTCAATAGCGGTCGCAGTGACGTAACGTACAGTGGCATGATCGCCTCTGATGGCTATCGAACACTGGCAGCAGGGCGATCGCCCTTTCCGGGTACGGCTATAGCTGACGTGACTACCCCTCAGGCATTAGCAACCAACAAGACAGAGATGGCAGCAGCAGGCTCCGTTGCAGGAGTGCCAGCCACGTCACTAACGGGTGGCTACCGAACGGTTAACCAGAAGCTAAATCAACACCTTGAAGGACTTTCTGCCCTTTACTCTCAGCGTGACCGCCTCAAACGTTTCTTGCGGGACGGGTTGATCAGCTTAATACCCAAAAGTCCGACTGCGATCGCCCTGAATGACGTAATAGCGCCCAATAATCTTAGCGAAGCTACCAGTCCCGGCGCTGTTGCTGCAAACGCTCCAGCCTCTGTGCTTTCGGACGGACAGAGCGCGATCGATATAGACGGCTTTTTACCGTTGCCCAATCAGTTTAACCCTGCTACCTATTACCAGAAGTATGCCCGCGTAAATGGCGACTACGACTCTGATTATGAGTCCTTTAACCTTGAAGGCAGCCAAGCTCAAGCGTTGACAAACTTAGTTCAGTTCAGTCAAACACAGCAAATCCCACTAGTCTTCGTCAATTTGCCGCTGACAGGAGATTACCTCGATCCAACCCGCAAGCGACACGAAGAGGCTTTTCAGCAACAGATGCTGCGTCTTTCTACCCAGTTAGGTTTTGTCTATCGCGATTTAAATCAGTCTTTGACAAACCAACCCGCCTATTTCTCTGACCCAAGCCATTTGAATCGCTACGGCGCTTACGAAGTTGCCCGCAGGCTGGCGATCGATGTCATGATCCCCTGGAATCAAGCTCGTCCCTAAGGAGTCGTTCCGGCTCAAACTTAAGGTTGAAGCAGCACCTCATTGACAGAGTTACTGACTCAAATCAACCTTTTTTTGCTGCTCAATCTTTTGCTGAAAAGCCGACAGTTCTGCCTTCAACTGTTCTGAAAGCGGTAAGAGGTTGTTTTAAAAGTCGGTCAGTCCGTAAAAAAGCTCACTCAGTGTAAGCTGCGAATATGTAGTACACAGCACCGAGCGAGCATCATGAGCAAAGCATACCCCAGTAACCTGACCCGTGCTCAGTATGAATTTCTAAGTGACCTGCTGCCAGCACCGAAACCGGGTGGTCGTCCCCGTGAAGTGGAGCTGTGGGCAGTGCTGAATGCGATTTTCTATATTTTAGTGGAGGGCGTGCGCTGGCGCGCCTTACCGGGTGACTTTCCGGCTTGGCAGACGGTCTACACCTATTTCCGCAACTGGCGCAAAGACGGCACCTGGCTGAAGTTGCACGACCAACTCCGAGTGTGGACACGGATCGAGCAGGAACGACAGCCGAGTCCCTCGGAAGCCATCATCGATCGTCAAAGTGTCAAAAGTGCCGCCATGGTCAGTGCGTCCGTCGGCTGGGACGGGGGAAAATTGATCAAGGGACGGAAACGGTTTTTGACGGTGGATACACTCGGTTTAGTGCTGCGGGTCTTGGTGACAGCCGCCAGTGTGACCGAACGAGAGGGTGGCAAGCAAGTACTCAAGCAGGTCAAACAGATGGGCAAAGGGGTCGCCCGCTTGCACACTCTTTGGACCGATGGTGGGTTTGAGGGTGAACCGTTTATGCGGTGGGTGATGGATGTTTGCCGTTGGCTTGTCCAGGTGGTGTTACGACCGGAGCAAACCAAAGGCTTTGTCTTGCTCAAGAAACGGTGGGTCGTGGAGCGCACGTTTGGCTGGTTGATGGGATGCCGACGCTTGGTGAGAGACTATGAACTGTTGCCTGCGACATCGGAGACTTTGATTTATTTGGCGATGATCCGTATGATGGTGAGGCGCTTGGCATAAATTTTGACCCCTCAAAACTTTTAAAACATCCTCTAAAGCTAGGGCGTGTCATCAATTAAGCCAGATCACGGTAGCAGCCAGATAAAGTGCACCGAGAAAGTTCTGCGCCCGCTTATCGTAGCGTGTGGCAAGCGCTCGATATTGCTTAAGTTTGGCAAAGAAATTCTCGATGAGATGCC
>JBGTJW010000136.1:0-16570 GCA_041744955.1 Stenomitos sp. | reverse complement strand
GCCGATCGCCTGGGTGGCTTGGCGAGTGAGATTGTCGGCGACAGTACACCGGGCTATGGGCAGGTAGAAGCCATTCGCCAGTGGATTCACACGAACGTGACCTACGAATACGGCACCAGCGACGCATCTACGTCAGCCGTTGACATTGCTAAAAACCACATTGGCGTGTGCCGAGATTTTGCTCATCTAGGGATTGCTCTCTGTCGCAGCCTCAGCATTCCAACGCGGATGGTAGTCGGCTATCTCTACCAGCTTGAGCCAATGGATCTGCACGCCTGGTTTGAAGTCTATCTGGGCGATCGCGATGCTTCTACAGAGGGTCGCTGGTTTACCTTTGATGCCACCCAGCCAGAACCACGGGGTAATCGGATTGCGATCGCCTATGGACGCGATGCCGCTGATGTTGCCCTGGCGACTCAGTTTGGACCACTCAAGCTCAACGAAATGAAAGTTTGGGTAGATGCCGACGAAACGTAAGCCAGCAATCTTCAAACCCCCAAGATCATCCGATCAGCAGGGGAAAAAGCGGTAGCGATCGGGGAGCAACGGAGTAGCCTTGGCAACTAAAGCCACAGCTATAGAGACGTTAGCGTAGCCATGCCCAACAGGCGATAAACTGCCGCCGCAGGTTGTAAAATGCTTGCCTCTCGGTAGTCCGCGTCGGCGGACTTTGTTGCTGTAGTCGCGGTTTTAACCGCCAAACCCTTTTCAAACAACCTCAAAAGAAAGTCCCCTTTAAATTAAATATCGACTGCACTCAAACTTCTACAACAAACGGTTGAGTGCAGCCGAAACCTGGTTGATTAGTCCTAATTAGCTTACAGAGCTACAACGGTTGCTATGCAGTGACAACACCGATCGGGCAAGTCACGTTTGTTCCACCCAGACCGCAGTAGCCACCTGGATTTTTGGCAAGGTACTGTTGGTGATACCCTTCCGCATAGTAAAACTCAGGCGCATCGATGATTTCAGTGGTGATGTCCCCATAGCCTGAAGCGTTGAGCGCTTGCTGATAGGCGACACGGGATGCCTCTGCCAATTGCCGTTGTTCGTCGGAATAGGTGTAGATGCCAGAGCGGTATTGAGTGCCTGTATCATTCCCCTGCTTCATGCCTTGAGTGGGATTGTGGCTTTCCCAGAAGACTTTGAGCAGCGCCTCGTAGCTAATCACAGCGGGGTCAAAGACAACTTGAACAACCTCGTTATGCCCGGTTCGACCCGAACAAACTTCCTGGTAGGTTGGATTGGGCGTAATGCCAGCCGCGTAACCGGCAGCAGTCGAAAAAACGCCGTTTTGCAGCCAAAATTTGCGCTCTGCACCCCAAAAACAGCCCAAGCCAAACACTGCTACCTCAAAACCTTCTGGATAAGGAGGCTTGAGCGGATTGCCGTTGACAAAGTGCTTAGCTGGTACAGGGATCGGTTCTGTACGCCCTGGCAAGGCTTCTTCAGGAGTCGGAAGGCTGAGCTTTTTGCCAAGTCCAAAAATTGCCATACGTTTTGACTCCGTTTTCTAATTACTTCACCTTTCTTTATAGTAGCTTGTTGCCCAAAGGTCTGCGATCGCCCTTGCGCCCCCACCAGACCCGGTAACGATCAACGATCGCAGGTACGCTGCCTTCGTGCTGTTTTAGCCAAAAACACTCAGGTTCAAGGTTTGGGTAAGCTGTTCCAGGAGGAAAAGTCCGGCGATCGAATTGCCTGTACCGTCCAGTGTGGGGCTGTAACAGGCGATCGCACCTTGCCCCGGCACAATCGACAGCAACGCACCACTGACCCCCGATTTCGTGGGTAGTCCGATGCGTACTGCAAAGCGACCCGATGCTTCATACAAGCCACAGGTCAGCATCAGAGCATTGACCACACGTTGATGAATTGGCTGGATTTGGACATTTGGTTGAGCGAGTAAGAGTCCGACTTGCGCTAGATCCGTGACGGTGCCAGCGAGACAGCAAAGGTGATTGTAGGTATCAAGGGCCGATTCGACCTGATTAATGTAGCCTGCTCGCAAAAGGGTATCTGCGATCGCCCGGTTGACCTCGTTTCGCAACGATCGTACTGATGCCAGCATGGCAGTGTCCAGCACAAAACGGCTTCCGGCAGCCTGGTTGAGCCACAGCCGCAGCGTTTCGCACCGCTCGGCACCCTTCTCTCCTGGCAGTGCGGAAGCCAGCGCGATCGCGCCACTGTTAAGCATCGGGTTCCGTGGAAAGCCACGATCGGCATTCAACTGTGCCAGCGAGTGAAAGGACTGCTCGGACGGATCAATACCCACTCGCGCAAAGACTGCGTCCCAACCCAGTGTTTCTAGCAAAAACAGCAGCAACAATGGCTTGACCACACTCATCAACGCAAATGGTTGGTCGATCGCGCCTGCAACGTAGCCCTGTCCTGCCGCTGTCCGTATGCCTACAGCGACGAGTTCAGCGTCTACCTGCGCCAACAAAGGAATATAGTCCGGCAAGCGCCCTGTGTGGGCATAGACCCTTGCTTGCGCCACCCAGCTTTCTAGCTGAGGTTGAGTCAACGCGGCGAATGGTGTAGAGGAGAGGGGCACGGGATGGGGGAGGGGTAAAAGTTTTGAGTTTTGAGTTTTGAGTTAATTCAGCCTTTAGCCTGTTTTGAATGAGGGGAGCCTAGCAAACTACTTCTGTTAGACGGTGTCCTCTTCACCCTTCATGCCTTCACTTCATCACCCTTCGATCGCCACACCGCATCATCACTCCGGCAGCAGTGAAACATGGGCTGAAACAATCTTCCACCCTTGCGGCAATTTGCGCCAGACTTGGCTTTGTCTGCCTGCACGGAGCACGTTATCAGTAAGGCGCTGAAACTCTAATGTGACGATCGCGGTATCAGCTTCGAAGGTAACCACTTTGAGGTTGGAAATAGCTCGCTTCAGGTTTTTGGTTGGGCGACCTTGCCGAAAGACTTTAATCGCTTCCATGCCATAAAGATTTTCGGTGGCACCAAACCGCAGAACATCCGGAGAATCCCAAAACAAGTTGTCGAGCGTGGCAACATCATTTTCGACCAACGCCTTTTCGTAAGTGAGATACAGGGCAGTGAGTTCAGCGACGATCGCGGGATCGTTAATTCGCGGCATGGGGGAAGAGTGGAGGGGTGGAAGAGTGAAGGGGTGGAAGGGTGAAGAGTGAAGAGGTGGAAGAGTGAGGGGGGGGAGAGTGGATTTAATTTAGCCTTCTGCCTTCTGCCTTCTGCCTTCTGCCTTCTGCCCTACCTTTCAGCGCTAAAGTCCAAAATCGCTGCGGCTGTTACTTGAGGCTGTTCTAAATGAGGCACATGACCACAGTTTTTCACCCAAACGAGTCTGCTGTGGGCGATCGCTTGCTGGAATTTGGTGGCATCTTGGGTGCCCAAAATCTTGTCGGAGTCGCCCCATAGGATGAGGGTTGGCTGCTCGATCGCTGCAATTTTGTCTGCCAAAAAGTTGTAGCCACCGCTTTTGGTAAACGAAATAATCGCTTGCTGCCAGTTGGGACACATTAAATGCAGGGCACCACACACAAGAGCATCGGGTGAGACAAAGCTGGAGTCGTAGTATGCCTGAAAACTCACCTTGCGTCGCACGCTGGGGCTACGAAGAAAGTTAGCTGCGAGTTCACCCAACGGTGGAAAGAGGAACCGTGCCATCGCTGGACCCCGTGCAAAACCAGCGCTGTCGATGAGTACCAGTTTCTGTACAGCATCGGGATAGGTCAACGCAAAATCGATCGCGGCGGCTCCACCCATCGACGCACCCACCAAAATCATGGGTCGAGCAATGAGCGTTTTCCAAACGTGATAAAGATGGGTTTTAATGGCGGCTGGGCTGAAGAGACTGCCAGCAGGGCGATCGGTGAAACCAAAGCCAAGCAAATCGACGCTCCAGGTTTCTTGCGTTTCTGCCAATAGCGGTAGCAGACGACGAAACTCAAACACAGAGCTATCAAACCCATGTAGCAGCACGATCGGTACGCCACCGGAGCCTTGGCGAATGTAGGCAGTGGCGATCGGTGAAGCACAGAGCGACGTTAAAATGTCCGTGCGCTCAAGGCTTTGTGCCAGGGCGATCGATGTGGCTTCGGTTAATTGGGCACTTGCGGGCGGTAGCATCGTCATCATACGGCTCAGTTTATCCCGTTCCAGGCATCAAACCAAGTTGACTACCAAGCCACCTTCCCTTGCACCAACGATCAGAGTTCGCTAGGCTTTGATTGTTGTTGTTAGATGACAAACGATGCCGAAAGCAATTTGGAATGGTGCGGTGCTAGCCGAGAGCGATCGGTGCGAAGTGGTAGAAGGCAATCAATACTTTCCACCCGATGCAATCCATCGCGAATATTTCAAAGAGAGCAACACCCACACGGGCTGTCCGTGGAAGGGCACTGCCAGCTACTACACGATCGAAGTGGATGGCAAAACCAATCCGGATGCTGCCTGGTACTACCCCACGCCCAAAGATGCTGCCAAAAATATCACTGGCTACATTGCGTTTTGGAAAGGCGTGAAAGTGGAAGCCTAAAGTGCTCCAGCGGTATGCCAGCGAACCCTGTGCAGTCATACCGCTGTAACGAATGGAAGTGCAACGTTCCTAAAACGTCCATCCTGCAACGTCTACAAAGACGGACAACTATTCATAACTGCAATGGGATGCCTTGCCTCACTGACACAGAGAGGGCTAACGATAACGCCTTTGCAAATGTGTCATTGGGCGCGATCGCAGGGCAGACTAACAGGGTGAAACCGTTCTTACCCCCATGAACACCTCCCCCTATACCAGTCTTTATTGGCAACACCTCCAGCAGGTGTGTCCGTCGATCGACCCTGCCACTTTATCCCACATCCACACGGCGTTAGAAGCAACCAACTGGGACGAGCCACAGTCGCCACTTGATTGGAATAACTATGGAGTCATTGCCCTCGTTGAGGCAGAACACACTACCGATCCCGATCTCCGTGGTCTCTATCTGGAAACCGCGATCGCAGCCTTTGAAAATGGAGCCGATGCCCATCCGCTCTGTGCGGCTCATCTTGCGCTTGCCTATAGCCTGATTGGAGAAACAGAAAAAGCCCTTCAGATTGCCTTTCCTGCCTTAATTAACGTTCTGCAACCTGCCTTTGCCAACCAAGCCGCCGCACCCGGTTTAATCTACATCCCGGTTCTATGGCAAGAGCCGCGATCGCATTATTTTGAAGGCTCAAGCAGACTTTGGACAGACACGAATGCTTATCAACAGAGTGTGCTGTTGCTTGGGGAAATTGTTTGGCGATCGCAAGCCGTCTTCTACAATGCAACTGGACGACGTTTGCTCCAGGTTGCCGCCCAACTCTTACCAGATTCTGCCGCTGTCCATCTGCGGCTTGGTCTTGCCAATCTCATTAGTGATCAGTGGGAAGGACTCATTCATTTACAGCGTGCCAATCAGCTTGCACCCAACCGTTCACCGATTCTGCAAGCTCTGTACCTTGCCTATCAAACCTTGCAGCAGCCAGCAGCAGCAACAACCTGGCTAGAAGCAGCGATCGCCGTGCAAAAGCAACACCCCAACGCCGTCGAGTGGCAGTGGGCGAAACTTGCACTAGACGGTGCAACGACTTGTGTTCCCTTTGAGGCTAACCTGCTGCTTGTCGTTGAGCCTAGCTTTCACAGTATTGTCACCAGCGTGTTGCTGGGTGCTGGCGATTGGTTTGAACGCGAAATGGAGTTCTGGCGCAGTGCCATTCAACCCGGCATGACCGTGATTGATGTGGGAGCCAATGTGGGTGTCTACACCTTTAGCGCGGCGGTGCAAGTGGGCGCAAGTGGACGGGTGCTGGCGATCGAACCGTTTTCTGGTTGTGTGCAGTGTCTACAGGAAACATGCCGTCTCAATCAGTGCGATTGGGTTACAGTCTGTCAGGGCGCAGCAAGTGATTATGACGGTACAGCACGGCTATCGCTACAGTCCGCCAGTGAAATGAATCAGATCATCACGGCTGAAACGGATGGCGCTACACAAACTGGAGCGTTTGAAGACGTTGCTTGCTTTTCGTTAGACAGCTTGATGAAGCAAGAAAACCTAACTCAGGTCGATTTCTTGAAAATTGATGCCGAAGGTCATGAGTTGCAAGTGTTGCTGGGCAGCGATCGACTACTAACCGAGTTTGCTCCCGTCATCATGTATGAAAACATTAGTGGGAGTAAAGGCAGTAACGCACCTGTCGCTAATTTTCTGAATGCCAATGGTTACCAACTCTTCCGCTATCAGCCCTACTTGCAGACATTAATTGCGATCGAATCTGTAGAGGATTTGCAGGGACTCAACATCATTGCAGTGCCCCTAGCGAAAGTGGCGACCTTCGGTCTGCGAAAGTAAAAAACGCTGTTCAATCCATCCTTGTTTTGTGAGAACCCTACCTATGGCATTTTTTCTTCCGAGCCTTAAGAAAAACGGTTGTTTAGACCCAGTTCATGTCACCCTTTGCAATGTTGGTTCTCGCAAAACTGGCACCAAAGATGACTACGGAACGCAGGCGTGGGGTATGTTTGCGCCTAATTTGACGATTTATGGGTTTGATGCCGATGCCGATGCTTGCGAAGCCGCGAATGCTGATGTTGAAAGGCGAGAGCTTAATTGGATCGAACAACACATTCCCTTAGCGATCGCAAAAGAAGTGGGCACATCAACGCTTTACATCACGAACAACCCGCAGTGTAGCTCGTTATACCCGCCCAATGCTCCTTACTTAAAACGGTTTTTGCGCTTACAAGAAATGGTGGCGTTAGAGTCTACCACTGACATTGAAACCACTAATCTGGATACAGTCTTTCAAACTGAAGGCATTGATGAAATTGATTTTTTACAAATTGACGTGCAGGGTGCAAGTTTGCAGGTTTTAGAAGGTGCATCCTGGCTGTTAGAGCGTAGTGTTTTGGCGATTCAAGTCGAGGTTGAATTTTCTCACCTGTATGCCAACGAGCCATTATTTGCCGATGTTGATACCTACCTGAGACGGCAAGGTTTTACGCTGTTTGACTTAGCGCCGCTTTCTCGTGGACAGCGATCGCAACTCCATTCCACAGAACGTCCTGGTCAGGTGCTTTGGGCAGATGCTATTTACGTGCGAGATCTCCTTCAAGAAGATACAAACGCTCAATTCAAAAGCCCCGATCAGCTTTTTAAGCTTGCTTGCATTGCAGATGCCTTAGAGTTTACTGACTATGCGTTGGAACTGCTGGAGTATCTGACACTGCACTACGGCAACGACCCAATTTATAACGTTGCCAACCACATTGTTGAAAGTCTGACTCAAATTCCTGCACTGGTTCAAGCTGGGCTAAGTACATTTCCAGCCGTTACCAATTTGCAGGATTACATTACAGGTGCTGCTGCCGACTTTTTAGCAGCAAACCCACCTCCGGCATCGATCACTTACGCCTCTCCAGTTGAATCATTCAACTCTGCCCACTACTTACAGCACAACCAGAAACGACAGGCTCATCTAGCAAGCCTGAACCTGAATTTGACTGGTATGACCGTTTTGGAAGTCGGAGCAGGCATTGGAGATCACACACCGTTCTTTCTCGATCGCGGCTGCCAGGTTGTCAGCACTGAAGGTCGGCAAGATAATTTTGAGCTTCTGAAGCAGCGGTATCCTGACTTGGACACAATGTTGTTAGACCTGGATGATCCTGGCAGTAGCTTAGATCAAACGTTTGACATTGTTTACTGCTACGGGTTGCTCTACCATCTGCAAAACCCAACCGAAGCGATCGCTTTCATGGCTAACCACTGTCAAGGGCTGGTACTGCTGGAAACGGTTGTTTCATTTGATCAGGGTGAAGCGCTCAACCCTTGCTCTGAACCCGCTGATAGTCCAACCCAAAGTATTACAGGGCAGGGCTGTCGTCCTACAAGGCTCTGGGTCTACAACCAGCTCAAAAAGCATTTTGCGTTTGTTTATATGCCCATCACACAGCCAGATCACGAGGAGTTCCCCACTGACTGGTCGGCTGACCTGACTCGATTGGAATTTAAGCGAGCGGTCTTTATCGCCTCTCGTGAACCGTTAAGCAACCCGCTATTAAAGGAAGACATTCCTATGCGGCAGAGCTATCACTAAAAGTTTTACAGCCGTCTTTGGCAGCCTAAATCATATCCTCGTAAGGTAAGCAATCATCAGCCCTTGCGAGGATGTGACCAACAATTCTTGTTATCTCAGTGGTTGAAACTGCTGCTGTACAAGCAAAACTCGCCCATAGCCTATGGCATTTAAGACTGGCGTTGAGCCATTTGGCAATTGCGATCGCCTTACTGCGTATGGATTTTCCACATTTGCTCGTAAGCGTTTTCCATTTCGTGGGTAAATTGTTTGGCATTCCAGAGGGGTGAGGTATGTCTGGACTGGCGCAGCTTCCAGGCAATATGCTGCCGCAGTGCAGGCTCTTTGCCCAACTGAATGCCCCACTCAACATACTCTTCATCCGTCCAGGCGATGCCTTCAGTAATACCTGCATTCATCATCATGGTGTAGCTATTCCGTGCGGCGAACTGCTCACCCACCCGCGTGACCAGTGGAATACCCATCCAAAGCGTTTCTAGCGTTGTCGTTGCGCCATTGTAGGGAAAGGTGTCTAAGACAACATCAGCAATGCCTAAATTGGCTCGATGGGTGGCTTCGGAGGCAACTTCTGACAGGAAGCGGAGACGATCGCTAGACACCCCTTCGGCTTCGGCAATCTCGATAAAAAAGTTTTTCATCACGGCTTCGTCAGCCAACCCTTTAATCACAAAATAGCCATTGGGCACTGCTGCAAGAATTTTCATTTGCAGACGCACCGTATCAGCGTGACGTTTATAGCCTTTCTGACCGCTAAGGTAAACGATCGCATCCTCTGGAATTTGAAGCTGGTCACGGCGTAACGTTGGCACACCCACTTCAAAACCGTCTACCGCAATATAGGTTTGGGGCAAGCGCCAGATTCTTTCTGGATAATGGTCTTGTGCCCAATCAGGCAGCACGTAAGGGTCGGCAATGAAGTAGTCAACCGTTGGGATACCTGACGCATCCCAGCCCAGCCAGCTTACTTGAATAGGTGCGGGTTTGAGCGAGAGAATTTCGCAGTTCAGATCTAAGGTGATGCTGTCTAAATCGATCAAGATATCAATTTCATCGTGAGCAATTCTGTCTGCTAGCTCCAGCGTATTGTTTGAGCCATCAACACCACGCCGCCACACTGTATCAAACTGGCTAATGTACCAATCGTACAGCGCATCGTTTTGCCGTTCGTTGATGAAGTAGCCATAGAGCTGGAACCGATCGCGATCGTGATATTGCAGTAACCATCGTGCTAGCCAGCCAACCGAATGCCTACCCATACAGTGTGACAAGTACCCGATCTTCAGCGATCGAGGTGCCGTGCTGCCTCGGCTAGAACGGTTTCGCTGCTGATAGTGAGCGACATTGGCTTCAGCGTTAGTTCGCACATTGTTACAGCACAGCGCCATCACTTGATTTTGAAGGGCGCGATTTTGGCTCAAATCATCTCTGAAGTAAGGCAAAAAATACGTTGAGGTGAATAAACGGGTCGTGCGAACTGGATGGATGTCGATCGGCGGCTCTGCCATCAGCGCCTTCAACAACTGCTCATGTTGCTGTAAGGCTGTCAGCGCCTTTTGCCAATGTCCACCCGCCGTCATTAGCCCTCGCAGAACAAGGTGACTGGAGAAAATTTTCTCTGGCAAATCGTCTGTCAGGTCATAGCGCCGTTGTGCAGCAGCGATGCCTTCATCGTACTGCCCAGCATTCTGATAGAACGTTGATAGATGCCCCAAAACTTCCACATCTTCTGGATCGCGGTGCAGATATTTTTCTAACAGGTGTGCAGCAAAAAGCGGTTGCCGCATTGAAAACGCCAGTTTGATAGCAGCGGGCAGCAAAACTGCCATGAGAGATTCGTACTCGTGAAGCCGATCGAAGCAAGCATCGGCAAACTCAAGCGCGATCGGAACGGGTGAAAGCGTTGCCAAAACACCGCCCAGCACCTCCAGCAGCAAGGTCGCGTCACCCTCGATCGTTGGCTCAGCTTGTAGTTGCTCAATCACACCCAATGCCTCTAGATCCTCACTGGTGAGGGTCTCCAGGGCGATCGCGTGCTGCACAATGCGCAACATATTGGCGAGGTCGCCAGGATCAATTTCATGAATGTGCTGACGGACAGCCCAGGCAAGCGTGTGGTGATGCAACAGTTCTTGTCGTGCGGCTTCTGTTTGCAATACCTGAATCAGTTCGGCTGTCCAATCATCAATTTGTTCGGGTTCACCATCAGACATACCAAACAGCCAGGTTGTCTGTGCCTCTGCTTCTTGCCCCTGCAACAGCAACAGTAAACCTAAATGCCAATAGTGCGCTTTGGTGTCAGGTTCAGCGTCGATCGCCTGCTCATAAAAGCGAATGGCGTTGCTGTAGTCTTCCTGAAGCAGCCATGTATACGCCTGTGGGTGCCAGGTCAAGCTATCGGTCAAAAAAGAGGTATCACTCATGGGGCAATTCTGGCAGTCGATGCACGGTTACAACTATTCTGCTTTGCTTAGGACGATCGGCAAAAACGATCGGTAAAAACGACAAAAGGCAACAGGACGAAGCCCATTGCCATCAAAGCAAACAAGGGAACCAAAGTGGGCAAACGCGCCAGGTTGATTCCCCGTATGATGAAGAGAGACTATTGCAGGGGCACGTGGTTGCCATTGCAGGTAGGAGCGGCAGCGGCAGCAAACGTTACAACACCAGCGTTGCCTTGTGTGCCACCGTTGGACATAGCCACTTTGCCTTCACACAAAACAGCAAGCGTGGTTGCTTCGCTGGTTGCTGCAATGGAGCCAACGTTTACCCCACCGATATAGGTTTTGAGAGGAGCTGTAGCAACTACAGTGTCGGCGTAGTTGGTCACCTGAGTGGTACCAATACCACCACCGTTGATTTTGTAGAGGTAGTTAGTTGTTTGAGTCGCAACACCAAGACCTAATTCACCAAAATTAGCGTTAGCTGCAAAAGCGTTCTTTTCCAGGTAATAAGCTTGTTGCGCGCGGTTCATGGAGCCAACGTAGGTCTTAGCTTCGGATTGCTTGGCTTTGTTTGCCTGGTTGAGGAAGGAAGGCAACGCGATAGCAGACAGAATACCGATGATGATGATAACAACCAACAGTTCAATCAGGGTGAAGCCTTGGGCTTCTTTCTTTTGAATCAAGTGGCTCAGGAACTTTGCTTTAAATTCGGACTTCATGAGAGGATCTCCTTAAAAGATGCGGGGTTGGGGTTGGGGTTGGGTTTCTAACTCCTGAATCTAACTTGCCCACTTTAGTCAGCTTTCATATCACTCTCACTCAGAAAGTTTGGGCAATTCTTTCAACGGCTTTTAGGCAGGGCACTCCAGCAGAATGTAGCCCAGGCTTTCGAGCGTTGTGAGGAGTTGCTGCACTCGTTCAAAGGCATTTTCAAGCGTGGTTGGTTCCAACGTCACAGGGTTAAAGGGGCGGAGCCTTTGCCACCGTTGCGCCAGCGCTGTCACAGATTGCGGTTGCTCTAGCAGGGGCAGCAGACAGCCTGCCATAAAGCTATCAATGCTGACAGGCTCGTCGACTATTTTGAGATGGCGGCTAATTTCAAAGGGGTTTGACTGCGTAACGCAAGCAATGAGATCGTCTTTCAGCGTTGCCGTTTTTAGCTGTGGATGGAGATGTGCCTGGGCAGTTTGCCAGCGATCGGCTGTCCATTCCGCTACGGGTGTGTAAGGCATACCCTCATTGGGATGACCACACCACAGATCTAGCAGGCGATAGACTGGATGCAGCAGTTCAAAGAGGTGTAGCTGTTCCTCTGCCGATTTTTCGCCGATTTCCAACGTCACAGAAATGGGAAGTTCATCAATATCGGTAAAGAGACTGAGCAGATCCCATTTGCGCCAGTTCACCATGCTGATGAATTCCAGATCAGTCGCACGCATGGCGGCAAAAAACTCTGGAATTGTCCAGCCTTTGTCACCCTGGAGGAGATAGTTAGCCAGAACAACCTCGTCATCTGTTTCAAAGTTAGGTTTCCAGGCGTTAGATTTGACAAAAACGTGGTTCTTCAAAGACTGCATGGTCTGCCGTACCAATGCAATGTTCTCTTCTTGAGATGTACCGTCCATAAGACCGACGGCTTTGAAAAATGCTTGGGCACGAAAGTAAACAAACCGCTGCAAGGCGCTATGAAAGTTGGTGCGGATGATGCCATTTGGCTTTAAGACCGATTGCATTGCCTGAAGCCCTGCCACTGGATCAGGCAGAAGATACAGCACTTCATCGGCATTAATGTAGTCAAATTGCAGATTTAAGCTGGACAGATCTTCGATCGAGATAGCGTGAAACTCAGCGTTATGAAAGTCGTAATGCTTCAGGCGCTGTTCTGCCAGCTTGACTGATTCTGAAGAGAGGTCAACGCCGACGATCGTGGCTCCTGGGTTCGCCTCTGCCAGCATCAAGGACTTATAGCCAGTGCCGCAACCGGCATCTAGAATGACGGCTCCCTGCGTGTTGATGATCTGCTGATTTCTGAGATAGAAGGCTGTGGCTAAGTTGTGCGTATAAAGATTAGTAGCATCTTGCTTGGGCGATTGCTCTAGCGGCACTCTCGGGTACGGAGCTTGGTCAAACTGTTGACGAACTTTCTCTAGGGCATCGATCGCTGGCTGGTTCATGGTTCACTATCCTGGTGGTAAAAGACCGTGGTTTTCGGGTTGGCTTTGGGTCTAAGTCAGCATACCCATTTTTCACAAAGGCGAGCCAGACAGTCTACATCGACTGCCATGCCCCAAAAGTATGGTTGCAATGCGCCACCTAGTCTTGCACTGCGCGATCGAAGTTCTGTCGCCAAAGATCGAAGTTCTATCGCCAAAAAAAACGTTCTGCTGCCACCAACGACAAAAGCCGTGGCTGGCGTTTGGTTTCTGCTATCAACGGTAAAGGCGACCTTAGTTCAGATCTCCTTGCCGTGCAGCAAGCTGACGCATTGGCTTCGGTGCAGCCGCTTCAACCTCCACAACACCCTGAAACATATTCATACCGCAGGTGAACGGATAGTGCCCCGGCTTGTCTGGCGTAAACTCCACCGCCGTGACCTGATTCAAACTCAGCTTCTGTGCAATTTGGAAAGCAGGCACTAATACGGTTTCAAGACAACTACTGGGATCTTTGCGAAAGAAATTGAGCCGGATGGGTTGCCCCACGCTGGCAACAATGCGACTGGGTTCATAGCCACCATCAACGATGATAGTTAGCTCCTGCACGCCTTGCATGGCTTCTGCCTTTCTTGACTGCTTTTTGCTGAAGAGAAACCACCAAAGTTCTAGCCCCATTAACGCAGCACCACCCACAGCCACACCAATTTTTAGCCCCAGCGGTTGCTCAAGACGGTGAAACTGAGTCGTTTGATGCTCGGGCATTGCCATTGGCATCTGAGCGTTAGCGTGGTCGCTTGAAGAAAGAAGTGCCCCGCTTGAAGCTAGACCCAAAAAGAAACCCAAACCTGCAAGCTTGGCAACCACCGTTTTTCTGCTAACCATTGATGAAGCCTCCTGCCAGCTTATTGCCAGCTTATGTGGTCGCTTTGGGCTGAAAGTTTCGTAACCGCAGGGCATTTGTGATGACTGAGACCGAGCTAAACGCCATTGCGCCACCTGCAATCATGGGACTCAACAACCAGCCAAGGAAGGGGAACAAAATGCCAGCGGCGATCGGAATGCCAGCAACGTTGTAGATAAAGGCAAAAAAGAGATTTTGACGGATGTTTTGCATCGTGGCACGGGATAGCTGGATGGCGGTGACAATACTTTGCAGATCGCCCGAAATCAAGGTGATATCGCTGGCGGCGATCGCCACATCAGTTCCCGTTCCAATGGCAATCCCCACATCTGCCTGAGCCAGAGCCGGAGCATCATTAATGCCATCGCCCACCATTGCCACGATTTTGGCTTTAGTCTGTTTGGCTTTAGTCTGTTTAGCTTTGGCACTTGCCTTTAACGTCCTGGAGGCAGCGGCGGGTACATTCATCGTGCCGCGTTGCAGTGACTCAATCACGGCGACCTTCTGGTCGGGGCGCACTTCGGCAATAACCTGTGAGATGCCTACTTCACGGGCGATCGTCTCAGCCGTAGGGCGATTGTCTCCCGTCAGCATGACGACGTTTAAACCTAAGCGCTGCAAGGCTCGAATGGCTTGAGCCGACGAGGGTTTAATTGCATCGGCAATGCCCATAATTCCCTGCATCTCACCATCAATGGCAAGCCAGATCACAGTTTTGCCAAGTGCTTCCAGGCGGTCTCGATCGTGTTGCAGAGCCTGGGTATGAATGCCTAACTCGTTAAACCAGCGTTGCGTGCCAATCTGCACCAGCCGATCGGACACGGTGCCTTTCACACCACTACCCGCGATCGCCTCAAAAGCTTGCACGTTGGCTAACTCTACCTGTTGCGCCTGAGCGTAGTTGACGACGGCTTCCGCCAGGGGATGTTCTGAGTTGTGTTCCACCGAGGCTACCAGGTGCAGCAGCTTTAGCTCATTGCGATTTGCAGTGCCCTGAGTGGTGACAAAATCAGTCACAGTGGGCTTGCCCTGCGTGATGGTGCCCGTTTTGTCCAGCACAATGATCTGGATTTGATGCGCCAGTTCTAAGCTCTCGGCACCTTTGATCAAAATGCCGTTTTCTGCGCCCTTGCCTGTACCCACCATGACGGATGTGGGTGTCGCTAAACCCAGCGCACAGGGGCAGGCAATAATCAGCACACCAACGGTAGTGATCAGCGCCAGGGTGAAATTGCCCATTGCCAAAAACCAGATGACAAAGGTCGCGATCGCAATGGCAATCACAATCGGCACAAACCAGCCTGTCACCTGATCGGCTAACCGCTGAATGGGCGCTTTCGAGCCTTGAGCCTCCTGCACCAGCCTGACAATCTGAGCCAACACCGTATCTTTGCCAACGCGGGTAGCACGAAATTTGAAGCTGCCTGTCTTATTAATGGTGGCTCCAATGACCTCATCGCCCGCTTGCTTCCGGGTGGGTACACTTTCGCCTGTAACCATCGACTCATCGATCGTCGAGGAGCCTTCGACCACTTCTCCATCGACAGGGATTTTTTCACCCGGACGGACGACAACGACATCGCCAATTTGCACGTCCTGAATGGGTACTTCCATTTCTTGCCCAGCCCGGACAATGCGGGCATCTCTCGCCTGTAGCCCAATCAGTTTGCGGATGGCATCTGAGGTTTGACCTCTGGCGCGGTTTTCAAACAGCCGTCCCAGCAAAATCAAGGTGATGATGACGGCGGCGGCTTCGTAATACACCTCTGGCATCAGTCCCTGAGCGGTAAAAAAACCAGGGAAAACCGTGGCAAAGATGGAATAGCCGTAGGCAGCGCCTGTGCCGATCGCCACTAGCGTATCCATCGTTGCGGTCTGTCGCTTGACGGCTTTCCAGGCATTTTTAAAGAAATCAGCCCCACACCAGAACAGCACGGGCGTTGCAAGTACGAGTTGTACCCAGGGACTATCTAACGCCTGGATGCGAAACGGCACGTTGAACATGGCAGACATGGCTCCGACCATAATCACAGTGCTAAGAATGCCGCCAACCACAACTTTGCGTGTAAGCTGCCGCCCTGCTACACGCGCCGCCTTTTCGGTATCGTCTTCGCCAGCCAGCAGGCTTTGGTCTTGGAGCGAGAAGGCTGCATAGCCTGCTTCACTCACCGCAGCTTGAATGTTCTCCAGATCGGTCTTTTGAGGGTCATAGGTGACAGTGGCTTGCTCGGCACCGAAGTTTACAGTGCTGGCACTGACTCCTGGCACCGAACGAATCGCGCCCTCAATGCTATTGGCACAGGACGCGCAGCTCATGCCCCGCAATTTGAGATTGACGGTTTCCATGCTTCTGGACCTCATTTAAGTGACAGAATAGCCAGCCGCCACGATCGCTGCTTTCACCGTTGCTTCAGGCGTTTGCGTTTCAATCACAACGAGTTTCGTTTTAGTATCGGCTTGCACCGTTGCACTAGGGTCGATCGCCTGCACAGCCTGGGTAATAGTATCGCTACAGGCAGAACAAGCCATATTGGGCACAGTCAGTTCGATTGCCATCCTTCAAGCTCTCCTAATGAGGCATTACGCTCATCTTAAAGTCTCCACCCGACTGGACAGTCAAGTAGTAAGGAGCAATCCTTTACAGTTCTCTACACCGTCATGCTTGCACTTTTGATCAAGCACATCATGGTGAGGCTGTTTCTTCTCCAAGGCAATTTTTGCCTGGAAATCTCCTTCTCGAAACGAGTGCTTCTTCCCTACAGCAGCTTGAAATACTTGCGGCTTCAACTGCTGTTGCACAAATCAACCTATTCCGTCAGGTTTTCACGGAGGGGTCATCTAACAGTCAGACTCCCGTCGGTAAGCCATAGTTAAGCATACTGCGATCGCCCCTGCCATTCGCCAAGTTCCAGTACATAGCACAATCTCTATCTAAAGGTTACAGCGCTCACCGATGTGACTATTTA
>JBGTJW010000135.1:0-17607 GCA_041744955.1 Stenomitos sp. | reverse complement strand
TCAATGTTTACCTGCACCGATTTAATGCTGTCAAAATTCAATCCGCGTGCCTGCACCTGCTGTATCCAGTGAGGCTTTTCGCGCTGTGCCTTACTGTAGTCCAGCACGAAGTTATACAGAATGAGATCGTGTTCGAGAAATGCATTCTCTGCCAGATCGTTAATGGTGCTGGGGTAGAGTTTAGATTTTTCGATCGCCGGATCAGGACCGTTATCAATCAGAAAGTTGACAATATTGGAGCCGAGGCAGATGTGCCGCACAATCAGGTAGCAGGCTTCTGGCGACGCGAAGGTGTTGAGAAACCAGGCAGCCGATCGATGCATCAGCGTGTAGTTGCTGAACTGGAAGGGCAACAGCCGCTTCACCGTCATAATGATTGCCAGCAGCACATTCGCAATCAAAGCGATCGGCAATAAGAGGTAGCTGCGCGTCCAGTTTCTTAAATCCCGAATCATGTAGCCCTTTGCAATCAGGTCTACCGGAATCGCCTGATCGACATACAGTGCATCCCAGGCATTAGGATTGCGGCGATCGTGCGGTTCGGGTCGGTAAGGATTCAGGTCAGATTGCAGTGGCAATGGCTCGATCGGCGGTTGAATTGGCGCTTGAGTGGAAGCAGAAACAACGTCCATAGTTCTTGTAATTGAATAGTGAAGTGAAGCGTAAGGTAACTCAACCTGAAAAGACGGCACCCTGAGTGACACCGTGTCGGGTTTTGCGATCGTAGTCGAGGTCACGCTGGTTGTACTGACTGATGATGCCTTGAGCCGCCTGATTTGCCGCCGCCCCCAGTTCTGAGCAAGAGCCTTTTGCCGGAAACCGTTTTAGCAACTGTAAAATCTCCCGGCTGGTGGCAATGCCATTGTCTTTATGCCCATCTTCGTGAAGGCGCAGTGCTTTAATGTACTGGTTCCAGCGATTGACCAACCCGTTCGCAGCGTTGGCGGGTTGCTTCCACTGTGGCAGGGTGAGCGAGACATCGGCTCTAACTCGAATTGCAGTTAATTGGCAGCTAGTTCCCTGACTGAAATATTGATAGTTCCAGCGCACATACCAATCAGTACGCCCATCAAAGCGCTGCCCTGACGTTTGGCTCAGCGGTCCCAATTGGTTCATTTGTTGGCGCAGTTGTCCAGCCGTTGCGCCGTTAATTGGATAGTAGACAGTGTTGACTGCAACAACGGGTTGGGACTGAGCTTGAAGCGGCACGATCGAGTGGATCAGTAGCACCACCAGACAGCTTGCGATCGCCACTAGAACGTGCTTCAACAGGTTGGGGCTTCGGTTCATACTCAGTCCTCATGGTTACGAAGGGGTGGTCATCACCGAATTTCCTCCAATTGCAGCAAGTAAAGTCGCGCTGTCACCTGAGCAGTTTTGACAATCCGCTGGGCAATCTCTGTCGTCATCCATTCGGCGTTAATCAGTTCATTCAGCTTGCCCAAATGTGCTTCGTCATTTGCGCTGTGGTAGCCCAAAAACGACACTTGTTCATCTTTCAGCCCCAGCGTTTGCTGAATTTTTGCTGCCCACTGTCCCGCCAGATTGTTGCCCAAGCCCTCGATAATAAACATACTTCCCAGCAGGTCTACCGGATTTTCGCGTGATGCCTGGTGAAAGATAAACGCCGACAGTGCCTCACTACCAATGTTCTTCTCCGCATTCACAATGTCCTCCAGCGCACCACCGATCGAGACATAGTTGCGCTCTAGCATCTGGTAGTCGCGGTGTTCATCCTGAGCATGACCAATGAAGGTCGATCGCAGCCGAAAGTCCGTCATATTTGATGCAGCACGAGCAATCCACCGCGCCCCTTCCACCACCTGCGGACGCAAATTTCGCAGCATCGCCTTGTAGTCATCCACCGTAAACTCACCGCGATGCAATTTACGGACAATGGGAACGGAACGAATCTCACGCTCAAACTCCAACCAGACGAGGGCAAGTTGACGCAGCAGGTAAGCAGAAACGGGTTCTTCGGGAGTAGGGAGTGGGGAGTGGGGAGTGGGGAATGGGAGAGAGTTTTGAGTTTCGAGTAGCACTTCGTGCCGCTGCGCTAGAGAGTTTTGAGTTAGGTCGTTGGAAGGTTGAGGCATGAGAGTTGGGGAGTTGGGGAAAGGGTCTTGAGTTTCGAGTTTTGAGTTTTGAGTCGTGCTTTGCGCCGCTACGCCAGAAAGTTCTAAGTTTTGCATAACGCCCTTGCTCTCTTCTGCCTCCTGCCTCCTGCCTTCTGCCTCCTCTGCTTCTGTCTCCTGCCTTCTGCCCTCTGCCTCCCCACTCCTCACAACCGTCAACATCATATAAGCTGTCGTAAATCGTCCACTTTCTGGCACGAAGCAGAAGATTTTTTGCCCCGGTTGCAGATTGCCAGAGTGGAATAATTCCTCCAGCATTAAGTAGATGGATGCACACCCTGTATTGCCGCGTGTGTAGAGATTGGTAAACCATTTGTCTTCAGGAATCATGCAGCCTGCTTTCTCCAGCAGTTCCACAATTTGCCCTCGAAAAAAGTGGGAGGAATAATGACACAGCAACCAATCAATGTCATCGGGCTGCACGCGACCCAGTTCAATTAACTTAAGCCAACCTTCAACACCCAGCTTGATCACATGATCTAAAAGTCGAATATTTTGGCGGAGATTGATGGCTCCGGCTTCAGCGGCTTGCTGATAGGAAGGATAGTCCATCCAACTTTTTTGTGCGCTGTCATCTTCTATGCCAGCATACATACAAACGGGATAGGCATTGGCATGAGAAATCAACTCAATCCATTCAATTTTCAAACTAATGCCTGAAGGATTAGGATGGTTTTGAACGAGAAAAGCACCTGCACCATCAGACAGCATCCAGCGGAGAAATTCGGTATCAAAACCGAGGGATTTTCCCGCTTTGACGCTTGCTTCAGCTTCAAAATGAGTGTGTTTAAACAGTCGTGAGGGTAGCTCTGAGGCAACGGCGATCGCCGCTCGTTTTTCGCCTAACTTCACCTGTGAGGCTGCATATTTTAATGCCGTTACGCCCGCACAACATACGCCCTGATTAGAACTAATTTCGAGGGGTGATAGTTCCGCCAATTCACCATGCACCATGCTAGCAAAGCCAGGAACAAGCAAATCTGACCAACTGGTGGCAGCAGCGAGAAGGTCGATCGCACCCGGCTCTAGATTCGCGTTGGCTAAGGCATCACGCACGGCGATCGCTGCCATCTGGCTATTGCTATAGGTGGTTTGTTGCTGGCGATCGAGGGCATAATAGCGCTGCTGAATGCCGTTACTTTTGAGAATACGATGTTTGACTTTTGAGGGGCGACCATTCACTTTCCCTAAATAGTCTTCCATTTCGTCATTGGCGATCGGATTTCCAGGCAAAAACTTGCCGATGCTGTTGATGTATACACCGTACATATGTGACTCTTTGTTGTGAAAAGGTGATTTTTGAGAGCGCTAAAACCGAATCTAACGATTCAGAAGCCAAACTTCCGAATTCGAGACACTCCTCCATGACATCATCGACAGCGTTGACCATTTCGGAACTTTTTAGCAGTCAATGCATCAAACCACTTGTAAGAAAGATGCCCAAAACGGGGTCAAGAAAAACAAATTTAGCTCTAGAGCCTTAAACAGGCGCTCTACAGATTGAAAAATGCTTTAACTTAACCATGAAGTCGATAGGTTGACTCTAGTAATTTCGCGTAAAGTTTACCTCAAATTTGTGACACTTCTGCTGACTGTCACCAGCCCAAGCATTGAGTCATGCATTTAGAGCAAGACTAAAACCAACGCTTTAGTAAAAATCCTAATGGATGCGATCGACCCTATCAATGTCTCTACCTACCCACCGCAACCGTCCCTCACGCTACGGCAGGGGCTAGAACGTTACTACCAGGCAAACCCCGACTTTGTGCGAGATCAAGACCTTCGGGTTGGCATTATGCTCATTCCCTGGTGCGATATGCAGCGGCACGACATCATGCACATCGTCACGGGCTACAGCACAGCACTGGAACAAGAACTCCAACTGATTGGTTTTTTGCTGACCGCCCTCACCTGGAAACGCCCCTGGTACTATTACGCGCAAAGCTTTGTGGTGTTTCTAGAGCTTTTGTGGCAGTCCATCCAGGGCAAAGCCTGGGGCGGCATCTACCATAACCCTGTGCAGGTCTGCCAACTGTACCTGAAGGGGGTCAAGCAAGGGTTAGCATTGCCCAAAAAGATTAATGCCGCGATCAACCCTGAGACCGTACTCGATCGCGATCTGACATCACTACGATCGGAATATCGCATTCATAACGCCGGTGCCTGGGATTGCTGAAGAGGGCAGAGGGCGGGAGGCAGAAGGTAGAAGGTAGAAGGCAGGAGGCAGAGGGCAGAGGACAGTCATTCAAAACTCAAAACTCAAAACTTGTTCTCTCAACCCCTACTCCCCTCACTCCTCTCCCCTCACTCCTCACTCCTCTCCCCCTTAGAGATTAAAAAAACGGAGTATATTGACGGGTATGTAGGTTCAGGTGGAGCAACCCCAAATGTGCGGAATTGTTGGCTATATTGGCACCCAGGCAGCAAGCAGCATTTTGCTCGAAGGGCTGCGGAAGCTGGAATATCGCGGTTACGATTCTGCTGGGATTGCCACGGTGCTGGAGGGCGAGATTCATTGCGTCCGCGCTAAGGGCAAACTGCACAACCTGGAAGAGAAGCTGGCTGGTGAGGATAATCCCGCGCGAGTGGGCATTGCCCATACCCGCTGGGCAACCCACGGCAAGCCTGAAGAATATAACGCCCATCCTCATACCGATACAGCAAAGCGCATCGCGGTCATCCAAAACGGCATTATCGAGAACTACCGTGAACTGCGGGAAGAACTGAAAGAACGAGGCTGTCAGTTCCGCTCGGACACGGATACAGAAGTGATTCCGCATTTGATTGCTGAAGTGCTACAGCAAGCCGAAAGTATGGAAGCCAGCCCGTTGGTTTCGATCGAACCGTCGCCCTTTTTAGAAGCGGTGCGGCAAGTGGCAAATCGGTTAGAAGGCGCGTTTGCGATCGCCGTTATTTCGGCTGATTATCCTGACGAGTTGATTGTGGCGCGGCAACAGGCTCCCGTCGTCATTGGCTTTGGGCAGGGCGAGTTTTATTGTGCCTCGGATACGCCTGCGATCGTCCCCTACACCCGCGCAGTACTGACCCTGGATAATGGTGAACTGGCACGGATGACTCCGCTGGGAGTGGAAGTCTACAGCTTTGAGGGACAGCGCCTCAAAAAAACACCCCGGACGCTGAATTGGAACCCGGTCATGGTGGAAAAGCAGGGCTTCAAACACTTTATGCTCAAGGAAATTTATGAGCAGCCAGGAGTCGTGCGATCGTGTTTGGAAACCTATATTGACAGTCATTGGACCGCCGCTGACCATACCCATTCGCCCGTGCGCTTGAATTTGCCTGCTGACCTGTACGCCGATTTGCAACACATTCAAATCGTGGCGTGTGGCACCAGTTGGCACGCAGCTCTAGTTGGGAAGTATCTGCTAGAGCAATTAGCAGGCATTCCCACCTCTGTGCAGTATGCGTCTGAGTTTCGCTACGCACCCTCACCACTGACCCCAAACACCCTCACGATCGGCGTGACGCAATCAGGCGAAACGGCAGACACGTTAGCGGCATTGGCAATGGAAAAGCAGCGTCGATCGGGACACGCAGCAGAATTTCAGGCACGACTGTTGGGCATTACTAATCGTCCCGAAAGCTCGCTAGGCGACCTAGTGCCTCACATTATTGATACTCACGCGGGCATTGAGATTGGCGTAGCGGCAACGAAAACATTTGTCGCACAATTGATGGCGTTTTATTGTCTGGCGATCGACCTGGCACAGCAGCGTCAAGTCATTGCACCCGCACAGCTAGAACAACTGTTAGCAGGCTTGCAGCAGCTACCTGCACAAATTGAAGCCGTGCTGGAAAGCCAGGAACGCTACATCGAGCAGCTTGCTCACGACTTTGCCGAAACGCAGGACTTTATCTTTTTAGGACGGGGCATTAACTTTCCGATCGCCCTCGAAGGTGCGCTCAAGCTGAAGGAAATTAGCTACATCCATGCCGAAGGCTATCCCGCTGGCGAAATGAAGCACGGACCGATTGCGCTGCTGGATGCAAAGGTGCCTGTAGTGGCGATCGCGATGCCGGGAACGGTCTTTGAAAAAGTGCTCTCTAATGCCCAGGAAGCCAAAGCCCGCGATGCCCGTCTGATTGGTGTCACGCCAATGGATGAACACGAAGCGGCAGAAACCTTTGATACGGTGATTCCCGTACCCCATGTTGATGAGATTCTGTCGCCGATCGTCACGGTCATTCCCCTGCAACTGCTGGCGTATCACATTGCTGCACGCAGAGGCTTAGACGTGGATCAGCCACGTAATCTCGCTAAATCTGTAACTGTGGAATAGGTCAATATATGAAACTGACAGATCTTCCCGGTGAAGTGATACAGGATCTTTGTCAGGAGGATCGCTGGCGGTTAGACATCGATCCTGGACTTGATGCCAAGCACGAGTTTTTTCTGTCGTGGCGGCATTTTGTCGCACTACCAGAAAACCCCTCTCCTTATTATGAAACAACCGAAGCAGATTTGGCAGATTTTTTGACGTTTGATGGGTTTGAGGTGCTGTTGCCAGTACCACGCTCCCATCATCCAAATATTGAGCTAATCCGTCTCATTCCCGGTGCAGGAAAGCAAACGCTGACGCTGTTTCTGCACGATTCGTTTCATGAGTCCTACTTCAACGATGAATGGGCTGCGCGGTACGGGTTTCTGGCAGTCGCCGATCGCTATCAGAAGTTTGGCTGTGATTTCTACCTTGCCAGCTATTATCACTTCTCCTATCTGATTGGCGAAGATTATGAAGCTGCCAGGAAAGTTATGCAGCAGAAGTTAAATCGGTAAGGGAGGGTGAAAGCGGCGATCGCGCCTCTGAGTCTGACGCACTCAGCAGACTGCAATCGCCCTTGCTTGAAGCAAACACTAAACCGCTTGCATAGTGCCACTGCTAGAGGATGGTTCTTCGGCTCCAGCCTTCAAACGGCTCACGGTGCTTCTGCGAATCCGCTCACTTTTGCGGACTCCACCAGCCATTTCGTATTCGGGGCTGTTTTTACCGTATTTGAAGGCAACGCCAATCAACATCTGGTCTGCCAGCTCGCCCAGGTTTTTCTCCAGGGCTGCAATTTCTGCTTTGGAGAAATCAATGATGGCGAGAGCCGTGTTGTAAGCGTCGATTTTGGTGCGGAGTTTTTCGATCTGGGTGGTGAGGTTAGTGACGCTGCGGGCATCACCAAAGTCCATCGTCGGATCAACGGCTTTCAAGCCAGCGGAGCGGAGTTCAGCTTTTTCGAGCATCTGAGAAGTACGTTTTTTGCGAGTCATAGAAGCAGTCTCATGAGAAGGGTGGATGAGACTAGCATGGCTGATGACCATAAGCTTTCGGTTCAGGGAACTGCACAGAAAAGACATATTTTCTCAGTGAAGTTTTTTGGGTCAGCTGATAATTGCACGGGCGTAGTGTACGGATGTCGTTGGTTGAGTCTTTGCCAGCGCGAGAAACGGTTTGCCCATCGCTTGTTCTGCGTTTGTGAGTGTGACGATCGCACCTGCACACTTTACGGCAACTTCACCGTTAGTAACCATAGCTTCACCGTTAGTAACGATAGCTTGTGTAGGAGTAACGACAACTTGTGCAGAGGTAACGATCGCTTCTGCAAAGGTAACGATGACTTATGCAGAGGTTAGGACAGCTTATGCAGAGGTAACGATCGCTTATGTGGGAGTAACGATCGCTTGTACAGAAGCAAGAACCGCTCAATATCAGGCATTGATACAGAGGTTGATCGTTGCCTCTCTCCAAACTCTCTTCTCTCTACGCCGCCTCATCGGATAAGGGTGCCGCATCACGTTTGTTCGCTTGCATAGATGATTTAAAGATGGGCAATGTAAAGCTATTGTGGTGCCAACGAACAAACTGATCCAAAATGGAGGCTACGGTGTCAAAGGTTTTGGGTTACTTGCTAGATGACTGATGTCAAAGTCAAGGTATTTTTCTTTTACTCTCACAAGGATGAAGACTTGCGTGATGGGTTAGAGGAACATTTGAAGTCTTTAGAGCGACAAGACAAGATTGAAACCTGGCACGATCGCAAAATTGACCCAGGTACAGATTGGCGTAAAGAGCTTGATGGTCAGCTAAACTCGGCAGACATTATTTTGCTGCTTGTTAGCCCAAGCTTTGTCCACTCAGACTTTTGCTATTGCACTGAACTAGAGCAGGCTAGAAAACGTCATGATGCTGGGGAGGCTCGCATTATTCCGATTTTTCTAAGACCGCTCGATCTAGACGCACTTGAGGGAACTCCTCTACAAACGTTACAAGGATTACCAGAGCCGACTAAACCGATTACTACGTGGGAAAATCGAGACGCAGCATTTGTAGCGGTTGCGAAAGGTATCCGTACAGCCGTTAATAAGATTCAGCAGGAAAAAGAGATAAAGCAGGCTGCTCAATCCAAAGAATCAACGCGTCAGTCTTCTTCGAGCGCGTGGGTAGCAGATGAGCACTATATCCAGCGGGATGAGGCTAAAAGGCTATCTGAAGTCAGTGTGCTGATAGTCACTGTGACTAAGACAGAAAGCCATGCTGTACTGCAAACGTTTGAGCAAACTACTGGTCATCGGGCAACAGCGCAATCAATTGACAATCGCCTGTACTTTAACCTGGGGAAAGTCAACGGCGCGAAAGTTTTTCTAACGCAGTCGGAGATGGGCAGTGGGGGATTGGATGCATCTTTACTTACTGTTTATAAGGGTATTGACACGCTCTCACCTATCGCCGTCATTATGGTTGGAATTGCCTTTGGCATCAATGAGGAGAAACAATCTATCGGCGATATTCTGGTGGCGGAACAGTTAAGGTTATACGAATTGCAACGAATGGGTACGCAGGATGGACAGCCGCAAATTATCTTGCGGGGTGATAAACCTCATGCCTCATCCTGGCTCATCAATCACTTCAAGAGTACGGACTTAAGGTGGGATGGTGCAAGGGTTCGCTTTGGTGTGGTTCTGACTGGCGAAAAGCTAGTAGATAATGTGGACTTTCGGAACCAACTGCGGAGCTTTGAGCCAGAAGCTCTTGGTGGTGAGATGGAAGGCGCTGGCTTGTATGTTGCTTGTCAGGATCGGAAAGTCGATTGGATTCTGGTCAAAGCGATTTGTGACTGGGCAGATGGTAACAAGGCTCAAGATAAAGATGCCCGTCAGCAAACCGCTGCTCAAAATGCCACTACTTTTGTGCTGGAGGCGCTGCAATTTGCACCAATTGGTGGGCAGAAAGGACGAGACAAGTCTGTGAAAGCTACTTTGAATCCAGAATCATCCAAGGTCATGACGAATCAGGAGGTAGTGCCCCCCGCATTGGCAATGGCACGGAGATCATTGGCTATTCTAGAAGAACAGGCTGCTGGTTACGGCAAGTTGCAGATACCTTCTCACCTACGGATTGATCTAGAGGAGAAACGACAGGAAGTCGCGGAACTGGAAGCACGATTGAGGAATGGGGAATCGAATGGATGATTGCGTTGCTCTGGAAAGAATACTCACTTCGGCTCAAAACGCGCTTACGGAACTTGAAGTACAAGCAGCAACTTATACTGTATCGACAATCCCGATACACCTGAAGATCCAACGGGATGAGAAACGTAAAGAAGTTGAAGATTTGAAAGTACGCTTAAAGGCGGCGCAATCGGAGAAAGAAAAGGTTCAGCAGGCTGCTCAATCTGGTATGAGCCGTCAAGCTTCGATGCGATCGCGGGTGCCAGATCAGCACTATATCGAGCGGGATGAGGCGAAAAGGCTATTAGACCGCTTTGCAAGCGCACTCCAGCAGCCTGGGGAACAGCCCCTATTGTTTAATATTTGCGGCATTGGTGGAGTTGGCAAGACAACACTACTGGGTCGCTTGCAGGAAGCTCATGCAGAAACCGTTGATTTTCTGGGGGTTTGTTTTGCTAAAACGGCTGATATCGAAACACCGCTAAAACTCATGCGGAAGCTGCATCAGCAGGTAATGGCACTTTGGGGCACTGAAACGGTCACTGATGCGTTTACACAGCGGGAGCAGTTGTTTGGAACAACGCAAAGTGAGCTGAGTCAGCAGTTGGTGGATGGCAAAGAAACCAGCAGTGAAGACGCAAGGAAGATTACGAGCTGGTTTGAACGCTTTATCTGGTTAGGGACAGCAAGCTTTGCCTCTACCTCAAGCCAACCGAAAGCCTATGGCACTTCAGGTGCGGAATTTGCGGCTGTTGGGGCAATCGGTGAGGGTGCCGATGGCTTACAAGACTGGATACAGCAGCGAGTTCGGAATCACCCTGCCACTAAGGATCAGCCTGAGCTACAGGCACTCATGTTGGAGCCAGTGTCTCAACTGACGCAAGCATTTGCCGAGAGTTTAATGCAAGCTGCCCAACGCAGAGAACGACCACTTGTGCTGATTTTAGATACCTATGAGAAAGCGCAGGCTTATCTCAATCAATGGCTGTGGCAGTATTTGGTCGAAGATACTCCGCTTTATACTGCACCCGTGCGACTGGTGGTAGTTGGGCGACGATCGCTGCAAATCGATGAAGGTTGGCGCAAGCTCAATCAAGATCGGAAGTTGCTGCATGAGACACCACTCAAGAAATTTGACAGGAAGAAAACTGAGGACTACCTTCAGCAGATTGGCATTCAAAAGGGTGGCACACGCGCCAAAATCTATAAAGTCACTCAGGGATTACCCTATTATCTGGATTGGGTACGGAAGCAACGAGAAGATGGTAAAGAACCTGACTTCTCCAAAGGCAATCAGGCGATCGCTGACCTACTCTTGCAGGGAATAGACTTCCGGCAGCGGCAGATTTTGCAAGTAGTAGCCTGTTGCCGATGGTTCGACCTCCCAATGATTCGAGTTTTGTTAGGGAGCAAGGACTCGGGCTGGCAACAAGGCATTGATCACGCAGAGAGTTATTTTGAATGGCTGAAGCACTCAGATTTTGTTGAGTTTAGCAACGGGCGCTTTCGCTTGGATGATGTGGCGCGCGATGTCTTTCGACAGTCTTACTTCCAGGACGATCAGAATCAGTTTCGTAAAACTCATGCGTTACTCGCCGACTACTTCAAACAGCAAGCAGATGACCTTTTTGAACCTCAAAGCCTTCTACCCGATCCGTATGAGGATGAGGAGTGGCGAGGATTAATCGCAGAGTTTCTCTATTACAGTCTTTTTGGCAAAGGCAGAGAAGGACTCCAGCACTATGTTGAGCAGGTCTTTATCGCTGCTTGTCTGCGAGAGCCAGATGTCTTTATCGCACCCTTTGCTTTTATTAATGCAGAGTTAAGTGAGGAAAGCCAAACGCTGATTCCTGGCGCAACAGGCAAGTTTTTTAAGGATGCTGCAATGGCGCTTGGATTCGGTTGGGTTTTTCTCGGTCAACCGCCCAAAAGCTACAAACTTAAATTTGAAGGTGAGAATGATTTGTCAGAAGAGGCGGTTGAGGCATACCTGAAAAAGCTTGAGGATTCTTTGCAGGTCTTGCTGGAGCAGGTAGGCAACTTGCAGGATGGTTTGGGTAAGTGTATAGGACTGATCTGTAAGTCTCTGCGTTGCAATCGATCCAGGGATGTAATTGACTCACTTCTACAAGCAAAGAATCAGGCTGAACAGCTACAGACTCATTGCCGTCCGAAACTACTACATAGTCTTTTTTCAAATATTGGTAACTTACTAAACGCGGTAGACCGCTATCAAGATTCGCTGGATTGTTATAAAACATCTCTAGAGTTAGAGCAAGATAGTGCACTTACTTTTTCTAGGAGGGGGGATGTACTCTTTAATCTGAAGCACTACGAGGAAGCACTAGAAAGTTATCAAACAGCAATTGACCTCGAACCTAAAGCTGTTGTTTGGACAGATCGAGGGGATGCACTCTTAATGCTAGAGCGCTATGAGGACGCACTGGAAAGTTATCAAAAAGCGATCGACCTCGACTCTACATCGGTCGATGCTTGGATAAATCGAGGGAATGCACTTCTGAGTCTAGAGCGCTATGAGGACGCACTGGAAAGTTATCAAAAAGCGATCGACCTCGACTCTAAAGATGTTGCTGCTTGGAGAAGTCGAGGGGACGCACTCTCTGATCTAGAGCGGTATGAGGAAGCACTGGAAAACTATCAACAAGCGCTTGACCTCGACCCTAAAGATGTTGCTGCTTGGGGAAATCGAGGAAATGTTTTACAAAACCTGAAGCGGTATGGTGAAGCTCTTGCCGCTTGTGAGCGGGCGCTTGAAATTGACCCTGAGAATTCCGATATACTGAATTCTTATGCCTTAACGTTGAGCCTCCTTCAAGAGTTTGAGAAAGCTATTGTAGCGATTGACAAAGCAATCAACTTGAAGCCTGAAGAAGTGGTGCTTAGAGCGAATCGCGGTATTGTTCTAGCGAGGGCTGGTCGATACGCTGAAGCCCTTGCTGTCTGTGAGGAAGCAGTAACGCAAAACCCTGAGCACGAGAGCGTCTATTATGCTAAAGCCTGCTACTACGCTCTGCAAGGTGAACTTAAGTCGGCAATTGATAACTTGCAAAAAGCGATTGCGATAGCACCTCGTCTTAGCCGAAGGGAAGCCAAGCAGAACCCAGATTTTGACAGTATTCGGGATGATGAACGTTTTCGAGCGTTGGTATATCTAGAATCGGAATTCTGAGTACGATCGTCCCTCTCGTCATAAATTGGGTTAAGCACCGTCAAGCTTTCCCCTATCCATCATGGGTTGCAGCGAAACCTAACAGCATTGGTGCGATATCTCCGCATTTCCAACTCCCGCCGTAAACTCCTCTCTGCCCATAGCAACGGATGAAATCAAAATGCTTGCTACAGTAAGACTAATCCTTTCAGGATGCCACCATGAAGACGATTGAGACCATTGCTACAATCACATCCACCAAAGAACTCAAAATTCAGTTGCCCAAAGACTCACCTACTGGAACGTTTAAGGTGGTGTTGGTGATTGATGAAACCGCAGTTCTCTCCTCGGAGCAATCTACCATTGCCGATGAACCCATGTCTTTTCTCAGCGTTGCTGGAGACTTAATTGGCTGTTTGGAAGGATTACCACCTGACCTATCCACGAATAAGAGCTACATGGACAACTTTGGCAAGTCATGAAGCCACAGACTTTGTTAGATACGGGTGTATTGGTTGCCTTACTAAGTAAAGCCGATCGATACCATGAATGGGCAACAGCAACCGTGACTACGGCTAATCTACCTCTTCTGACCTGCGAAGCAGTCATCACAGAAGCGTGTTTTTTGTTGCAACGTGATTCTTGTAGCCAGCAGGCTGTTCTCTCTCTAGTCAGCAGAGGAGCCGTACAGATTGCCTTTTGCCTCTCAGAGGAAGTGAACGTAATTGAAGCATTGATTGACCGCTATAAAAACGTGCCGATGTCATTAGCGGATGCCTGTTTGGTCAGAATGGCAGAGTTATATCCTGAAAGTACCGTTCTGACACTCGACAGTGACTTCAAAGTATATCGGAAGCACCGAAACCAGGAAATCCTCGTCATGATGCCACCAAAGTAAAACGGATAGCGCGATCGCCCCTCCCGACATCGGTTAGGTAGAGCACTGTCAAACTCTTTCCTGTCCATCATTGGTCGCAGCGAAACTCAACAGCATTGGTGCGATCGCTGTCTTGTGTTTCGCGGATCACCGTTGAGGCATTGATACAGCACCATACGCTGTATCGGTTTTATGCTGCCTTTCTGCCGCAGGAGCAAAGATCCGCTTAGGCATTCCCAATATTGATCTACTACAATTTGCAAAGCATTTGTACTCACGCATGGTTGTGATTAAAGGACAGCAGCAGCCTGAAAACTTCTTAGAAGCGGCACAGCGTCAATTACAACAGTTGGGAATTAAGGGAAAAGCGCATCTTTCCATAGGGTCTCATGGTGCCCTCAATCGGAAGACCTTGAGAGTCAGGCAGTATGTCGTTGTGGGTTTTGGGTTAGAAGTAGCAGAGCTTAGTAATGAGGACTCACTCAAACTACAAATTTATGGTGTTGGTGGTAAGCGAAAAATGGGTTGTGGGATCTTTGTTCCTAAGAAAATGGCTGTATGACTACCAGTTGTCTCACACAAACGACCGGTTCGGCTGCTCGTAGAATTCAGCTAGAGCTGAACGATCGCAGCATGACCTTACTGCATCGAGCTGGAGTCGCAGGGCTTGGGATGACATTGAAACAACTAGAGAGACGTTATCCTAGCCCAAGCCAACGAGTCGGGCAGTTAGATTGGTCACTCTCTTCCCACGGTCTTAGTCTCTATTGGGAGGGAGCCGATTTAACTGTTTTAGACTGGCTGCTGAAGGAGTCTTTTCAGATCAATGAACAGGGACTGCTTTGTCTCGCTGGCTGGGAGACTCAGGCATTACATCACCATAGCCAGATAGCGATGCATCAGGGGGTTACAGGCACTTTTTTACAGCACAGTCAGGTTTGTGACTCTCCCGGGCAAGCAACACTGGTGTTGGAGGTCGGTGGCAGGAGCATCACGGTCTGGTACAAGCGAGTCGCTGCTTATGCTCATCAAAGTTTTGCGAAGCGACTCTGTGAGCAAGCATTGTGCGGAAGCACCACAAAGCTTTTCATCCGATCCGCCACCTGCTGCTGATGCGGTTCCTGGGTGTGCCTGTTGAGGCGTTTTTTAAAAGTGATCGCACCTACAAGCCTTTTGGTGCAGGACCGTGGCTGTGCCTAAATGCTGCTGCTGAACATTACCTCAAACCTAAAATCACCAATCTGACCATTAGTCTGTGCTGCGATACGAAAAAGCCTGTCGGCACCTTTACTTGCTCCTGTGGCTTTATCTACTGCCGCACTGGACCCGATCGGACTGAGGAAGATACACGCCGCACTGGGAAAATTAAAGTTGTGGGTGATGTGTGGCAGCAGCAATTAAGGCATCTGGTAGAAGTTGAACAACTAGGACTGCGAGAGACTGCTAGAAGGCTCCAGGTTGACCCTAGAACTGTCAATCGCTATGTCCAACTCCTTGGACTGGCAACAAAGTGGCGATCGCACAACAAAACCCAGGAAGTAGTTGCTACAGAACTGCCCTGTCCCCAATCCAGTGGCTCCAACGATCGCAAAACCCAACATCGGCAGACCTGGAGTACCCTTCAGAGCGAGCACCCTCAGGCTTCCAAAACAGCACTCCGACGCTTTACTCCCGTTACCTATTCCTGGCTCTATCGGTACGATCGGGCATGGCTCAACCAGCACTCTCCGCCTGCCCAGAAGCCTGTCTATGTAAACAATCGAGTAGACTGGCAGGAACGAGATGAGCAAATCCTGGCTCAGGTGCAGGAAGCCGTACAAGAGCTTTTGGTTGCCGAGAAACCGATCAGAATCACCATTAGCAAAGTTGCAAAGGCGATCGGTCAACTGGCGCTGATCGAACAACATCTCGATCAGATGCCGTTGACGAAGGTTCATCTAGATGCAGTGACAGAGAGCATTGAGGAATACCAGATTCGGCGGGTGCGGTGGGCGGCGGCATTGCTCGATCGTTGGGGTGAGAGCGTCGATCTCTGGAAGGTAATCAGGATGGCAGGGCTGAAACCGGATTACTCAGAGAAGGTGGAGTGGGCGATCGACGAAGAGGTTTGCGCTAAGTGCAGGTGATAGGACCCAAGATAGTTATTGAGTGAGCAACCTGCCGAGTGTGAGTTAGCTCACTCCACAAGAATCGTTACTTCTAACTTTAAGAATCGTTTTCTCATAACAAAACCAAGAATTACGAGGCTGCTTATTCGTTATTCGCATCAGCATATTGGCTTTTCGGAGGTTTATCCGATACAAGTGAAATAGGACTTTGGCGTGCTATCGCTAGACGAGGCGATCCCGTCGCTATCGCAGGGGCATACTAGCAAAGGCGAAGCTTAGTCACTTGAGAAGGCAGAGAAGCAAAAGATGCCACGCAACGAGTACCAGACATGTCAGGAAATTATTGAACCAGCTTTGGTTAATGCAGGCTGGAGCTTTGACCGGGAGGTTGAGATTGGTCCTGGTCGGGTGAACTTGAGTGGGGAGCAAATGTATGACCCGACTCAAAAAATCATTGCTGACTATGTACTGCGGCTCTGGCAGATGCCCTTGGCAATTTTAGAGGCGAAAGCGGAGGATAAGCCTGCGGCAGACGGAATGCAGCAGGGGTCGCGTTATGCCCATCGGTTAGGGCTACGGTTCTCGATCGCCTCTAACGGCAGCGACTACATTCTCACGGACAACCAGACGGGTGTTTTTGAGCGGCTGTCTGAGGTTCCTACACCTGGAGCGATTTTGAATCGGTTGGGTTGCGCCAATGTTGACTGGGATGCGTGGCGACATGTGTTTGAGTATCCCTGGTATGAGGATCAGATCACGCGGCGGCGGGTGCGCCCGTATCAGGAGATGGCGATCGCTGAAGCCCTCTTCCGCTTCAGCCAGGGCATGACCCGCGCTTTGCTGCTGATGGCAACGGGAACGGGTAAAACGTTCACGATTTTCCAGCTAGCGTGGAAGCTGCTGCATGGGAACGTGCTGCGAAACAATCGGGTTTTGTTCTTGACCGATCGCAACAGCCTCAAGGATCAGGCATATCGGGCATTCGCGGGGTTTCCTGCTGATGAACGGGTGGTAATCGATAAGAATACGGTGCGTCGGAACCAGCATCAGGTGGGACGGCTCTTTTTTGCCAACTACCAAAATTTGGATGAGGAACTGAACGGCAGGAAAATTTATGAGCATTTTGAGCCAGACTTTTTTGATCTGGTGGGTAGTGATTCGGAAGTAGTGATGAGGTTCAACGCATTGCTAGCTGGAGGTTGTAGTTGTGGATGAAGTGCCAAATTGCACCCACATGATTATTCAGCTTTTTGGAGAACGATAAACTGCTTCTCACGAGTCTAGAAATGCGTTGTCTAAACGTATTATTTAACCGTTCAATGTGATTGGTTTGTCCGGTTTCTTTGCCTACTGCTCGGTGTCGTTGATTGGGAATGACTGTTTTATAAGATTGCCAGAAATCGGTGTAGGCAACGGCACATTGTCGATAGATTCCAGGTAAACTCTCCCATAACTTACGAGCCGCTTGACGAGTGTGATCACCCACGTAACACCCAACAATTTCTCGGGTATCTCGGTCGATTGCAAGCCAGATATAGAATTCGTTTTTCTTAGACGCAACAAACGACCACATTTCATCACATTCAATAGTCAATCGACCCTTCGACTTGCCTGAAACCTTTATTTTGCAGGGGATACGCCCTAACTTTTCATTGTCCCAGCACGCTAGTCGAAACTACCCACTTTAGTGGGAGGCTTTAGCTGCTACACACCTTCTGATTGCGAGGTTGTTAGCCGTGAAAGATCTTGTCGGCAGAACGATAGCACGAGAGCTTCTGAGGCAACAGATCTTTTACGACGATCTAGGCGATGACGGATTAACTTGGGCTTTCAGCCCTTCAGGAACCTATGTACTTTCAGTG
>JBGTJW010000134.1:0-16400 GCA_041744955.1 Stenomitos sp. | reverse complement strand
CCCTCTCCCCTCTCCCCTCTCCCCTCTCCCCTCTGCCCCCCTACCTCCCGATGGAAACAAAAGATCCGCGTTTTCTAGTCGATCACCAGTCCGTCGCCTCTCTCGTCACTCAACTCCATGAGTATTTCAAAAATTCTCATTCTCACTATGAGATTGAGCGGAGTACGCTCCTGGGCAAGCTGCACGAAACTGAAGGTGACGTAGAGCAAGCGTTACTGCAAGAAATCCGCAAGGTGGAAGCCGAAATTGCGCTGTTTGGCGTTTTGAGCGATTCGCTCTCGATCGCCGATCGCATTCTCCATACGCGCACCGTCATGAATGAACTGGGACTCGACAACCCCATTTATCGAATGCACTACGACGAGGATAGCAAGCAAGCCTCATGACCCTAACCCTTTATTTTGTGCGTCATGGTGAAACCACCTACAGTCGCTCTGGTGGCTATTGTGGCGATCTGGATGCGGAACTCACAGTAAATGGCATCAAAATGGCAGAGGCGTTTGCGGCTGCCCATAAAACCATGGACTGGGCTGCCGTCTACGTGAGTCCCATGAAACGCACGATCGCGACTGCAAAACCCCTTTGCGACGCGATCGGGCTGGAAATGCAGTTGCGTGATGGACTCAAAGAAATTCGCTACGGCGAATGGGAAGGGCTGACGCAAGAGCATGTGAAGGAACACTACGCCGACGAGTATATTCGCTGGCTGGCTGAACCTGCCTGGAATGCACCCACTGGCGGCGAGACCTCTGTGCAAATTGCCAGCCGTGCCTCCTTAGTGGTTGCTGAAATTGAGCAAAAACACAAGACTGGTAACGTCCTGGTCGTGTCGCACAAAGCCACCATTCGCATTATCTTGTGCAGCCTGCTAGGGATTGATCTGGGGCGCTACCGCGATCGCATCAATGCCCTGGCTGGTTCCATCAGCGTCGTCAAATTTCGTGAACACGGTCCCCTGCTAGAAGTCCTGGGCGATCGCTCCTACATGGATGAAGCGCTACGATCGTTAGAAGGCACTTGAGCGAAGGCAAGCGGTGACAGCGTGCGAGGGGCGACAATAGCAAAAGGATAAGGGCTGAGGCTGAGGGCTGAATCGAAGCCCTTGCTCAAGGGACGTTTCAAGGTTCCCAGTTCCGCTTCTGGTAAGGGTTTTACTTAATCCTTTAGCATTTTGCTATAAAATACTCGGACAATCACTCAGTGCTGATACATTGGTACTAGAGTGATTTTTGTTTGCCCAGTTAACTGTTAGCACGATCGCGCACTCTCCATATCTAGCGTCAATTCTCACTAAAAAGCCTAGCCGTAGCGCCTGAGATCGAGTAACCTTAGTGGATTCGCGTGATGCTTGAGTAATATATGTCCTTTGTTGGTCTGCACATTCACAGTGACTACAGCCTGCTTGATGGAGCCAGTCAGTTGCCGGAACTGGTCGATCGCGCCGTTGAGCTAGGGATGAAAGCGATCGCCCTTACGGATCACGGGGTCATGTATGGGGCGATCGAGCTACTGAAGGTGTGCAAGGGCAAAGGTGTGAAGCCCATCATCGGCAACGAGATGTACATCATGAATAGTGATGTCACCAAGCAGGAGCGTCGTCCCAAGTACCACCAGATTGTGCTGGCGAAGAACGACATTGGCTACAAAAATCTGGTCAAACTCACGACGCTTTCTCACCTTAAAGGCTTTCAGGGTAAGGGACTGTTTGCCCGTCCCTGCATTAACAAAGAGATGCTGGAGGAGTACCACGAGGGGCTGATCGTCACGAGCGCGTGTCTGGGTGGCGAAGTGCCTCAGGCGATTCTCCAGGGTAGACCGGAAATTGCGCGGCGAGTGTCACAGTGGTACAAAGACCTGTTTGGCGACGACTACTACCTCGAAATTCAGGATCACGGGTCGCAGGAAGACCGCATCGTGAACGTCGAACTGGTCAACATTGCCCGTGAACTCGACATTCAAATTATTGCCACCAACGATTCGCACTACATCTCTTGCTTCGACGTAGAGGCGCATGATGCGCTGCTGTGCATCCAAACGGGCAAGCTGATTTCGGAAGACAAGCGGCTGCGCTATAGCGGTACTGAGTATCTCAAATCCGCTGAGGAAATGCGATCGCTCTTTCAAGATCACCTGACGGAAGACGTGATTGACGAGGCGATCGCCACCACCCTCGAAGTCGCCGACAAAATTGAGGAATACCACATCCTGAGCGAACCCCGCATCGCTGCTTACCCCATCCCTGAGGGGTTCGACACAGCCGATGCGTATTTTGAGCACGTTGCCTGGACGGGCTTGATCGAACGGTTCAAATGCCAGTCACGGGAGGAGATCAAGCCGATCTACCGCGATCGGATGGACTACGAACTCAAGATGATGCAGCAGATGGGCTTTGCCACCTACTTCCTCGTCGTGTGGGACTACATCAAATACGCCAGAGACAACCACATTCCCGTGGGTCCTGGGCGTGGTTCGGCAGCAGGCTCCCTCGTTGCTTACTCGATGAACATCACCAACATTGACCCGGTGCATCACGGCTTGCTGTTCGAGCGCTTCCTCAATCCCGAACGGAAATCCATGCCCGATATTGATACGGACTTCTGCATTGAACGCCGGGAAGAAGTCATCCAGTACGTCACCGAAAAGTACGGCACCGAGCGGGTGGCTCAGATCATTACCTACAACCGCATGACCTCCAAAGCGGTGCTGAAAGACACAGCGCGGGTGTTGAACATTCCCTACGGGGATGCCGACAAGATGGCAAAAATGATCCCCATTGTGCGCGGCAAGCCCACCAAGCTGAAGGTGATGATCTCCGACGAAACACCTGCACCAGAATTCAAAGAGCGGTACGACAAAGACCCGATCGTGCGTCAGTGGATTGATACCGCCATTCGCATTGAAGGCACCAACAAAAGTGTCGGCATCCATGCGGCAGGAGTCGTCATCGCGGCTGAACCCCTGGATGAAATTGTGCCGCTTCAGCGCAATGCTGATGGTGCGGTCTTCACCCAATACTACATGGAAGACATCGAATCCCTGGGTCTCCTGAAAATGGACTTCCTGGGACTCAAGAACCTGACCATGATTCAGAAGACGGTTGATCTGATCGAGCAGACGAAGCACGAGACGATCGACATGGACGGGTTGCCGCTGGACAATCCCGAAGTCTACAAACTGCTGGCACGGGGCGAACTGGAAGGAGTCTTCCAGCTAGAATCCTCCGGGATGCGCCAGATTGTCCGCGACCTCAAACCCGATAGTCTGGAAGATATTTCCTCTGTCCTCGCGTTGTATCGTCCTGGACCGCTGGATGCCGGACTGATTCCTAAATTTATCAACCGCAAACACGGACGGGAGGCGATCGACTATCCCCACGAGATTCTGACCTCCATCCTGAGCGAAACCTACGGCATCATGGTCTACCAGGAGCAGATCATGAAAATCGCGCAGGACATGGGCGGCTATTCCCTCGGTCAGGCAGACCTGCTGCGTCGGGCGATGGGTAAGAAGAAGAAAGCTGAGATGGAAAAGCACCAGGAGATGTTTGTCGCAGGTGCCGAAAAGAATGGCGTGAAGTCCAAAGTTGCCTCTGATCTGTTCGAGCAAATGGTGAAGTTTGCCGAATATTGCCTTAGCTACGATACGGAGATTCTGACGGTGGAGTATGGCGCGATCGCGATCGGCAAAGTCGTTGAGAACCAACTCCCCTGCACCATCTACAGCGTTACGCCTGCGGGGTACATCTACACGCAGCCGATCGCCCAATGGCACGATCGCGGCAGTCAGCCTGTCTTTGCATATCACCTCGACGATGGCTCCACCATTCGCGCCACCAAAGACCACAAATTTATGACCACCGATGGTCAAATGCTGGCGATCGACACCATTTTTGAGCAAGGGTTAGATCTCAAACAAACTGATCTCAAACGCGCTGAAATTTTTGCGCCTGCTACCGTTGAAGTAGGTTGATCTTGTTGGAGCCGATCGTATGGTTAGCACTACGCCCAAAACCAATATCCTGACGGCGCACTCAGTAGGGGAACAACGGGTTGTGTTCCATCACCTTAATTGGCAGTCGTATATGCAGATTCTACAAGCTTTGCCTCAAAGGCGATCGGCAAGGCTGACCTATGACCAGGGCACATTGGAAATCACGATGCCGCTAGAAGAGCATGAGTTTTTGGGTCGGCTGATTGGACTTTTTATTCGGATTCTTGTCGAAGAGTTGGGGCAAGACCTCAAAACGATGGGTTCGACCACACTGAATTATCCCAACTTAGATAAAGGCGCAGAAGCGGACGAAGCGTTCTACATTCAAAATCATGCCCGTGTTGCGGGTCGATCGGTTGACCTGTCGCAAGATCCACCGCCTGACTTAGTGCTGGAGGTAGACATCACCCATACAGATATTGATAAAAATCGCCTGTACGCCAGCATGGAGGTGCCGGAGCTATGGCGCTTTGATGGACACGTCTTGCAGCTTTATCAACTTCAAGAAAGGCAATATGTTGAAGTCGAAGACAGCCCCACGTTTCCAAATTTTCCTAAAGCTCGTCTTTACGAGTTTTTAGAGCAATGCCGTACCAGTGAAGTGCAGGCAAGCAAAGATCTTCGTCAGTGGGTGCAGCAGGGATTACAAAGCGATTGATGGCTCAACTGATGAAAACGACAAAGACTGGAGTCAAACATGAAAATTACTTATGCTCCTGACGTTGATATCTTGAAAATTATCTTAAATAACCAACCCATTGAAGAAAGTGATGAAGGACAACCAGGCATTATTCTTGATTACGACAAAGATGGAAACGTCATCGGCTTTGAAATTCTTGATGCCTCTAAACGAGTTGAAAATCCTCAGTCGGTGGAATACTCAATCTCTGAGTAGGCAGGTTAATCAAGTTGAACATTTGGGCAGTTTAGGTTGTGCGTGAGATCGACCAGTGCGATCGCCCAACCAATCCTGAGGAAAAACCATGAGCTTATTGACCACAACGTTTGATATTCCTGACTGGCTTGAGAAAGGATTAAAGACTACGGAGTACATCAGATATGGCGGTGAAGTTAGAAATCAGAAAGGGGAACTCGTCGCAATGCTTCGTGATGCTGCTCCCAACGCTGTAAAAACCTTGCCTGACTTAACTCCGCTTGGTACGATTATCGGCGGGATTAATTTAGGGGTTAGCATACTAAATTTGGGTGTATCAGTTGTAGGCTTTGCAATAGTAATAAACCGTTTAGGGAAAATTGAACAACGACTAAAGCAACTACAGGATGCTCTAACTCAAATCGAGCGTAAAATAGATAACCTACAGGATGGCGTGTACAGGATAGAGCGGAATCAGGGAATTGCTTTCTGTGCCAACTTTCATGCTGCTCTTGAATTGGCGAACAATGCTTGCACAATGCTCAGTCCTGAAAATCGGCTTGCTAGTGCGCTACAAGCTGTAAATCGATTTTTAGAAACTCAATATATCTACACTGCTTACACAGAGACAGCACTTGAGATTGGTAGTCAAGCTGTTGAAGAATGTCTTTCGCTACTATCACTAGCTTATATCGCTGAAGTACGTTGCTATCTAGAGCTAGGAGAAATTCCAATAGCACTTAGCCGTTTACAGCAAGGAAGTTTCAAGCTTCGTCCTCTTTATAGGCGCTACCTTGAGAGCTTACTTACATCAAACCCAGCAGCTTATCTTCACCCTAATCTAAAAAATGAAATTGATTTAGAACGCTTAGTAAAGGTGTATCAATGGCTAGATCCTATCCACACTGAGAACAGCGTATTCCAGGAGTTACGAGAAGGCTACTTTAAAATAGCTCAAAGTCCTGATAGATGGGTTCATTCGCTTCATCCGGTAGTTTCGGACTACATAAAGGACAAGGGTATTCCAAAAGCTTATACCTATCTTCCACAAGTGATGGAAAAAATAGAATCCTTGATTGAAACATATCGTCGGTTTGAGGCTTATCAAACAGAGGTAAAGGCGATCGCGCAGCTTGGTATCAGCTTTCACGATTGGCTTCAATTAGCACCCCAGGAACCCCAGCCCGAAGGCTCCAACCTGATGTACATCATTCCTGCTGAACCGCTTGCACTTTAGACTTTGCATAACTGTCTCTCAGGAGCTAGACCCATGACAAAAACAACCGTTTCAGCCGATGGACAAACCATCATTCCAAAGGAAGTTTTAGATTTTCTCAAGCTTCAGGCTGGTGATGAAATTGACTTTCTCATTGAGGATAATGGCAAGGTCATTGTTCAAAGTGTGTCTAGTGATAGTCAAGATGATGACGAGGAAGAATTGCCTCCCAGACTGAAATTCTTGCAGGCTAAATTACAAGGAGGAGAAAAGATTCACATCCATGATCTCAAAGGTATGTTGCATCAAGAAGGCGATAAGCCGATGTCGATCGAAGAAATGGATGAACTTATGAAACAACACGTCGCTAGTAGAGTATTAGATCAGTAAATAGTTATGAAGGGTGTCGATACAAATATTTTGGCTCGCTATTTTTCTGAAGATGATTTAGCTCAACTAGAGCAGGCATCTCAGCTCATCGATCGCAGCGCTCAAACTGGAGAGAACATTCTTGTAAATAACATTGTCCTCTGTAAATTGGTTTGGACTTTAGAATCACGATACAAGTATAAGAAACAGCCACTCATTATTGTGATTGAATCTTTATTGGACACAGAGGTTTTTACGTTTGAGGACAGACACGCGATCGAACAGGCATTAGACGCTTACAGAACAAGTAAAGCTGGTTTCGCTGACTGCCTCATTAATCGCATCAATCAAAATCTAACCTGCACAGAAACCTATACATTTGATCGATCGACTGAAGGACTAAACGGATTTACTGTACTTGTGGGAGCGTGATCGAAATGGTGAAAATTATTAGTCGTCAGGCGTTAGGAACTCAGCCTGTTTTTGACATTGGCGTGTCGTCTGACGACCATAACTTTCTGTTGGCAAATGGCTTAATTGCGTCTAACTGCTTCAACAAATCGCACTCTACAGCGTATGGGTATGTGACGTATCAAACGGCGTATCTCAAAGCCAACTATCCGATCGAATACATGGCAGCACTGTTGACTACTAACAGTGGTGATCAGGATAAGGTACAGCGGTATATTGCCTCCTGTATGGCAATGGGCATTCGAGTGGAACCGCCAGATGTGAACCGATCGGGCGTAGACTTTACACCACTGGAAGACCGCATTCTCTTCGGGTTGGGCGGCGTGAGAAACGTGGGCATGGGACCGATCGAGTCTCTTCTTGCCGCTCGCGATCAAGATGGTTCCTTCAAATCGCTGGCGGATCTGTGCGATCGCGTTGATTCCCGTACTGTCAACCGTCGCGCCCTGGAAGCTTTGATCTATTGCGGAGCCTTCGACACGATCGAACCCAACCGACAGCAATTGATCAAAGATCTGGATCTGGTCATTGATTGGGCACAGTCGCGTGCGAAAGATCGAGCCAGTGGGCAAGGCAACCTGTTCGATTTGTTCGGCGGCACAGCGGTCAAAGAAGCGCCCGCCAGTTTCACATTGGCTCCTAAAGCGCCACCCACACCCGATTTCCCTCAGCAAGAAAAGCTGCGGTTAGAAAAAGAAATTCTCGGCTTCTACATTTCTGATCACCCGCTGAAAGCGCTGCGGGAATCGGCGCGAGTGCTGGCTCCAATCAGCTTGAGCGATCTCAACGACTACAAAGAAGGCACCAGCGTGAGCGCGATCGTTATGCTGACCAGCGTCAAATCCGTCGTGACGAAAAAGGGCGATCGCATGGCAATCATCCAGATCGAAGACCTGACGGGACACACTGAAGCGGTTGTGTTCCCCAAATCCTTTGAGCGCATTGGGCAACACATTCAAGCCGATGCACGGCTGATGGTCTGGGGTAAGGTCGATCGCCGCGATGATCAGGTACAGTTCATCATTGATGATGCTGAACCGATCGAGTCTGTCCGCATGGTGATGGTCGAACTTGACCCCAAACTTGCCAGCGATATCTCAGAACGGCAACGCTTAAAGGAAGTCTTAATCGAACATCAGGGTGAAAAAGACAAAGCAAAAGTATCCATTATTGGCATTGTCAGCAACTACAACCAGCGATGTGTGGTTGGCTTTGGTTCTCAGTTCCGCGTGCAGGACGACCAGCTAGTCGTTAGTGCGCTGGCAAGAGCGGGCTTTCGCGCCAGGATAGCGTCATTGACGAGTGCGTGAACGTCTCTTGAAAGGAAAGTCCGATCGCGTTCCCGCGATCGGACTTCTCATAAAGCAGTAGTAGCAACGGAATAATAGTGACAGACAACCAGCCTGCTAGCTAAGCGCTTTAACCTGCGCCGTCTTACGTTTTTGACGCAAAACGCCCATCCCCAGACCAATTAAACCGGGTAGCAAGGCAGGTGTGGGAACGGCAGTCGTCGAGGATGTAACGGTGCCATTTGCCACGTCACGAATCAACCCTAACCCACCGCCAAGCGCAACTTTCTCAAAGGAGAAAGCTGGCACCAGCGAAATCGTGCCACCGGCTTCTGTTAAAGGGGCATTAAACAACGCCTGTAAGGAGCGATCGCCGTTAATGAGTTGTAGTCTGATAGCGCTTTCCAGGCTCCCTGTAGACGACCCAGATGAGTAGGTCGTGCCTGGGAAAAAGATGCTAGACGGTGAGGAGCCAGCCAGTGTTTTGATGTCGAATTGAGAAAGCACGCCACTGGTTGCGTCGTAATCAAACGTTCCTATGGCAGTGCCGCCATCGACAAACTGAGCATTAAAGTTCCAGGTCAATGCCGCAGCCGATGCTGGACTGGCATGAGTCACAAACGCAGCAGTGGTGCTGATGGCAGCAACTGTCACAAGGGCTTTTAGTTTCAGGGTCATCATTTAGTTCTCCAATAAAGTTAAATGTTTTGGAGATGCACTGCGATCGTTCCCTTAGCAAATGGCTCTATTTTCAAGTAACGTCCAGAGCGCCATATCCCATGTCTTGGGTCGTGTAACGCTTGAGTATGACATTAAAAGAAGGTCGAGTAGAGCGGTTAAAAGCACACCTGACTCACGCCTATTACAGTAGGTCGCCAAAAGCGGTGCTGCCGCTTAAGAGGGTCAAGTAACAAATTGGCACATCGTTACAAAGTCGGCTGAGAGCATAGAAGCAAAACACTTCAAGACCTACGACCTAACGACATCAGCGGGTCACAAGAACTGACACTGTGAACGAAACAGGAGATCGGTAATCGGTTCAAGAGTCGATCTATTTATAGGACAAGCAAAAAAGTGTCCTACGCTAAGAGCGCTGTTCCTATCCGCTGACGTGGGCTATGACAAGTTCGATCGGACACATCGTTCTGAAGGGCAAAAGATTTTTCTTCCCTGAGTTGGGTCTATTAACTGCAACTGAGAGCTGTTAAAGGGAGCCTGTTTAAGAGTCGCTTTCTTGCTGAAGCAGTTTGTCCTTAGAGTCACCCCAGTACGCGCTGTACGTCCAGACTTCGCTATTGCCTTTCGGTTCCATCGACCAGCGGTACAGCACTGCTTTGGGTTCAATGCCAATTTCGATCAGCTTTGCGCCCATGTAGTAGTGCATCTGCTCTTTGGTACGAGTTTTGAAGAAGTCTGGTTTGTTTGACTCGATCGTGCGCGTGATATGTGCCTGGGTATGTTTTGCCATCGTGCTTGAGAACGGTTGGTAGGGTCAAGGATAAAAGCAATGGGTCAAGATTTAGGCGCGTTGGTTCCACTGATCGGCGGCATCGGCGATCGCCTGATCCACAGTTTTCTGATCCAACATGGCTGCTTGCAAGTTATCGTAAACTACTTTTTGGAGTTGTTTCACGTCCTTCATAGCGGGAATCAGTACTTCAGCATCCTGCATTTGCTTGGCGCTGATGACGCGGGCATTGTCTACAGGCGTGGCGTTGGCTGGTGCCGTCTGAAAGTAGCTGTCTTGCAGCGCCTTCACAGTAGACGGCAGCACATTCGCGGCTTTAGCGAAGGAGAGTTGATTTGCGTCGTTGGTGACAAAGAGGGCAAACTTAAGGGCTGCGTCCGGTACGTCTGTGTCTTTAGGAATCACCAGATTCATCACAGCGACGTTTTTCTTGGCTGTTTCACCCGTAATTTGTGGCGCAGAGGCAGAGGCTTTGGCGATCGTGGGTGCGTTTTTGGCGATCGTATTCAAAAACTCAGCGCCAGAAGCCAGAATGGCAGTTTGTCCTTGCTGATACAGGCTGATGGCGTGGCGATGTCCTTCCGTCAACGCCTCCTTAGGCATCAGTTCATTCTTGTATAAGTCCACCCAGAACTGAAACGCTGCTTTACCCTGGGGCGTATTAAACGCTGCCTTGCCTTGTGCATCGACTAGATCGACCCCCATTTGCACAAATGATTCCAGCACTTCACCGGAGTCTTCTGGCACGACTGTTGTGAAAAAGGCGTACTTACCCGTTTTTGCCTTAATTTGCTGGGCGACTTGAGCCAGTTCGGCATAGGTTGCGGGAGGCTTGCTCACTCCAGCTTGCTCCAACAACGCCGTATTATAGATTGCCACTCGCGTTGTCAAATACCAGGGAATGCCGAAGCTCTGGTCGTTTAGCGTGCTGGCTTTCCAGATCTTTGGCAGATATTGCTGCTGCACGTCGGGAGAAACCTTGCCATCCAGCGTTAACCAGGCGTTGCGTTGTGCAAGTTGCGAAGCAAAATCTGGGTTCAGGTTCACGACATCGGGCGCAGTTTTAGCAGAGACCGCCGTCAGAATTTTGCGCTGCATATCTGCCCAGGGCACATCGACCCAGCGGATCTTAAGCGTCGGATTTTCCTGCTCAAATTGAGCGATGAGTGTATTGAAATAGTCGGTAAACTCTGGCTGGAGCTGCATAGTCCAGAATTCGACTTCTTGCTGACCGCCTGCTTGCCCGTTGTTTGCAGTCGGTGGCGCGCCAGTACCGCAACTCACCAGCCAACTGAGCAAGAAGCCCAGCAGCGAGAAAATGCCAATTTGTTTCCAGGTTTTTGTCCGGCTCATTGCACGTATCATCTAAAGCGTTTAAGGGGACAGGCGTTGAGAGGAGGAACGGGTGTCAGCACAAGTAAAGGAGAAGGGTGGAGATCCTTTCGTCCTGACTGCTTTACGATGCCGTTTGTGTTCCAGTGGGTCGATCGCCTTGCTTAGTTTAAAGGATGCAGCGTGGCTCAGGGGCGATCGCGCTAGAAATTATCTGCCAAATCTCTCTTTCTACAGAGGTATTGTCTGCTCCGGTTATCTAAGCTCACTTAATCAGATCACTGTTTTAATACCCAGCTTAAATAAGGGGACAACCTATGCATAGCCTACGCCTAACCGCTTCTCTATCAGTGGCTTCTCTGGCAGTAGCGATCGCTCCAATCTTGTTACCTGGCAACGCTTTCAGTCAGTTAGTTAGCCAAACACCTGTAGGGGTCGGTCAGTCGCCAACCCTCTCTACGCCTGGTGCAAACCTGGGAACGCCTGGTGTCGGAGTGCAAACGCCTGGTGCAAACCTGGGAACGCCCGGTGCAGGAGTACAAACGCCTGGACAAACTCAAACGACGGGTGGACAAACTGGCGGGGCGGTTCAAGCGCCCTCTCAAAGCATTAATGGGCAGCCGGTACAGATTGCACCTGGTTCAACGACCGATGGCACGGGTACAACCCTAACCACTGGTGTAACGGGTACAACCCCAACAACGACTAATGCTCAACCGACCGGCACAACGACTGGCACGCCTCAGACCTTAATTAACGGGCAGCCGGTACAGATTGCACCTGGTTCAACGACTGGTGGAACAGGTACAACTCCAACCACTGGTGTAACGGGTGCAACCCCAACGACGGGTGTAACGGGTACAACCTCAACGACAACCAATGGTCAACCGTCAGGGACAAACACAGGTGAGCCTGTCGGGACATCCGGCAGTTCTAGCCCTACCAGTGTTGTGAATCCACCACAGGTAATTCGGGGTAATGGTGGGTTTGTGCCGTCTATCCAACCCGGAGCCGTGCAACCGAGAGCCACTCAGCCAGGAGCGGTTCAGCCAGGAGTTACCCAACCAAGAGCAGTTCAACCGGGAGCGGTTCGCTCTGGAATCACTCAACCGGGAGCCACTCAGCCTGGGGTTGCTCAACCAGGGACAAATGTAACACCCTCACCGCAGGCGGCTCCTGGTGCGGCAGGGGGCAATGGTCAAGCGTCGCCCACTCCGCTACAGTCTGGGCAAGGGTCGCTGGATCTAGCGTTGCAGCAGGCAACCTGTGCCCAAAACTGGCAACAGGCGATTCGGGTGGTGAATACCGCGATCGCAGCCACTCCTGCCAGTCAAGCAGGCTATCGATCGCAACTGGTTTCTTACAGAAGCCGCCTCCAAACCCTTCAAGCAAAACGTGTGCAGGTGCCAAACTGGTCACAGCAGTGTCGCAGCGGCGCTGTCACGAGTGCCCAAAGTCGGTGAGGTGAGTCGGTAGTAAAAGGCGCTGGCAGTAAAAGGCAACCTCTGGGCAGGCATCAGGCATCACTGAGCGGAGAGTTTGCTTGACGGATGGTTGCCAACAGTTCTCGAATGGCTGGTGCTTCGGCAGCAGTGGGAGACAAGGCAAGGTATGCCTCTAAATCGTGCTGCGCCTCGACTGGACGATCGAGCCGATAGTAAAGGATGCCGCGATCGCGCAATTCCAACGGCGCATTGGGAACCAGTAACAGCAAGCGATCGACGACTGCTAACGCCTTGTCAAACTTACCGCGATCGATGTATGTCACCTTCAGGTTTGTCAGCATCCGCATTAGATACTGCCGAGCCGTGACCGCTTGTAAAAAGGACGGTTTAAGCGCTACTGGATGACCGTACACCTGAGCCAACCGATCTTCGCAATCCTGCGGAAACAGGATATCGCCGCGATGAAACGGATCGACGCAAATCTCTACGTCCTCCAAGTCTGGGCGAATCAAAAAATGCCCCGGCATATTGATGCCTACCATCGGCAAGCCAACCCGACGTGCGATCGCCAGATACACCAACGACAGCGTGATTGGGATACCCGTGCGGCGATCGATCACTTCGTTTAAGAAGCTGTTGCGCGGGTCGTAATAATCTGTTGTGTTGCCTGCGAACCCCAAATCATCGTAAAGATAGCGGTTAATCGTTTGAATAATCTTGAGCGGATAAAATTCTGTAGGCAACCGCTTCTCTACAGCCGCTGCCATCGTTTCTAGCGCATCTAAATACGCTTCTACATCCAGTTCAGGATACTCTTCCTGTGCATAGTAGAGTGCTGCTCGTTCGAGATGAATCTGTTCATCCGGCTGCTGTACTTCGCGCTGAAACAATTGTCGGGCAAGGGAACGGTTCATGGGGGAAGAGGCGAGGGAGCAAAAGGCAGAAGGCAAAAGGCAAAAGGCAAAAGGCAAAAGGGAACCCGTTTTAGCTTTCATCCTTTAGCCCTTTATAGTCTCCGCCCGAACCATATTTCAGTGCCTCTAGCCAACGATGGTAATCGTACTGTTGGGTCGGTGGGAGTCTTTTGATCTGGGGTGACATCGATCGCCCTAAGGGATAAAGCGCCGCGTAAACAGCAAGGCTGGTGAAGTGAAACAACCAGGCAGCCAGAGTTGGCAGCCCGACGTGCGGGATGATCTTCAGAATCAAGCGAGGATGAGCAAGCGCTGTTTGAGCCAGGGTCCGCAGCAAGGCTGGGAATTGTACTACGTCTTGCAGGAACGGCTTCAGTACTGGGTCGCCCAGCGTATTCATGGTTTGAAACACGATCGCCAGCAAGTTGTTGATCTGGTTCGGGTCGATCGTCTGGTTCATACCGACGCTCATCGATCGCTGAAAAAGCCAGGTGACCGCTAGATTGGGCTGATAGGGCTGCAAGAGTGCTAACGCATCACGACTCAGGCGATCGCTCTGTAGCGCTTCATGAATGCCTCCCGTCAGCCGTGCTAAATGGCGTACCATTGCTCCGAAGCCGCCAAAACTGAGGGGCGACTGACTGCCACTGCTATCACCGATCGGTAAAATGCGGTGCCACCGCGGTTTGAGCGGGCTTTGGCGATAGCAGGGAAAGAAGCCAAACAGCGCCCGTTTGAACTGGAGTTGCTCCAGCGACACCGTTTGATAGTCAGGCATCAGGCGGAAATAGTCATCAAACAGCGCTTCTAGACTGGGGCGATCGGGGTGCGCGTCTAGATAGGTAAACAGGTAAGTGGTGCGCCCGTCTCTGGCAGGAAACGCTTCCCAAAAGTATTGGCACTGCTGCTGTATGGGTGTAAAAGTCGCCATCAAATCACCCGTGCTGTTTGCGGGAAAGCCGTCCGCGCAGGTGCCCACCACCAAACACACGGCATCCGGTTTTTTACCCTGCCGCGCTTGTTGCACGATCGGCGAAAAGTGTCCCATTGCATCCAGCACCAGGCGCGTTTTGAATGATTGCTGCCCTGCGTTAACGGTGACACCATTGGGATGCACGATCGCGCTTGCAAACGGTGTTTGCTCACACAACTGCCCGCCGTGAGTGAGAAACTTTTGTTTCAACATCTCTAGCAGCGACACCGGATCAACTCCAATGTTCAGCACATCTCGCACCCAAACATCAGGACTATTGAGAAACGCGATCCGGGCGGGATTGTACTCCGTGGCGATCGCCTGCTGCAACTCTGCCTCAGTCAGTAGTGCCAGTTCGACAAACACTTGCAGTTCGTGACGCGAAATGTTCCATTCCTGGTCGCGTCCTCGCAGGGAACCACGCTCCAGCAGTGCCACGCGCCAACCTCGCTGTGCCAACGCTGCCCCCAGCAAAATGCCCAGCGTGCCACCGCAAACCACAACATCCCACTCAACCGCGATCGCGTCCAGGCTCTCTTCAACCACCGTTGGAGTAGGTTGGGTGCCGTCCTTCACGGATTGCCAGAGGCGATCGGTGCGTCTCAGTCCTTCTAACGGGTTTCCTGGTATCTGAGACAGCAGTTGTTCGGTCAGAGTCATGGCAAGGCAGGTCACAGAAGTCGGCTACTGTTCAGCGTAACGCGATCGCCGATCGTCATTCAGTGCCAGTGCAAAGACTCACCTTGAGAGCGGTAGAAGACTGCTGCTTCCCCTGCGATCGGCTCCAACCTACCTAGAGGTAACGCCGTAGCCACTTATTTTGCCGTTGCTGAGGCTGCCAGGGCTGCTTTTGCCTGGGTTTGTAACAGCAACCCATATTCCAAGCCTTCCACGACTGCCAGATAGGAGGCTTCCAAAATATTGCCGGACACGCCAACCGTCGTCCAACGCTGATGACCGTTACTCGACTCAATCAGCACCCGCGTTTTGGCAGAGGTGCCAGCCGCACCATCCAGAATGCGTACCTTGTAATCAGTCAGATAAAAGGTGCCAATTTCAGGATAGAAGCTGACCAGAGCCTTTCGCAAAGCCGCATCAAGTGCCGAAACAGGACCATTGCCTTCAGCAGCTTCAAGGATATCTTTACCGTCCACGGCTAGCTTGACGGTTGCTAGAGAGGTGGCGCGATCGTGGTCTGTCTCTGATAGCAAACTGTAATGCACCTGGAAACCTTTCACCTCAAAGAGGTTTTGGCGTTGTCCCAGTGCTTCGCGCATCAATAGCTCAAAGCTAGCTTCAGCCGCTTCAAACTGATACCCTTCACTCTCCAGAGCTTTTAAGCGCTGAAGAATTTCACGACAGGTCGGGTCTTGTTTGTTCAACTCAATGCCAAAGCTACGCGCCTTTGCCAGAATGTTGCTCAAGCCCGCCTGGTCAGAAATCACAATGCGGCGACGGTTGCCTATTTGTTCTGGGCGAATATGTTCATAGGTGAGGGGGTTTCGTTCCACTGCACTGACGTGGATGCCACCCTTATGAGCAAAGGCTGACAGCCCGACAAAGGGCGCATGATCATCTGGAGCAAGATTGACAACCTCGCTCACAAAACGGCTTGTTTCAGTGAGTTGTTCCAGTTGATCAGCCGCAATACAGTTAAACCCAAGTTTCGCTTGCAGATTCGGGATGAGGGAACACAAGTTCGCATTGCCGCAGCGTTCGCCGTAACCGTTGATTGTGCCCTGCACCATGCGAACGCCCTGCATAACGGCTGCCAGCGCATTTGCAACAGCAGTGTCCGAGTCGTTGTGGGTGTGAATGCCGAAGCGGAGAGTGGGTGAGGGGTGAGGGGTGAGGGGTGAGGGGTGAGGAGTAGGTTTTTGCTCTAGCAAATCCACTTCTGCCTTCTGCCCTCTGCCTTCTGCCCTCTGCCCTCTACCCTCTGCCTCCTCTACTGCTGAAACATCAAAGCCCTGAATGACCTCTTGCACAATTTGAGAAATCTCATGAGGCAACGTGCCGCCGTTGGTATCGCAGAAGACGAGCCATTCGGCACCAGCGA
>JBGTJW010000133.1:0-22631 GCA_041744955.1 Stenomitos sp. | reverse complement strand
TGATATCCTGCAACGCCACCTCACGCTGCTTGCTCTGGGTAATGTCGAGTGCCGTGCCGACCAGTCTCACGACCGTACCAGCCGTCTCCCGGACGACTTCACCCCGTGCCAATAACCAACTTACAGCGCCGTCAGCCGGAGTGCATTGAAGTTCCAGGGCATAAGATGTCCCAGTCGTTGCCGCTGCCTGCCTTGCCTGGTCTAATTGCACCTGTGACTCTGGAGTATACAGCTGTAGCTGCACCTTGGACGTTGGGGCAATGGGGGCCGGTGGGAGCCCAAACAGGCGAAACAATTCCTCTGACCAGGTCACAGTTTGCGTGAGCAAGTCATAGTCCCAGTCGCCCATGTGAGCCATATGCTGCGCTTCCCGCAAGCGCGTATTAGCAGTGACCCATTGGGCAAGACTGGGCAGCGCCAGGGCATGGGGAATCAGCCAGCCCAGTGCGATCGCTGTGGCACTGCTGTCAGTAGCTTCAAGCCGCCTGCTAACCAGTCCGTTGGGTGCCCTGGCAACCACGCGTCGAGTCCGTCAGTTGCGCTCTTCAGCACCATCAAGGCGCTGAAGAGCCAAAAGACCCACCGGAACGGTAAGTCTTGTCGTCTCAGGGCAAAGTATGAGAGGGTCGCCGCGATCGCGTAGGAAGCGAGGGCGATCGCGTAGGAAGCGAGGGCGATCGCACTGCTAGACCCCAGCTGGAGCCATACTACAGCCGATTGGACTGGGTAGCAGTCACCTTGCAGGAGCCAGGTATTGGTGCTCAAAAAACTACTGGAGCCAGGCATAAGGATCACCAAGGGAGCCCCTTTATTCTACGGAACCATGCTTCACAATGTTGCGGTGCTTCAGCAGGCCTTGTAGGTGTAGCGACCTGCAATCATAAACCGTCAAACCTGCAATCAAGACAATTTCAAACCAGGATTAATTGCAAATAGGCTGTACCCATTGCTGGTCAGGAGTAAAGGAAAAGCCGTCCAAGGCAGCGTCAAGAAACTCGTGGCGCTTCTGGGTTCGTTGACTTTGAAATATAGACGGCTTTTTTGACACCAAAACAGGGTTGTCTCGGTCTCCTACAAAGGTTTTCAGTATCGGCAAGAAAAGGAACGTTTTTCTAGCGGTCGCCTTTACGGGCGGTGAAAGCCCTATGGAATAACATTTCCAACCAGAACCGTAGGTTTCTGTTCAAATGCCCCCGCTAGTCCTACTGAGCAGCAGCCTAACGGCTCTAAGCGCGGTTAATCAGAACGGGCATAACGGTTTGCAGACACAAATTCCTACGTGTTCATTGTGCGGTCTAGTTCCTGGTCCTCCCATGATGCCGGATCTTCCAACGGTTCTAAGTGAGTGGTGACATGAGTACCTGGTAGAGCAGCACTAATAGCAAACTCAATCACTTCGCACAACTCATGCCCCCGCTGCACAGTCCACGCTCCAGGCACCAAGACATGCAACGAAACAAAGCGACGTGAGCCTGCGACACGGGTTCGCAGCGCATGAAACTGAATACCCTGAGTGCAGTGCTCGTTCAAGACCAGGGCGATCGCGTCTTGATCCGTGGCAGGTAACGCCGCATCCAGCAGTTCCGACCCGGTTTCCCGCAGTAAGCGGACCCCTGCCCACACAATGTTCACGGACACAATCAAGGCAACGATGGCATCGAGCGCCAACCAACCCGTGAGCTTGACCAGCCCAATCCCTAGCACAATGCCCACCGAAGTCCAAACGTCGGTAAACAGATGATGAGCATCAGCACGAAGGGTAATGGAGCGTAAGCGCTGTCCTGCCCGAAGCAAGATAAAGCCAACGACACCATTCAGGATCGTGGCGATGATTGAAATGCCTAGTCCTAAACCAATCTGCTCCAGCGGTTGGGGATGCAGCAACCGTCCCCAGGCAGCGACCGCGATGCTGGCAGCAGCAATGATAATGAGGGTACCTTCAAGCGCACTAGAGAAGTATTCGGCTTTGGAATGCCCGAAGGCGTGTTCAGCATCCGGCGGTTTGGCAGCAACGGTCAATGCCCAAAACGCGACCACGGCTGCCACCAGATTGACCAGGGATTCAATCGCATCCGAGAGCAAACCCACTGAGTTAGTCAGTCGATACGCCCCAAACTTCAGGGCGATCGTTACCACTGCTGTGCCAATGGACAAAACTGCATAGGAGCGGGCTGAACGACCGCTTGCTGTCACGCCACTCATGGTTGATGCGACCCTGCTTACCCTGCTTACTGCTGTTGCACCTGTTGGATGAACTCTAGAGTCTGCTGGTAGCTCTCGCGATCGCCTTGCTGTTGAAACAGTTGTGCCGCTTGCTGCAAATCTACTAGTGCCGCCTGCTTCTTGCCTGTTTCTGCGTAGAGCAGACCACGATTACCGTAAGCCTCTGCTAGCTTTGGATTGAAGCGCACCGCTTGCGTGAAGTCCGCGATCGCTGCTTTTGCGTCTCCTACCGCAGTCCGGGCTTTGCCCCGATTGTAGTAAGCGTCGGCATAGTTAGGCTTGAGCTTGAGCGCTTGATTAAAGCCAGCCATTGCCTGTTGAGAGTTCCCTGTCATGGCATAGATAATGGCACGAGTATTGTATGCCTCAGCATAGTTCGGTCTCACTTGAATCGCCTGATTCAAATCTTGCAGGGCTCCAGGCACATCACCCATGTCAGAGCGTACTTCGCCCCGGTTGTAAAGGGCGATGGGATTACGTGGCTCAAGTTGTAGCACTTGCTCGAAGTCTGACGCCGCCCGGTTAAGGTCGCCCAAATCATGGTGCGCTAAACCACGACCAAGATACGCCTCTGTATTTTTAGGGTTGGCTTGCAGGGCTTGGGTGTAAGCGGCGATCGCTCCTTGATAATCGCCTTGCTTCACCTTTGACTGTCCCTGCTTCAGCCAGTCCGCAGCGCTCGACACCACTGAAGTAGATGGCACCCGTTGGGCATGGACGAGCAGTGCTGACCCACTGAGTACTGTAGTAAGTCCGAGGACGGCTATCGCTCTACGCATAAAAGGCATCGCTTTCTCATCGTTTACTATCTCTGAGCATACATTCAGACACATTGGGATAGCAGCACTCAATGGTAAGAGCTTGAACAGTTGCTACTCCCGCTTGCTCTAATGCTAAGTACGTCTTGCCTTTTTTGCGTAAAAGCAAGCTTCAAAGCGTCGGGCGATCGCGTTGGCTAGTTGCACCCCGGAGCAACGGTGCAACGAGAGAGTAAGGGTTTCAGCCGCTGTGAACAGGCAAAACCACCGCTGTACTACCCCTTTTTCAACCGCTTTGTGTCCAATTTAAGTCCAGAGCTACTAGTACACCCTCTGCACAACGTCTTCTGTGGGCCGGCGTACTTTACCAAGGAACTGCTACGTCGGGGGGGCTGCCCCAGCAGTGCTGGTCCTACTGGCCAAAAGCGAAGTAAGTGGCTGCCGGGTACCAGCTTGATCCAAGCGTTACCGGCTTCAACCTGGTAGCTTTGGCGAGCAAGGTGCTGCAACACAAACCACTAAGAGCCAAGCGAGGCCCTTACCTGTACGCTAGAAAACGTTCACCCGTTAGGAGCACCTCTCCCCTGAAGACAGCGACTCACCGACCCTTCGACGGCTGGTCCTTAGACGAGCGAGACCCTCAAGTCATTGACGCCTGGCGCCCCTTCGGCGAATGGCTCTACCGCTACTACTTTCGAGTCACCACTGACGGCTGGCAGCACTTACCGACAGCGGGCAGTATGCTCATTGTCGGCTCCCATAACGGCGGTATGCTGGCCCCGGATACCCTGATGTTTATGGTCGATTGGTTCCGCAAGTTCGGTGCCGCGCGTCCGGTTTATGGGCTGATGCATCCCAACGTGTGGCTGCTACCGGGCTATGCACAGCTGACCGTGAAGCTGGGTGCCGTGCAGGCGCACCCGAAAATGGCAAGTGCGGCGCTGCAGCGAGGGGCCGCCGTCTTAGTCTATCCCGGTGGGGCGGAAGACCTGTGGCGACTCCACAAGGACCGGCATCGGATTCACTTTGCGGACCGTAAAGGCTTTATCAAGTTGGCGCTGCGGGAGGGGGTGCCGATCATCCCGGCGATCTCGCATGGGGCGCATGAGACCTTGATCGTGTTAGCGGATTACTATCCAGCGCTGCGGCAACTCCACGAGTGGGGGATGCCCTGGTTGTTTGGCTTAGACCCCATCGTGTTTCCGCTTTACTTAGGGCTGCCTTGGGGATTAGCGCTGGGCCCCTTGCCGAACCTGCCGCTGCCGGTGCCCATTCACACGCGACTGTGTGCTCCGATTCGGTTTGAGCGCTCTGGTCGAGCCGCGGCGCAGGATCGGGACTATGTCGATGCTTGCTATGAGCAAGTGGTGCGGCAGATGCAGTGGGAACTCGATCAGTTAGTGCAAGAGCAAGGTGGTCTGCATTAGGGTTAAGCCGCAATCACGGCCAAAAGGTGCCAGTACAGCTCTGACTGCTGCTGCTTTTGACAGTGGGAGAGCCTTCTTGTCGGACTCGCAGAAGGGCGCGTAGCAATTTAAATTTGTGCAAAGCTAAGGTTCTTTAGTATCAGTTTTAAACTCTGGAAAGTGAACAATCGCCTGCTAACTTTTAGATAGAGCCTGCCAATTTTTAGTATCTCTCTTTAATAGTAATTGCATCTAAATGCTATTATTTTCATCAACATTTATGCGAAGCAAGAGAACATTAAAGCAAAAAAAGGTGAGGCAATTAAATATTTTGAGTATTCCCAGCATTAAGCGCCTCATCCCAACGACCACATGGAAGCTCGTCAAGCATGCTGTGAAATTTTCTACGTTGTTTTAGTACTAAAACAACGTAGAAGTTCTTACCAGAGACACTCCTACGTTGTTTTCTTAACTAAATGGTGGCTTTAGTTGAGAGAAAAAGAGTATTGCAAAAACGAAATAAACGATGTATAATTCGACTCTATAGCTACGTTGTTTTAATTTATTCTTGATAAACTGCTAAAAGTAAAACAATGATAACAACGAACGTGAGCTTTTGCTGAACGATTGCTTATAGCTTAATTGATCACAAGCACAAAAGCACATTGAATTTTCATTCCTACATAAATTTTCTGATAAAGAAAGGGCTTTGGCTGATGCTGTCTAAAGTTCTGATGTCGAAAGGTGAAGTGCTCGTGTCTACTGACAGTGCCCATTCCCCATGAATTAATTGTGTGTAAAGTGCACTTAAGCAAACCATTCGTGTTGTTTAGAAGCAGAACGCGTGATAGCTACTTTATGGCTCTGTTCTAGCAACTTAAATTAAGGTATCTATGGAACCTTTTCCTAGAATTGTCCCGGCTGTCATACCGGGACAAGCGGTCAGATTTTATTTGATTGATCAAAATCTGGACTTTATTCCTGAAGTCAAGGAATTGGTTGATCAAAAAGCCAACACCCGGCAGGCACCGGGTACAATTCGGCTCCTTTGCTACCAACTGCGCTGGTATTACCGTTTCCTCTACCAACGCCAACTGGCGGTGCTGGATGCTAAACCCACCGACCTTTCCGACTTCGTGCTGTGGCTTTCGACGCCGTATCGCGAGGGTGGCACACAGCCAAAGCTCCTGCAAGCCTCAACCATTAATCACATCCTCCATGCTGTTGCCAGTTTATACAAAGCGCTGGTGCGTCGTGGTCGCTTAACTGAGTCACCTGTACTTTATGAAGAAGTGCCTCGGTGGCGGGGCACATCGGTTGATGATGATTTACTTGCTCATACGCGCCAGGGGTCTAGACAAACAGTGCAGCGCATGGAACTGAGGGTGAAAGAGCCAAAGACATTGCCAAAGACGGTTTCACCAGAAGGCTTTGCACAATTTATCAACCGCATTCACATCGGGAACAGTCCGAAGGCAGATCCATCAGGGTTTCGAGACCGCTTGCTGGTGCTCCTGCTGAAAGAATCGGGGCTGCGCTGTGATGAGATGCTGGGTCTTCGACTCGAGGATATAGACTTTAGCGCCAATGGCGTGCATGTCAGATTCCGACCGGACAATGAAAATGGTGCTCGGGCAAAAGCAGGCTATGGGCGCGATCGCTTTGTGCACCTGCCACCGGAATTATTTGGGCTCCTGGATCTTTATCTGACTGAGGTGTGGGTGAACGCCAATTACCGCTCGGACTATTTGTGGCTCGTTCTCAAACGTCATGCTGTGAATGGCACTGGACAGAGTACCTTTGGGACGGCACTGACCAAGGGTGCCGTGAATCAAATGTTTGTTTACTACTCCAAACAAGCGGACAGTAAAATTCACCCTCACATGTTGCGTCATACTCACGCCACAGAACTGGTGCGTTCCTATTTAAAGGCAGGAGAGCCAGTCGATTGGAAATTCATTGCGGATCGTCTGGGTCACTCCAGCGTGGTCACGACCATGAAAACCTATGTGCACTTGACTAAGGAGGATAACAAAGAGTCCTACAAGCTGTATCTCAAGAAGAAGGAGGGAGCCGATGCGAAACGACGTCAGAGCGATTACGGCAGAGCCGCAATGGAGTACAACCCAGCAAACCTTCCTCGACCTTCTGCAAGACGTCGAAAATCAGCCGCTCAGTAAACTTGCTTTATGCCGCAAAGCTGGCTTTGCGTTTGCTGGTCCCTGGTATACCGCCATCAAACAGCCTGAGTTTAAAGCTGCCGTCAAAGCCCTTTATGCAGAGGGTGAACGGCACAGATTGCCAACCGAGACGCAAGCGCCCCAGTGGAACCGAGCACAGCAGAAACTGCTTGATCTCTTGCAAGTTGAGGCGAACCGCCAGCTGACGATTGCCGAGCTGTGCGAGAAAGCTGGTTTGCCGAACTTCGGTTATTGGTATCGAGCGATCGAGCACCCACAGTTCAAAGCGACCCTCCAAAGCTTAGGCATTGAAGTTGAGCGTCGCCGACCGCATCCCGACACTCAGGTAAGTATCAAGGGTCCGCCATGGGGCAGAGTGCATCAACAGTTGCTGGACGTGCTGCAAGTTGAGGCGAATCGTCAGCTTAGTATTATCGAACTCTGCCAAAAAGCAGGCTTTGCGTCTAAAAAAGCCTGGTACCGGGCACTGGAACATCCACAGTTTAAGGAAACGGTAGAAGCGCTGGGCGTTGCGATTGAGCGTACTGGGATTAACGCACCAGCTAGACCATCCAAGGTGGTGCCGCAGTGGAGCGACATGCATCAGACGTTGCTTGACTTACTGCAAGTTGAGGCGAATCGTCAACTCAGCATTACTGAGTTGTGCCAGAAAGCCGGCTTTGCTGATCGCACTTACTGGTACAGAGCCCTGAAGCATCCTCAGCTTAGAGAAGCGGTAGAAGCGCTTGGGGTTGCCATTGAGCGTTATGAACTCAGTTGGAAAGGGCAGACAACGGCGGAACGAGAGCTTCTTAAGGTCTTGCAAGTGGAAGCGAACCGCACGTTACCGATCGTCGAAATCTGCCGCCAAGCCGGTTATACGGATGATTATTGGTACAAGTCGCTCAAAAGCGATGACTTTGTGCAAGCGTTGCAAATGCTTGGGATAGAGGCCAAACGCCGTGAGTACAACGAAAATGGCTGGACTGAAGTGCAGCAGAACCTTTTAGATGTGCTTCAAGAGCCAGCTAATCATCAGCTATCACCAACTGAACTGTGCCAAAAAGCGGGTTATCCTAACTGCACCTATTGGTTTCGGGCGCTCAAGAGCCAACGGTTTATTGCGGCTATTGAAGCGCATGGTATTGAAATCTGGTGGCATGGTCGTAACGCTAACGGACACACACGGGCACAGCAGCGCTTTTTAGCCTTATTGCAAGAGCAGCCAGTCACTACGGCTGGCGCGCTTTGTCGACGTGCTGGTTACACAGGCACCAGCCCCTGGACGCAAGTCCTGCAAGATCACCACTTTGTGACCACACTAGAAACCCTTGGGATCCAGGTCGAGCGCGTGGAGCGCTGCCAAGATGGGTGGACCTGGGGTCAGAAACACCTGCTCGCAGTCCTGCAGATAGAAGCGAACCGCGATCGACCCATTGTCGAGATCTGTCGGCTGGCTGGTTATACCAATCACTTGTGGTATGGGGCGCTACGGCGACCCGTGGTGCTCGCTGCCATTAAAGACTTGCAGGTGCGCATCCAACGCTGCGGCCCGGATGAGCATGGTTGGACTTGGGCACAGCAGCGCTTTCTACAGATACTGCAAGAGGAAACGAACCGCGATCTCTCCCTTGTGACGCTTTGTAAGCAAGCCGGTTACACAGATTCCCACCCCTGGTATGAAGCCCTTGCCAGTGAGCAATTTATCGAGACTTTACAGGCTTGGGGCGTCCTGATCGCCCGTCAGAAGCCGCCCTTCATGCCACATATCCATGTAAGACTGACTATGAATTTAGAAGCAGACCTGAACCAGGATGTTTGGGACGTACGGCAGTTCAAACCAGAGTATCCCAAACATCGCCATCCCTCTTCGTACATCGTTGACTTCACCTGCATTCAAAACCCGCAACTGCGGCAACAGGTCAAGGGCTTCTTTCGGAGGCGCTTGCCGAAATGGCAGGCTGCTACCTTTGCTGCTACGTTACAGACTCTCAGAGGCGTCTTGGCTCATCTCCCAAGCGATGTCGATATAGCGACCATCACTCGGGCACACATTGAAGAAGTTTTGCCCGTCTTCCTGGCACAGAGCAGTGATAGCTGGGCAAAGAGTTGCCTCCGAGCGGTCAGATCGATGTTTCATTACATGGAACGCTCCCGCTCTTGGGATGGACCCCGTCCGCCTCAAAATTTGATTGATCGTGATGATATACCCTCAGCCCAAACGCCGCTACCGCGACCCATTCCACGGGCTGTTTTGGATCAGCTGGACCCACTCCTAGCCTACGCCCTGCAGGAGATCAACAATGGCTGTGAGCCTCCCCTCCTAGAGCCTATCTTTTGGGATGCTATCCTACTGCTTCGTCGTACCGGCATGCGCTTTGCTGACTTGGCTCACCTGGAAGCGCCCATGGCTCATAATCGTGGCGGCTGTCTCGGACAGGATGGAGACGGAGACTGGTGGATCCACATTCGCCCCGAAACGACCAAAATGGGCAGAGAGCACCAGATTCCCACGAGCGCTGAGGATGGCAGCGTGGAAGCGATTCGGCGTCAAACCGAACGCGTACAGTCCATTCCTGACCACTTTGGTAAAGCCTACCTCTTTCGCACTGAGCAAGGGGTTTTGACTTATGGAGCCTTTTGTAAAGCCTTAGATAAACTCAGCCGCTATCTGATCTGTGCTGGTCAACCTTACGAAATTACGCCCCATCAGTTTCGCCACACAATTGCGACCGATATGATCAATGAGGGGGTTGAGCTCATACTCGTGAAAGAGTTTTTAGGACATGCTAGTTTGGCTATGACCTTGCGGTATGTCAAGGTCTATCGCGCAGGACTGCAGGCTAAATATCAAGCTTATCGCGCTCGCACTAGCCAACAGAACCTCTTTACGCCACTGCCCATACAGTTTTTTGGGTCAGAGATGCGTTCCGTTAAACCAGATGACATCGTCACTGGTTGGATAAAAGGCTATGAGGGCAAGCTTTACTCCTTCAACCTTCCGAGTGGTCTTGGCGTCTGTGAACAACCGCCGGGCTTGCAGTTACCCTGTCTAAGCGGTCAGTGCTCCACCAATTGCACCAAACTGAGAGCTGACGAACAACATCTAGCCGCTTGGCAAAGCCGGATTGTAGACTTGCAGTCTACGATCGAAGCATTTCAAGATTATCCTGGCTATGAATGGAGTTGTCAGCAGCAAAAACAAGCACTGCGGCAGGTAGAGAAAGTGATCGCCACCATTCAAACGGAGGGCTTTTGGGATGGTAGAATCCACAACGCTGCAAGCGTCTAGAGAGCAGCAGTGCCGCCTGAATGCACAGCACAAGTCAGAGCGGAAGCGCCAGGCGGTGCTGGAGGCGATCACAGCGCTACAACAAGCGAATCTACCGGTGACGAAGACGACGGTCGTGAAGCAAGCGCAGGTATCGTATCCGTTCCTCGCGAAACACGTTGACCTCCTGCAAGCAATCGACGACGCAGCAGCAGCAGGTAGTGCCAAAAGGCTGGCGAGTGCTCCAGCTGTTCGGGGACAAGATGTGTTGGTGGCGGCAATGCAGCGCCAGATGGAAAAGTTGAAGCAACAGGTGCAGGTAAAAGAGGTCGAAATCCGCAGCAAGCAACGAGAAATTGACCAACTCTATGGCAAGCTGGCTAGCCGTGGTGAGTTAACAGATGCTCAACTTCGAGCGAAACTGACAGAAACTTTACGGCGCTTGCAGGCTTATGAGGGGCAGGCATAGGCGGCGATGCCATCATGGCTCTCTCATGGTGCTCGATCGGCAGAGCAAAGCATTAACGTTGGGATCGCCTGTGAGTCTTTTGGCCACGCTGAGGCTGCGAGGCAGCGCACCTAGAACGGCTCACGCACCTCACTTAGGCTCACCCAAGGGGCACAAGTGCTTCGTTGGGCAACTGTTCATCTTGGAGCCGCTTAGTCCAAGTGCAGTCCAGAGTCTGCAAACGTGCACGTGCTAAACGCACACACCTTTTACCTCAAAGCACTTTCAGCCTTGATTGCGCCTACAGGGTTAGTTGTAACCCCCAGCAGAAGGGCAGGGAGGGGGAGAGGGGAAAGGGCTACAGAGGAAGGGTTTCGGGGCTTGTGCCAGTTGGGGGGAGGCGTGAGGAGGAAGGGCGATCGCATGGTAAGCCGTTCTTATCGATCTGAGAGCAAAACGAACCTGTTGCCAAAAGCATCACTCCTTGCTCTAAAGCCTATCCATTACGCAAAAGTCGGCAGAATGGTTGCAGGGTCTAGGCTTTAGCAGTGAGTTGCGCGCCTTCGAGTAAATGATGAAGTACCCGCAGGCCTCGCCAAAGTGTTTTCAGTCCTGGCTCACCATCCCCGTTGCGAGCAAGAAAGCCCCCCAATTGAGCCATCCAGCGCACCGCTTGACGGATGGTGGGCGGCTTTTGGGAGCGATTTTTCGGTTCAAACTTACGGCGGAGTAATTTCCATTCGGTTGGTTGCAAGACCGTTACGCAGGAGTCATCGGGCGACAGTCTGGCAGCGTAAGTGAGCCACATCAACCGCCAAGCCACAATGGAGTAGGTCGCCAAGGCATTGAGTAAGCGCTGTGCGGTTTCGAGTTGCAATTGTTCAATGCGGCAGCCACTTTTGAGGGTGAAATGAAACCGCTCAATCAACCACCGCAGACCATACCACTGGACGCATTGCCAAGCCTGCTCGAAGCTGTCAATCGGTAGCGTCGTCAGCAAGAGCCAGCGAATGGGCTGACCCTCAGTTGGTGGAGTGACTTCTTCGACCAACAGCACATTTAAGGTCACAGGTTGACACTGCTTGGGTTGTTTGTGATGACGTGGTACTTCAATGGTCACTTGCAGTCCACGCACCGTTAAGGTGGCACTCCGAGCCGGTCGTTCGGGGTTGCGCTCCAGTGTTATCGTCTGTTGTCCCAGCACGGGCGCTTGCTCAATCGCTGGGATGAGATAGCCCAACTCGTGCTGTACTTTGCGGTTATACTCAGCTCGAATGAGCAAGGCACTGTTGGCACGCCTGGGTTGGACAAAGAGGTCGTAAATATCCGCTTCTCGGTCGCCCACATGCACCAGGCACACCGTCTCATCGATCCCTTGTTCGGCTGCTGTTAACGTGTCGAGCCAACGCTGACTCTCCTTCTCACGGGTTGCTTTCTTGTGCCGTTCTCCCCGCTTGCCCGCCCGTTCCCCTCGTGTCCAGGTGTGCTGATGCAAGAGTCCCAATGGTGCGCCACTGCCACTGACGGCAAAGCAACTATGCACTTTGATCCCTTGCTGCTGGCTCTGGTTGATAAAGCCCAAGCCACTGGTCTGCTGCAAACCACTGAAGTCTAAGTCCGTGGTGTCTTGTATCGCCAGCACGACCGCTGCCGCGTTGGTTCGCTCCACCACACTGCCGCGATGACTCGCCAAAATCTGTGTCGGCTGCACTCGCTCATTTGCCCAAAACCGATAAATACTCTGACTCTCAGAAGTGCTCCCACTCGCCTGTGGCACACTCGCTTCCGGCTGCTCAGCTAACAGGCGCACCGTTTCCCGTAAGCGTTGCCCATGCCGAAAATCACCGAAGGGATGACTTTTGATTTCTTAGCGTGCCCAATCTCGCATGATGCCCTCTCGCTAGATGATCCAACAACTGCAATTAAAGCTCTCACACCCGATGCTCCTAAACCATGCCCTGTAACACTTCTATGCACTTGTGCCTAATGGATAGGCTCTAAAGCAAGGAGTGATGCTTGGTGTTTTCTTGCACTATACTGAACTCGCTTTTGCATTCAAGGAGCATGTCCTATGCCTCTCCGCCTCATATTAAGTCTCATCACTCTGCCGACACTGGTTGGACCGTGGCTGACTCTGGGGTGGATGGCTGAACGTGTCTCTGCGGTTGGGGTCAGTCATTCGACCACTCTCTTTGCCAGTCAAGCTGCTTGTGCTTTGCCGCCGGAGCGCCACTTAGATGCCTCCAGCCTCTGGCAACGTCACTCAGGCACAATGGTTGCCTCAGCCGGGACCAGGACTGACGATGCTTCCAGCCTTAATTTCAGCGAGGCAGAGAGTGATGCTGCCGCCGTGCTTTTTGGCTGTGATTGTCCTGCCTGTCTACAGGCGCTGCAACAGCTACGCACTCAGTCTCTCCTACAAAAGGACCAGGGACATTGCTGGACTGCCATGCAGCGGCGGGTCTCACCGCAAACCATGCAAGACGTACTACAGCAGTTAGAGCGGCGAGAAGCCGGGCAAGAGCGTTAAGTCGCTGTGGCTCACTAGCAAGCGGTTCGGTATGGCTTGCTTGGTTGTCACCATACTTGCTCAAGCACTCCTGCTAGACGGTTGAAAAAGCCGTCATGGGCAGCCTTGGCTTTCAAGGCACAATGAGGATAGCTTTCACTCAAGACTCAGTGCTGAGTTGTTTCAACTACCCCTACTAGGGGTCTGGCAACGATTCGTGTATTTTAGAGCCATTTGATTTGAAATGCTTGCACAGCAGTCTTTTCAGGAATGACTTTTTGGGGCTTTATTTTGGAAGATAAGAACAAAAGAATCGGTGTTTGAGATATTGAACCGAGGCGATTTTCGTCAAATGGCTCACTTTTGCACGAATCGTTGCCAGACCCCATGCAGGAAGAAATTGGTGAACTATCGAGAGTTTTTCGATCATAGGCTGATAACTCAGACATGGATTAACTTAGCGATCACGCTTGCCCCCGTAACCAGGTCAACCACTCCATCAACTCCGAGTCTGTCAACAGCGCTTGACTGGTTTTACCGAATCGTTGTGAAAGTGCCTCCTGAGCTTGCTCTAATGTCCACTCAAGCCGTTGCCGCTGCACGCTGATTTGAGCCAGGACATCTGAAAGATCGACAATCCCCAAGCCCCCTTTATTGATCGGTACGGCTGGCTCCTGTTCAAGCGCCTCTGAAGTAGCCATGCTCTGAACCGAATGCCTTGGTTGCAGTAACGCCCTTCCCATCAGGGGATCTGCCAGGACGTTGGGTTCCCCTTGCTGCGGTTGAACCTCTAAGGGTACACAAATATCCAGCACACCTAGATTTGCGATCGCCCATCGTTGGGCTTCTGCCATCAAGATGCGATCGCCGGAAGCCCAATACTGCTGCATCCGCTGCGTTTGGGCAGCTCGTGTATCTTTCTGCTTGCGCTGCTGCGCTTGCACAGGCAGTTGTTTCGCGGTTCCCCGGTTAGCCTGATGACGTTCCTGAATGGCGGCTAAAACCTGTTGAACATACTGTATGCCTTCTAAGCCTTCGTGCTCCTCCACTGGTTGAATGGGTGCATCAGAACAGTCACGATCGCTAGACTCCTCAGCTGACAGGCTATTACCATCCATTGAAGGTTGATTGAACTCTAAAGAATCTCCCAAACTCCCACTGCTTCGACTATTACCGTCATTTTTGGATAATAAGCTTCTAGGGTTTCCCTCAATGGGAGCGCCCTCAGCGCTAGCCATTGAGGAGACACTTAAGATAGTTGGGGGGTCTGGGGGGCTTTCCACAAGGTGAACGGGATGCCAGAGGTCGCGATGCCGATAGAGCGAGCCACCGCCGATGCCGTAACGGGTGAGCGCCTGAAAACGAGCCGTAGCATGGCTGGGAAGGTTGCCGTGGTTCAGTAAGTCCGCGATCGCTTTTCGGATGTGTTCACGTGCTGCTTGCGATCGCTGCTGATTCCAGGTCAAGGTTTCTGTTGCTTCTCTCGCGGTAACGAGTGCTGTTGGCAGTGCTTTGGTTTGTCCAAAGGGAAAATAGTGGCTGGCTTCCACGCACTGTGCCCACTCTTCGGCTCGATGCTCAAGGTCACTTTGGTGGCGACACCACTCCGCATAACCAGGGAGTGCTTTCGCAACCCGCACAATGTCATTGACCAGCTCTTTACCTGCCAGCGGTTCACACCCATACAGCAAATGCCCAAAGATGTAGCTTCGCATCGTGATGCGACCGAGGAGAAAGTTGGTTTGCCCAAAATCACTCCACCCTGGTTCAATGTCAGCATTCAAGTCATTCAAAAACTTGTCTGCTTTACCCGACAGGGTGTAGCGTTTCCGTCGCGCCACTTTAAGCACCTGTTGCAAGGCTTTAGCACTGACATCATTACGACGTTGGGCAAAGCGCCAGTGCTGGACAAAGGTCGTTTGATTGCTGTTCGTTAGCTCCCACGCGTCACTCAGGATGTAGGAACCTGCTTGCATGGGTAGCCGATGCGCGGCATACAGATTGGGGGTGCCTTCAGTCACAAACAGTCGCGCATTGGGGAAGAGTTCCAATTGTCCGAGTGCTGGTTTGAAGCCCGCATTTTCCAGCACGGCTTGCAGGGCGAGGGACAACTCCCAGGTTTTCTGCGGTTGCTCGAAGGGGAAATAGAGATGAATCCCCCCGCTATAGCTAGACGTGCAGGCGATCGCGCTGACCAAGCCCAATGGTTCCAGCGCTGCCAGGATGCGGGCAATGGCGAAGGGATCGCGCTTGGGGTGATAAAGGCTGCCAGCGTCAATGTCCAGCAGGCAATATTGAGTTTCAGCACCGAAGCGAACGCCGTAGAGATAGGCTCCCTGGTGGATGAGGCGATCGCTCAGGGGGTGACGACTCTCCGTTTTCCATTCGACTTTGCTTTGGGGATCGGGATGTTCTGCCCAGATGTAGTCATAGCGATGAGGGAAAAGTGACAAGAATTCATCATCCCACTCGCGAACGCTTTCAAAAAAGACTCTACTCGGTTCTCTCATGCTGGCTCTTGGTTATTCCAGCTTTTTGCTACCGCTGCTGCCTCATTAGTGGCTGGATTGCATAGTAGACCTGCCCTTACAGTCTTCCTGCAAGGGCTTGCTGGTTGTTGGTTTCTAATGGTTTCCGTCCCGATAGCCTTGGCTTCTAGCGGACGTTCCTGATCATTAAACAACCCGTTTTTGTGGTTTACTGTTGAGTCAACAGTCTTTGTTAAGACTGCCCTTAGATTTGGCAACAGTGGCTGAAAGTATCTAGCTGCAACGATCTCTCAGATCGCTTTGTTTGTTGATCCTAGGCACCAGGAGTTAGTAATGTTTTTTTTCGTAGCGTCATTCTAGAGTGCCAGTGGATGCCTCAATCATTTTGTTCCACGATCCTAGACAGCTTGGCAATTTTGTCAACACAGAGCGCTACTTCAACTCAGTCCTGCTCATTTTCGTGGATATGTTTCGAGAAACTAGATAACCTGTCAATTCTTGGCAATTTGAGAATCTCGAATGTATGTTGCTCGATTCTAGTTCTGCCTGTCAATTTGTCAATTCATCAGCTCTTGTGAAACCCTTGTTGCTAGAAACTAGTTTAATTGTCAATTTTGTCAACGCTGTACTCTGACTGTGGTGGTCTGAACTAGCCCCATAATCAGTTCTTTAGCTAGCTAGTGAGCAAGTACGTAGCTGGATTCTAGAGTCTATGTCAATTCTGGCAATTGTAAACTTTCTTAAGGTTAATACAGAGTTTTGATTATTTTGACAGTGCTGGATTTGGGGCTTAAGACTCTTAGCCTCAATGTATTTCAGTGTCGGAAGGCTGCTGGGTATCTGGATTTGCGGCTGAAAAATCTGTCTATGTTTATAGATACTAGAGACGAAGTTGTAGGATTCTAGTCTTTTGTGTCAAGAAAAAAAATAGATGAGATCGTTGTACTTCTCTCTGTGCAAGGTGTTGATAGTTTTCGTGTGTGGTTCTGTTCAGCTATGTACGCACTACTGTTGACACATGAAAAAGCTGGATTTCAATTCTTTGTCTTCAAAGCTATACTGTGCCGATGTGAATAGGCTTTGCATGGTATCTGTGAACCAGCTTGATGAACGCACTCTAGGCGTAACTTCTACTTCGGCTGAACCGCTTTCTTCTGAATCTTTATTAGGTTCGCTAGATCAGCAACAGGTGAAAGTTTATGCTGCAAAGTTAAAAACAGGGAAGTCATTTTTAAACTTGGTGCTGGTTCATGTTGCCACTGGGATTAATCAATTTAGGTTGCACCTAGCACAAGTAGGGCGAAGGGGCGATGCTGATGTGATTAATCTTTATGGTGAAACAGAGAAAGTTGGTGCTTTGCAAAAGCAAACAATGTTACGGCTGGAGCGACGGTTCCGTTCGGTGCTGAAGACTGATACATTCTGGGAGCAGACAGCAACCTGGATCTTAATTCGCCATGCCCAATGGCAGCAAGAAGGGTTGATGCCAACAGATTGTTCTGTTGTCGGGATATTATCGTTAGAGTCAGGTGCAGATTTAACTGACAGCGATGAGTGGCGCGAGTCCCTAGTAATGAGTGCTTGTGCTTTTCACACAGCCAGCCAGTGGCTACGACACTTAGACTTGTCAGGGCATAGTGCCGCTGAAATTGATAAACTGCTGGGTATCAAGTCTGCTGCTGCTACGCGGGAACCTTTATTTCAGGATGCAGAAGTTGAACGAGTGGCAACGGGCTACCCAATTCTTACAGGTGCTCAAGCACTAATCAATTCTCAGTGGGAAGATGGGGAGCACCCTCATTGGAAGAAACTGGTTGGAGAGGGTTTTATCCAACATCAGATCGTGCGCCAGAGTCCGTCAAACCAACAAATTGAGCTGGTTCCACGCAAGGCGGCGTGGGATATTATTCAGCAATTTGGTCCTGAAGCAGCGTATGTTTTCTTGATCTTCTCCTCGTATGCAACTGATTCAGAAGAGCCCTGGGCAGAGCAAATTCGATTAAAGGGTACTGATCTAATTCGGCTTTTCGGTTGGGACAAGCGGACTGACATCACGATCGCACAGAAACTCAAAAAGATCGGACATCTGGTGGAGTTGGTTTGTAGCCTTTCTGTTTTAGTCAGTAATATTAACATTGGCGCGAAACGCTACAACGTTGAGCGGGGTGCGATGTGGAATTTAGAGGGTTTGGGGTATGCGGGGCAGTTGGCGCTGACAATGGATATCAATCAGCCCAATTCCCCAACCTATGAAGCGGGTGAACCAGATGAGCTATTTATCAAAGTTCGCCCTGGAGTCTGGACTGAAAAGTTCTTGAATGCCAGTGATGCCAACGCCAAAGAAGCCCTCTTTCAATATGGCTATTTGGCTAAGAGTACCCTTCAAATCAACCCTTACCGTCAACGATTGGCTTCAAAGCTTGCTATCTTTCTTACCATCATGAGTCGGATTCGAGACGATGGTCGTTATGAGGTGCGAACACTATTAGAACGGTTAGAGCCGAAGGAGCTTCTGGAGGGTGTTCAAGAAGATCGGTTACGCCGAGTTAAATTGATTAACCAGTGGGACAGTGCTTTGTTGACTCTCAAAGAATTAGGCTGGGAGATTGATTTTGATCAGGCGAGCTATCCGAAAAGCATCAGACCAGCGTGGTCGCTAGGTGATGACGTTGATTCTGGCTATCGTCCTCGCAATTAGTTGACAACTTGGCTGAAGGCGATCGTGATCATTAGGCCTTCTGTAAAGATTCAGGAAAAGCTTGGGGGACAGATACCCACGGCATTCAAGCCTGCTCGTATACCGACTCAACCGCCTTTGCTAACGGGTAATGTGATTCAGGCGGCACTTGATACAAAAGGTATGACCAAGGCTCAATTGGCTGACCACGCAGAAAAGCGGTCTTGTACAGAAGAAAGCTGTCAAAAGAGAATGGCAGGAATTGCTTTAACCTCTCTGCTTAAATCCTTTTCAATCATTGGGTTGGTAAAGCTGTAGATTGTAGTAGTTTGCTCTACTCAAGCCCTTCCTCGACTACATTTTCATTGGTTTCAATAACTTCTGCCACTACCGTATTCAATTCCATCTCAAGCTGCTCTACTGTCGGCAAACTTGCCTCAAGCGCTTTAGGTAGTGAGTCTTTTAGCTGATAAGTTGAAACACCGATCGGTCGATTAACATCCCGTAGAGCATACTCTACAGCCGTTTTCTTTTTACCTTTGCACAGAATGATCCCAATAGTCGATCGATCTTCTGGATGCCTTAGTAAGTCATCTACAGCAGAGATATAGAAGTTCATTTTGCCGGAAAACTCTGGCTGAAATTCGGTAACTTTAAGGTCGATCACCACATAGCAGCGTAGCTTCAAGTGGTAAAACAACAGATCAATATAGTAATCATCCCCATCTACTTCTAGATGATATTGGCTACCCACAAAAGCAAAGCCAACTCCTAGCTCCAGCAAGAATTCCCGGATACGTTCAACAAGTGCTCGTTCAAGCTCTCGCTCTTGAACAGATGATGTGACATCAAGAAAATCCAGATGATAAGGGTCTTTGAGCAGTTGGTTTGCTAGATCAGATTGAGGTGGAGGCAGGGCGCGATCGAAGTTAGTAATTGCCCCTCCCATGCGACGGTACAAACCGCTTTCAATTTGATGCACCAAAACATTTCGGCTCCAGCCATGTTCAACCGTCTGTCTGGCATACCATAGGCGTTCTTCATTCGCTTTGAGTTTTTCCAGCAGAGCAACGTTATGATACCAGGTGATTTGTCCAAGCGCCTCTTGGACAATTGCCTCATCAGGGAATGCCTGAGCGAATGCCCGCATATAAAGCAGGTTGGAGCGAGAAAACCCCTTCATTTCTGGGAACTCCTGCTTCAGATCCTTTGAAAGGTTTTGAATGACCTTTGCACCCCAACCTTGCTGCTGTTGGCGAACCAAAATATCGCGCCCGATCTGCCAATAAAGCAGCACCAGTTCTCTATTGACGGCAAGTGCAGCACGAACTTGAGCGCTACGGATACGCACTTTCAAGTCCGTTAAAAAGGTTTCGTAGTCTTTAAGATTAAACAAGTCAGACATGAATTAGCCTTCAGTAGTCAAAGGGCTGGTAGAGCACAGGTTAGATAGAGGAGTAAAGACGCTGAATTAACTTTTCATCGATAGCTTAATACTCGTCGTGCCCAAACAGTAGATTTGAGAGTAGTTCAGCAGCTTAGTAGCTACTACCTTCTATAACATCTGCAAAACTCGTTCCAAGGCTTGTTTTAATTGCTGACGTTGTTGCGTTGAAATCGTAGCCTTATTAAGATCCAGGCGTTGGACAGCTGCAAGGACATGATCCACTTGCTTATCTCTAGCGCCATTCAGTTGTGTTGATGTACCGTCTCCTTCAAACTGCTTCTTTTGTTCAGCAACCCACTGTTGGACTTTAATTTCTGACAAATTGTTCGCCAAGGTTATGTCAATGCCCTCATTGCGTAGCTGTAATGCTTCCTGTTCCGAAAGACCAAGATTTTCAGCCGTCAGTCGATTGAGAACGAGAGCCTGAGCGCATCCTAAAGCTCTTTCTCGGACGGCTGTTCTCAGATCTAAAGTGAGATTGATGGTCGGGAAAACGTTGCGATTTAGGGTGGCAGGATGCTCCTGAAGTCCTAGCAAAATCAAAAAGACCTGTGTTTCTAGCGGCTCCAACTCCAGCTGAGCCAGGACTGCACGCTGTTGCTCTTGAGGTTGTAGATGCAACCGATCGCCCAATTTTTGTTTTCTTCGTTTCAAGCGCGTTAGCACCCGATTAACAATTCTGGCAACTTCATCGGGTTCTAGCTCAGTCAGCTCATCGCAAACGATCGCCACTAAACTTTCTGCTTTATCAAGTGCATTTAAATCTCGGCGATGGCGATTAGCAAGGTAGGTTCTCCGTCGCAGCGTTGTATCGCTTTCGGGGCGAGAGACAAAAACAGCTTTGATGGTTTCCCATTGTAGGTTAGTAGCCGCCCGCCAGCGACACTCTCCATCAAAGAGTGTCCCGTCATCGAACAACATCACATCGTCAAGTTGACCCTCTTCTTGAAGCGACCGCTCCATTGCTTCAACTTCGTCTTTAAAGGTTTGTCGAGTTTGCTTTGGGTTAGGGCGGATTTCTGCCACTGGATATTCAACTGAACCCTGATTTTGCTTCAAATGTTCACGTAGTTCATCAATCTGCTTTTGCAGGAGTTGGCGTTCGTGTTCACTCAACTCGTTTGATCGGAACTGCTCGATTTCACTAACCAAAGATTGCTCACGCTCATCTTTTTGTTGAAGTTGCTGTTCAAGCACCTCAATTTGCTGTTGTAGAACGCTTTCGGTTAGATTGGCTCCCTCAATGAACTCATCTGGAGAAGCTGGTTTTGGTCTGCGTTGTATCGGCATCTCTATTTACCCTCCTTGGCCAAAGCCCATTTTTCGTCAAACACTGAACGGTAAAGCCGTGTGATTTCCTCAATTGCTTTCGTATCTTTTGGTCGATACTCAACTACGGCTTTACCTTCAGACGCAGATCGCCGAAATGCTTTGCGGGTACCAATAGGTTGCTCCAGATAAATTAAGCCTTCTGTTTCCTTAGCTACTTGTGCCGCCTCTTCATTGTCGCCACCCTGAGCATCTGCTCGATTAAGGAAACAAACGGACTTTAATTGATCGTTAAAGGCGCTCGCTTCGTCAATCAATTTTGAAACGCTATCCAATGTCCAGGCATCAAAGCTGCCTGGGAATAGTGGCACCAGGTAAGTGTTAGCGACGAGTAACGCTGCTCTATGCCCAGTATTATCTCGTCCTCCTGCATCAATCACTACGTCATCATATTTTGAAGCCATGCGAGTTACTTCTGATCTTACTGCCTGTCCCCTGAGCTTGATCGCTGTATAGCCAGCGCCACCATTCGGCTCAAAGATTTGGTTGCGAAGCACTGTAAAATCGCTCGCACTATCTTGTTCGTCGGCATCGACCAGCAGGATGTCGTATCCAGCGAGCGATCGCATGACTGCCAAGTTTGTTGCGAGTGTAGTCTTTCCACCACCACCTTTAATTCCGCCACAGACCACAATCATGGTCGTTCTCCTCTCTAACAAATTTTGCTATGTACTGGGGAACTCCGGTACAGATTCATCTGAAATCTCCAAAGAATGTACCGGGGTTCCCCAGTACAGATTTGACTTTAAGCGATCCTAAGAAAAATATAGCTGCAACCCGCTTTTTCATGTACTAACTACATGGATACATTGCCATCATTACAGGATATCAGCTTTGATCCGCAGGAATAGCGTTTTGTTGATTCTTTCAGCCTTAACAGGAATGAGAAAAAATTACTTGTCTTTTGAGCAGCCTCAGTGGACGCTGCTAGAGGCATCTGTAGCAGCTTGTCGTCTAGTTAGGAGCGAGACAGCCAAGCGCTTCTAATTGCTTATTCACCTCATTAAGATCAAAGGCTTCAGCATTGAACTCATGTCCAACCCACTCCTTGCGCTCTCGATAGTCTGGATGACGCGGATTTTTCAGAATTTTTAGAAGCGCTGCATACCCCCAACTGCCACCACAATCTTCTGGTGGACAAGCTCGTCTTCCCGCTAAGCAAAGGGGATATGCTTGTTCAACGTGCATTGGTAAACACTTTTCCACCGTCAGTTGGTGCACCCACGTATCACCAAAATCATAGACATAGGAGAATGTGCACGATTTATCCAGTCCAATTTGGTCTAAGCGCAGACTTTCATCCTCACCGCATGAAAAGCGATGGAGATGGTAATCCTCCCACCCCATCGCTGTCTGCAGAACCTGATGGAGCTGCGTCAAAGTCGTACTGCCAAGCACTTGCAGTCTGCGCCAGATCGGCGGACAAATATCTTCTAGAACAACCTTCAGTTGATAAACCGTTCCCGGCTGGGCAGCGCTTGAGGCTGAGACAGACGAAGCCAAGACTGGCAGCGTAGGACTCTCCTCGGCAGCGGCACCGCTTACCACTGCGCTGCCAGTTTCTATCACAAGAGGAGGCTCGGGTTGTACTGCTTGAGTAGACCGCACAGCCGAGTCTTGTTCGGAAGCGATCGCACTTCTTGTCCCCATCACTTCATCAAACGCTGCCTCTGCCGCCACCTGATCCGCTGCCTTGGTATACCGTCGAAAGTTCTGCACCGAGCGATGCCGCGTTAATGTCATCACATGATATGGATTCATCCCCTTCAATACCAGATTCGTGGCAAACGTATGCCGGAACTGATGGGCATGAAACGCAATCCCCGTCTGCTTGGCAAGCGCATCCATTACCTTACGAATGCCGTCATAGCCCAACCGTTGCCCCACGTTACGC
>JBGTJW010000132.1:0-12827 GCA_041744955.1 Stenomitos sp. | reverse complement strand
ATGGTGGTCGCTTGCTTCGTTTGAAGCAGATACAACAGTTGTATCCGTTCTTTGTCGGAAGCGGTCTTTTGCGTTCTAAGCCGTTGCTTCAGGTCGGCTTCCGTTTCGGTGATCTCGAGTTTGTAACCACCTGCCATATTTGCTGCTTGAACCCAACAGCTACTTTATACCATCTGTAGCCTAGCCTTGAGGAATTGGTATAATCCTGGTGCCACACGATTGCTGAAACGATTGAGGGGAGATCGTTGGCACATAGCTTTGCCTATGGAAGCTCTTGTGGAGCGCTACAGCAACGATTTTGTGAGTCAACGCGTTTGATCGGGGTGGTTTAAGCTAAGGCACATGGCACTTCCTGCAGGCGAATCAACCATGCTGTCTCTTCCCGGCTATCGGATCACCTCACAAATTTATGAAAGTGCGAATTCACTGGTTTACCGGGGAGTCCGGGAGCTAGACTGGCGGCCGTTAGTGTTCAAGGTGCTCAAGCAAAATTATCCGACACCAGATGAATTAACTCGGTATCGGCAAGAGTATGAGGTTACACGATCGCTCACCCTGGAAGGAGTGGTCAAGGTCTATGGGATCGAAGCCTATCACAACACCCTGGTGATGTTTCTGGAGGATTTTGGTGGAGAGTCCTTGAGGCACTACTTGATGCAGCGATCGTTGACCTTAGAGGAAGTCTTAACGCTGGGTATTCGACTAGCCGAGACCTTGGGGCAAGTGCATCAACAGCACGTCATTCATAAAGACATTAACCCTTCCAATCTTGTCTGGAATACGACCACCGGGCAACTGAAGCTGATTGACTTTGGCATTGCCAGCCGCATTACCCGCGAAACCCTCACCCTCAGCAACCCTAATGTTTTGGAGGGTACGCTCGCCTATATGTCTCCCGAACAAACCGGGCGGATGAACCGATCGCTCGACTACCGGACAGATTTTTATTCTCTGGGAGTAACACTATACGAACTGCTCACGCAGCAACTTCCTTTTCTTACCGATGATGCCCTGGAACTGGTGCATTGCCATCTGGCAAAACAACCCATTGCTCCCTGCACTTACACAGCAGCTATCCCTAAACCTGTTTCAGACATTGTGATGAAATTGTTAGCGAAAGCCGCAGAAGATCGCTATCAAAGCTGTCGCGGTCTCCAAAGCGATTTAGAAATCTGTTTGACTCAGCTACAAGCAACCAACACCATCCCCACCTTTCCTTTAGCCCAGCAAGATTTTTCCGATCGATTCCAAATTCCCCAAAAGCTTTATGGTCGAGAGCGAGAAGTGGAGACACTGCTGACCGTCTTTGAGCGGGTGGCAGAAGTCCAGACTGAGACAGGACTGATGCTCATTACAGGCTACTCTGGCATTGGCAAGACATCACTGGTGCAAGAGATCTACAAGCCAATTACACAGCGACGGGGTTACTTTATTGCCGGCAAGTTTGACCAGTACCAACGGGATGTTCCCTACGCTGCTTTTGTGAGTGCGTTTGCTTCCTGGGTGGAACAGTTACTGACAGAATCGGAAGCTCAACTGCACTATTGGCGACAAAAACTATTAGCTGCGTTAGCACCAAACGCTTCAGTCATCATTGAGGTAATGCCTGAACTGGCGTTGATTTTGGGATTGCAACCACCCGTCCCAGAACTGCCTCCATCGGAAGCCAAAAATCGCTTCAATCGTGTGTTACAGCAGTTTATTCAGGTGGTGGCGCAATCGGAACATCCGTTAGTGGTGTTTTTAGATGACTTGCAGTGGGTCGATCAGGCCTCTCTGCAATTAATTCAGGTATTGATGACTACGAAGGTGCCTTGCTTATTTTTGCTAGGAGCATATCGTGCTAACGAAGTCAGTGCGACCCATCCGCTCATGCAGGCGATCGAGACCATGCAAAAAGCAGGCACCACGATCCAGACGATCACCTTAGCCCCCCTGCAAACGTCTGACATTCAGCCGTTATTGGCCGATACCCTGCACCGTTCAGTGGCGGATGTGCTCCCTCTCGCAGATCTCGTGCAGGCGAAGACTAATGGCAATCCCTTTTTTATCAATGAATTTTTAAAGGCGCTCTATCTTGAACAACTGTTGACCTTTAACTATCACCTCGGTTACTGGGAGTGGTCGATCGCTGCCATACAGGTTCACAACATTACTGATAACGTGGTGGAGTTGCTCGTCATGAAGATGCAACGGTTAGAACCAACCACGCAAGCCAGTCTCCGCCTCGCCGCTTGTATTGGTAATCAGTTTGATCTGCAAACACTAACGTTGGTTTTGCAGGCAGCGGGAGTAATCAAGGAGTCTGATCCGGCAGCTGCGATCGCGCTGCTCAAAGAAGCCGTTAACCTTGGCTTCCTCATACCGCTAAACAATAGCTATCGACGGATTGAGTTGGGGATTCCTCAGCCCGATGATGCACTGCGAATGGAGTACAAATTTGCCCACGATCGGATTCAACAAGCTGCCTATTCCCTCAACTCAGAGGCAGAACGACAAGCCATTCACTGGCAAATCGGACAACAGATGTTCCAGCACACCCTCCCAGAGCAGCGAGAACAACACCTTTTTGATCTTGTCAATCAATTGAACTTAGGAGTGGCAGGACTGGCTCTGCCCGTGGAGCAAACAGAACTGGTGCGGCTAAACCTGAGCGCAGCACAGAAAGCCAAGGCATCCGCTGCCTATGCTGCCACCATGAAGTATCTGCAAGCTGCCTTAGCCTTGTTACCGCAGGATGCCTGGCACACTGAGTACGACCTGATGCTGGTGCTTCATACTCTGGCAGCAGAAGCGGCTTATCTCAATGGACACCTGGAACAGACGGAGCAATTTGCCGCGATCGTTCTCAACCAGGCTCAGACTTTACTAGACAAAGTAAAAATCTACGAAGTGCAGATTCAGGCGCATAGCTCGCAAATGCAATTTTTGGCAGCGTTGCAAATCGGACTGCAAGCCCTAGAAACACTGGGAGTGCGCCTGCCTGCCTCGCCAACTGACGAAGAGATTCAGTGTGCCTTTGCTGAGACGGCTACCATACTGGCTGAGAGGCAAATTCAGGCATTAATTTATCTGCCACCCATGACCGATGCGATCGCTGCTTTGAGTCTCCAGCTTCTGGCACAACTGCTGGCTCCATCTTATCAAGCCGCACCTTCTCTCTTTCCTCACCTCATCTTAAAGATGGTGAATTTGTCACTTCAGTATGGCAACCATGAGCTCTCGTCTTTTGCCTACGCTGCTTACGCAAACATCTTGAACTGCGTGGTTTTCGATCTAGATCGGAGCTATCAGTTTGTTGAATTGGCACTCCAACTATTAGCCCAGTTTCACAATCCCTTCATTCGGTGCAAAACCCTGTTCATGGCAAATTGCTCTGTCCGGTTTTGCAAAATTCATCTTAAAGAAACGATTCAACCATTGCAGGAGGCTTACCAGCTTGGCATTGAGTCAGGCGATCTTGAATTTGCTGGTTACAGTATTTTGCATCATTGCGATCACTTTTTCTTTGTTGGGACACCACTGATAGAGGTGGAACGCAAAATTAATGGTTACATCAAGGCTTTAATGCAACTCAAGGACTCGACTAATACCAATGCGCTCCAGGTTTATCAGCAAACGCTTTTGAACCTGACACAGCCTACCGTTAATCCGACGCTGCTGATGGGGGAGGCGTACGATGAATTGCAAGCATTGCCGCTGTTGCACCAGGCAAACCATCAGAAGGGGTTATTCTATCTGTACTTTAATAAACTGTTGTTGAGCTGCTATTTTCAGGATGCTGACCAGGCTGTAGCCAATGCTGACCAGGCGAGCCGTTATCCCGATGGGGGACGATCGAATGCAGTTTTTCCGATTTTTCACTTCTACGATTCTCTGGCACGGTTGATGCAATACCCAACCGTCAGCCCAGCAGCGCAAGACGCGATTCTGCAACGGGTGGCGGAGAACCAGGAAAAAATGCAGCTTTGGGCACACCACGCGCCCATGAATAATTTGCACCGCTGGCACTTCATCGAAGCCGAGCGGCAGCGGGTGTTGGGCGAAGCGGCAGCGGCGATCGCCCACTACGAGCAGGCAGCAGATCTCGCCAAAGAACATGATTATCTTCATGAAAAAGCCTTAGCCCATGAACGAATCGCCCTGTTTTACCTGGAGCAAGGAAAGGAGATCATCGCCAGAGCCTACCTGCAAGAGGCGCGCTATTGCTATTTGAAATGGGGCGCAACTGCCAAAGTGAACGCTCTGGAGAAACGCCATGTTCAGCTATTTCGACAAATGGACGTACCACACGCGATCGCTGCTCATGCAAACGTTTCTCTGACCACGACCAGCCACAACCATTCTGAGACGTTGGATCTAGCAACGGTCATCAAAGCCGCCCAGATGCTAGCAGGGGAGCTGAACTTAGAAAAACTGCTGGTGCAACTCATGACCCTGGTACTGCAAAACGCTGGAGCAGAAACTGGAACACTCTTACTGGAAAGCAAGCAACAACTCCGCATTGAAGCAACTGGCACCGCTGAACCAGCAGCGATCGTTGTCCAGCAAGCGATTTCGTTAGAAAACACAGAGCAACTGCCGCTCTCGCTCATTCAATATGTAGCGCGTAAGCAGGAGACGGTGATTTTGGCAGATGCCAGCCGAGAGTCACAGTTTGCCAGCGATCACTACATCAAGTCTCGGCAGCCCAAGTCGGTTTTGTGTATGCCGATTCAGGGGCAGGGCAAACTGATCGGCATTCTTTATCTAGAAAATAATCTCACCGTCGATGCCTTTACCCTCGATCGAGCAACCATCCTACAGGTTTTGACCGCTCAGGCTGCGATCGCGCTGGAAAACGCTCGGCTGTATGAACAATTGGCAACTTACTCGCAAACCCTAGAAACAAGCAATCGTGCCTTGCAACAGGAAGTGAGCGATCGCACCCGTGCCGAAGAGCAACTCCGCCAAAGCCTGTCTGAACGCGAAATCTTGCTTAAAGAGATTCACCATCGAGTCAAAAATAATTTGCAGATTATCTCTGGACTGCTGCAACTTCAGGCTCAAAGTGTGACGGATGCCGCTACAATCAGCATCTTGCGGGAAAGTCAGTATCGCATTGAGTCAATGTCGTTGATTCATAAAAAACTCTACGCCTCCTCTGATTTTGGGGAAATCGATCTGTCAGACTATATCCCCAGTCTGTCGAGCAACCTGTTAGCCTCCTATCAGATCACTCCCGGTCAAGTCACCTTACAGATGGAAATCGCCCCGATCATGCTCAACATCGATCAGGCGATTCCCTGTGGTCTGATTGTCAACGAACTCGTTTCCAATGCCCTTAAATATGCGTTTCCAGGCGATCGCAAAGGCGAAATTCAGCTTCACCTGCACGCTCTGTCGGACAATGAGATTGAACTGATCATTCACGACAACGGCATCGGTTTACCAGAAACCGTGGACTGGGAATATGCCCAATCGCTGGGGCTGTCGCTGGTACGTGACCTAGTCGTAGAGCAACTAGAGGGACATCTGACCGTTGAGCGGGACGGCGGTACAAGCTTTCGGATTCAATTTCCTCAAGCGGCACTACTGTCCGCCCGACTGGTGGCAGCAAGCTAACGGAGCCGTCGCTGCTAGCCCTGGAACCCAGGATCTTTTAATGGTAGCCTCTTTACAAAAGCGTGTAGCTGTCTCCAGTAGAGTGTCTCAATGGTTCAAGCGAAGATTTTAGTCGTTGAAGACGAGGTGATTGTCGCCCGCACAATCGCCAATCAGCTCACACAGCTCGGTTATACCGTTGTCGGTACAGCGTCTTCTGGAGTCGCGGCGATCGCCAAAGCGAATAGCACTCAACCCGATCTGGTGCTCATGGACGTGGTGTTGAAGGGTGAAATGGATGGCATCACTGCCGCCAGCCAGATTTGCAATCAACGTGATATTCCGATTGTGTTTTTAACTGCCTATGCTGATGAAAACACTCTACAACGAGCCAAAAATACCTTGCCCCTGGGCTATGTCGTTAAACCATTCAGTCCAGGAGAGTTACGTGTTGCCGTTGAATTGGCACTATTTAAGCACCAGGTAGACCAGGAACTCCGCACTAATCGCGCGTATCTGGCAACACTCTTGCGTTCAATGCATGATGCCGTCATCGCCACCGATGAGCAGGGACAGATCACTTTCATGAACCCGGCAGCTGAAGCCTTAACCGGTTGGCGAGAAGCAGAGGCGTTTGGCAAAGACGCGGTTGAAGTGTTGCAGCTTGTGGATGAAGTAACGGATCTGCCCGCTGATCATCCCGTCACTCAAGTCTTAAACACTCAAGAAGTCGCCTTCCTTAAAGAGTTTACGGCTCTAGTGAGCCGAACGGGCGATCGTATCCCAATCGGAGATAGCGCGTCGCCACTACAGCGACAACTGGATGGGATTGGTGGGGTCGTCGTCGTGTTTTGGGACATGAGTGCTTACCGTCGGAGTGAGTTATTGCAAAAAGCCCTGGAGAAAGAACAGGAACTGAACCAACTGAAATCTCAATTTGTTTCGACTGTCTCTCACGAATTTCGCAATCCTTTAGCCGTGATTCGGACTGCCGCTGAACTGTTAGACCTGCGCGGGGCAACGATGTTTGACGCCAAGATGAAAAACTATGTCCAACAAATTAAAACCTCCGTCCAGCAAATGAATCAATTGATGGAAGATGTGCTCATCATGGGGCGGGTTGAAGCAGAGCGGTTACACTTTACTCCGACCCTGACCGATCTACAGCAGTTGTGCCAGGATTTACTAGAAGAATGCTCCCTCAATCTTTCTGACGCGCATACGATCGTCTTTACCCATCCAGATGAGGCTCTGGAAACGTGGCTGGATGCCAATCTGCTACGTTTAATTCTTGCCAACTTGCTGAACAATGCCATCAAGTATTCGCCGCTGGGTGGCAGCATTTATTTCGACTACAGCTACAGCACAGATGGGCAAATCGTAAGCTTTCGAGTGCAAGACCAGGGCATAGGCATTCCCGCGTCAGACCAGGCGCAACTGTTTGAATCCTTTTTTCGAGCCTCCAACACTCAGTCCATTGGTGGAACCGGATTGGGGTTGGCGATCGTGAAGCGGTGTGTGGCACTTCATCAAGGGCAGATTGATGTCACCAGCGCGGTTGGCGTTGGCACCACCTTCACCGTCGCCTTACCGTTTGGGCGCGATCGCAGTTCTTAGCACCTGTGTGTCCCGACGGCAGCGTCATTGCAGTGGGTTAAAGGCAGCTTTACTGCCGATGCTCTCTATCCATAAGCGCTCCTTAAGTGTAGCGACCTGCAATCATAAACCGTCAAACCTGCAATTAAGACAGTTTCCAACCAGGATTAACTGCAATTATAAAAACGCTCAAACCAGCATTAGTTGCAACTGAACCGAGATTAAGGGGTTCTTTGGCGCAAAGGTACGTAAAGCGACATGGCCTAGGGCCGACGTTGGGGTTGTTTGCATAACCCCCCGGAAAGATATATTCCACGACGAGATGCGTGAGTCTTACATCAAGAAAGTCATTAATCTTTGTCTCCGACGCAAGCAAATGCTGCATAGTCGAGAAACATCGAGAACGTTATATCAAGTATTCCAGCGTTTCGTAAGGTCTAAGACTGTGTGAGAAAGGCTATTTGAGACATGAATTGAGACACACTGATCGCGATGTCTCGAAAGGTATACTTTCTGAGACGGTTCTGGTCGGAAAGAGCACTGCTGCCACGATCATCATGTAGGCAGGCGAAGGCGCAGCAAATCGCTAGAAGTCTCGACATAAGAGCGGTTTGACAGCTATTAGCTTGCTGAGAATCACAATAAGACTTAACCGTCTCAAAATGGAATATACCTTTTCGGGGGGTTATGCAAAGAACCCCGATTAACTTTCCCGCATTTTAGCCTAATTACTTAATGAGCTGAACGTCACCTCTCCAGACTACCTTCCGACCTTACCTCATCCAAACCTCTTCGCAGCAGACTTTCCAGCCCACCCTCCCACTCATTAACTTCTTTGCAATAGTTAATGGGTAAGGGGAAGGGCGTCGGCAGTTGGGATCGCCAGCGTGGTGTACTGACACGATGAAAAAACGGTCCTTTTTGACACCCCTGGACGATCGCCACCATAGTCAAAACTGACTTGTCCTTGAGTTAGCATCGTGGCATGCGATCGATGCAATTACTCTTTGAAACACCAGAGGCTGCCCGAGAGGTGGCCTTTATGCTGCAGTGCGAGTACGACGGCTTCACCATGATTGGGGTTTGAGTATCATCCGACCAGAAAGTCCCGTTAAGGGGTGTACCAGTTAAACCTGCTGAAAAACAGGAGCATGAAACCCCTGCTGTCTCGTTCCAGATTTCTGTACCAATTAGCCTTAGGCTAACTGGTACGTCTCACTGAGACTGAAAAGTGCTTTTTGGAATGCCTGCTGCTGAAGCGTTTCAGCCTTAACGGTACTTTCTGTTCGGTTGCTCCTCAAACCCCACGATCATCTTTGAGGGTCGCATGACTGAGTCTCCCTGGAGGAACGGTGTGCTATTAAAACCGGACGGCCGCGGTCTGGTCCGCTCGCAATGCTCGTCGTGCGGACCAGACATCGCTGCCTGTTGTAATCTACCCATTAAACTAACCTGTTCCGGAGCAGTGCGTTGTTAGACTGCCGTCTAGGGCTTGAGCGGCTCTAAGGGCAAAAAAGTGCCAGAGGGGCTGGAAAGCCTGATCCCGCTTGAGCTTAAAGAAGCGATCGAGAAGCATTGCCGCATGAGGGTTCTAGCGGTTCCTTGCCACGCAGGCAGCGAGCTTTGAGGCCGGTGCAAGCGGTATGGCACCTTTTGGCCTGGCACTCGGCTCAACCTCAGTGCCGGTCACCTTGCTCTTGCACTAACTGATCGAGTTCTCGCTGCATCTGCTGCACCACTTGCTCATAGCAAGCATCGACATAATCCCGATCCAGCGCCGCTGCCCGACCAGAGCGCTCAAACCGGATCGGGGCACAAAAGCGAGTGTGAATGGGGACCGGCAGCGGAATGTTTGGCCAGGGTCCCAGCGCCAACCCCCAAGGCAGCCCTAAATAAAGGGGAAACACGATCGGGTCCAAGCCAAACAACCAAGGCATGCCCCACTCGTGGAGTTGCCGTAGCGCTGGATAGTAATCCGCTAAAACGATCAAGGTCTCATGCGCCCCATGCGAGATCGCCGGGACGATCGGCACCCCCTCCCGCAGCGCTAACTTGACGAAGCCTTTACGCCCCGCAAAGTGAATGCGATGACGCTCCTTGTAAAGTCGCCACAGGTCTTCCGCGCCACCAGGATAGACTAAGACCGCTGCCCCTCGCTTGAGCGCCGCACTCGCCATTTTTGGGTGAGCCTGCACGGCTCCCAGCTTGACGGTAAGCTGCGCATAGCCAGGCAGTAGCCAAACGTTGGGATGCATCAGCCCATAAACCGGACGCGCGGCACCGAACTTACGGAACCAATCGACCATAAACATCAGGGTATCGGGCGCGATCATGCCGCCATTATGGGAGCCGACCAGCAGCATGCCACCAGCCGTCGGTAAGTGGTGCCAACCGTCGGTGGTGACCCGAAAGTAGTAGCGGTAGAGCCACTCTCCGAGTGGGAGCATGGCATCAATGACTTGAGGGTCTCGCTCGTCTAAGGACCAGCCGTCGAAGGGATGGTGAGTCGCTGTCTTCAGTGTGGAGGCGCTCCTAACGGGTGAACGTTTTCTAGCGTACAGGTTGAAGGGCCTCGCTGGGCACTGGCTGTTGGCGTTGCAGACCCTTGAGCGCAAAATCTACCAGGTTGTACCAGGTAACACCTTGATGGTAAGGCTTTAATCGACAGGGTCCAGTGCTTTGAGCTGCCTGTGGTTACGTCCCAGCATCAACGCAAACGCAGCACCTAGCTCGAGCGCCCTTGGCTCGGTCTATGCTGCACCGAGCGACAAGTGACCAGGCGTTGGCACGACCAGGCGGTAACGCGCACAGCCTCCAGTCCGACCAGCCTCAGCGGCGAACCCGTTCACATCACCCTGCGTCACGGTAGCGTTACCGTAGGCTTGCGCTTTCTGGGTCTGGCTCAGAGTGGCGAACGTCTTGACCTTCTGCAGCAAGGCCAAGCATCGGCGCGCTTCTCATGCTGGAGCGTGGCTCACAAGGATTGACTGAGCGCTGACCACGATCACTGCAGGCACGGAGGCAGTAAGTGGTCAAAGAGAAACCGGTTTTTGGGGGTGTACTAGTGGCGTTGGACTAACTTTGGACATAAAAGGCTTAAAAAGGAGTAGTACAGCGACCTTTGTGCCCCTTTGCAACGCCCGCAACCCCGATGCCTTCGTGGCACCGTTGCTCCGGGGTGCAACTAGCCAAGGCAATCGCCCGACGCCCTTTTGCTTGCTTTTACACAAAAAACCTAACGGGATGATTTGCACAACCCCTCAAAAGGGTAGTTCACTTTGAGACGATTCAGTCTTAGCGTGATTTTCAGCAAGCTTGTTGGGGTTAAGCCGCTCTTCTGTCAAGGCTTCTAATAAGGCGCTGTACCCTCGCTTAGCCGCACCGTGCTCACTGCCGCAATGCTCTTTCCACTTGGGCAACAGCCAAAGCGACTAACAGGAGGGCACAGCGCCGATTAGGGGGACTTACTTCAGCAATACGGGGTTTGAGGTGCAGTGGAACGAAAAACAGGGTTAAGAGGACAATTTAGATAGCCAAATGAAAATTGGACAATCTGGCGCGCCAATGTTTGCGCCGAAGCAGAGTCTTGAAAGCTCATCCCTACAAGGCTTTCAAGAATTGAAGCTCTTTATGGCAGCTTTGCTTCAATGACTTCAGGTCGAATGCGAGCAGCCATATCTTTGGAGTGCTGGTCCATTGGGGTATACCCCAATGAACCCATCCTACCAGCCCTAGCCAAAAGCAAAACTGCCGATGTTAATGGGCTACATCCTATTTGGCTATGTCAAAGAGCCACTTAACCCGGTTTTCCGTTCCACTGCACCTCAAACCCCAATACCAGTATTTATACGTAGCTATTGAAGCGACTTTATATGCCAGCAATGAAGTCTTTTCGCCTGCCAAGCGAAAAGCGTCAAAACACTGGCTTGCAAGCAGTATGGAACATATAACAGCAAAACTTCATCAAACTTCTCCGTAAGCGCTCTTGGGTCGTTTGAGTATCAAGCAACACGTAATTTTACGATGAAACGCTAGGCTCGCTCTAGGCGAATTTGAGTCTAAATACTTAAGCTCGACGGGTGCCATTACGCCAAGCTTGTTATGTCAGACCCAGGCAACACCCTCGCTACTGCCCAAGTCATCGCCATCGGTGCTACCAGTCAACTCTTCGAGCACACCGTCACTACAGCGAACTCGGAGGACTACTACCGCTTCACGTTGAGTGGACGCAGCAGTGTGAACCTCACGTTGACAGAGTTAGACGCTAATGCTGACCTCCAATTGCTCAACGACGTGGGTACGGTGCTGCAAGCATCGACTAACACGGGCACGACAGCGGAGGGAGTTAATCTGACAGATCTCAGTGCCGGGGTCTACTACATCCGAGTCTTCGCTGCCAGTGGCACCACTAGCGCTCATTATACCCTTGCGCCTCAAGCGCTCAAGAACACCCAGACTGACCTCCTGTGGCGCAATTACAGCACGGGTGAGAATGCCCTCTGGACGATGCAGGATACAACACGGGTGTCGAGCGTCTACCTCCAAGCGGTCGGCGATCCAAACTGGAAGTTGGAAGGAGCAGCCGATTTCACGGGGGATGGTCAAGCGGAACTGGTCTGGCGCAATTACAGCACAGGTGAAAATGTACTCTGGCAGATGAACGGCACGACTGCTGCCACGAGCCTTGCACTGCCGGCACTTACAGACACCCATTGGCAGCTTGTCAGTGTGGATGATTTTAATGGGGATGCTCAAGCTGACTTGATCTGGCGCAACTACAGCACGGGTGAAAATGCGGTTTGGCAGATGAACGGCACGACGCTGATGGAAGCACTGGCGTTGCCTGCTGTCGCAGACTTGAACTGGCAACTGGTCGGCAGTGGCGATTTTAGTCGCGATGGTCAAACAGATTTGGTCTGGCGCAATTACAGCACAGGTCAAAATGTCGTTTGGTACATGCGAGGGACGACGCATGTGGAATCGGTCGACCTCAATCCGATCACTGACGTGAACTGGCGCATTGAAGGGGTCGCTGATTTTAATGGGGACAATCACCCCGACTTGGTCTGGAGGCGTTACAGCACGGGTGAAAATTCCATCTGGCATATGCAAGGTACAACACGCTTGGAGGGGGTGTACTTCGACCAGATCAGTGACCTGAACTGGCAAATTGCCGCGCCGTTCGTCTCCTATGGCGACACTGGTATTGCTGATACGGCAGGGAATACCACAGCTACTGCATTCGACATTGGCACCCTGAGTGGGCAGGCGACATATACTGGCACCGTAAACAGCAGCGATACGAATGATTACTATCGGTTCACATTACCTGTAGCGGCACCCAACTTTGTGCTTGCACTCAAAGGGCTTACTGGCGATGCCGATCTGCAACTCCTGGATAGCAATGGCAATAGTCTACAGACATCCAGCCATAGTGGTACGACTGCGGAACTTATCCAACTCGCTTTAACGGCAGGTACTTACTACCTCCGCGTCTTGCCTGCTACTAGGGACTGTTTTAAAACTATAACCACATCATGATAGAGGCTAGAGTCAGCATGGCGAGGTAGTTTTCAGCCTTTTTCTCATAACGGGTGGCAACCCGGCGGAATTGTTTTAAGCGATTGAAACAGCGCTCAACCCAGTTG
>JBGTJW010000131.1:0-2659 GCA_041744955.1 Stenomitos sp. | reverse complement strand
ATGATCTCACCCGTGTGAATGTCCACTTGAGGCTGGTAGTACAGCAACAGTTCATCTTTAGTCAGCGCTTTGCGTAAGTCGGTTTCCAGTGCCAATTGCTCGCGCGCCGTAGTGTTCATCGCGGGCGAGTAGAACTGATAGTTGTTGCGCCCTTGCTGTTTAGCGCGGTACATCGCTGCATCAGCGTGCTGGAGAAGCGTTGCCGCATTTTCACCATCGTAGGGAAATAAAGCAATGCCCAGACTGCCACTGATATACAGCTCTTGCTGCTCCAGAAAAAAGGGTGCCTTCAATACTTCCAGAATTCTGTGAGCCATCTTGCTGATGTCCTCAACGTAGGCAATGTCTGGGAAGATCAGGGTAAATTCATCGCCACCCCAACGCGCCACAATGTCCCCTTTGCGCAGACAGGCTTGCAGTCGCTGCGTGACTTGCTTCAGCAACTGGTCTCCTACTGCATGACCTAAGGTGTCGTTGACAATTTTGAAGCGGTCTAAGTCCAGAAAAGCAACCGCCAGCATCTCACCCTGCTGTTGGGCATGCAGCAGTGCCAAGGAGAGTTGTTCATCAAACAGGAGGCGATTGGGTAGCTCGGTGAGTCGATCATGGGAAGCTGCATGCCGCAGCAGCGCCTCAACCCGCTTTCGCATTGCTGCCATGTAAAGGTGAATGCCGAGCGTCTGCGCTAATTTAATTTCATTTTGCTGCCAGGGCGGACTTTGCTTCGTCTTAACTTCGCGCCAAGCCTCAAACGACCGCCGCGGCATTTGATTGCGTTCATCGGGATGACAGCGACCCGCCCAAAGAATTTCGGTGTCGTAGCCATTGCGGAAGACGGTCAACCAGCCGACACATTGATGCTGACACTGAAGCGGCACAATCAAGGCGGTGCGGATAAGTGTCTCTGTAAATGCCTCTCTCAGTTCATTCTGTAGGATAGCCTGAGATAGATCCAGAACGTAGGGTGAGGGGATGCCATTGGCAGCTGAACCATGCTGATGAACTGTGTGGAATGAGATGAGCGCTCGCCCAGCTTGCTCCCAGGCGCTAATGACTGCTTCATAGGTTGGCTTGGTGCTGCTCGGTCCGGCTGACCAGTTCATCAACGCTTTCCAGCCATTGCTTTCTTCCAAACGAGCGTGAGTGGGTTGTACGCCGATCGTATAGAGTTGTGCCGCACTACTGGCAGATTCCGCCACAAAGTAGAGCCGCCCGCCTGATCCGCCCAACGCTTTCACCGTTTCCGCTAAAACCGTTTGCTGAATTTCCGCCAGGTTGAGTGGGTTATGCAACAAACTGCTGATCCGATTGACCGTCAGTTCATGGTGGGCTTGCGGCTGCACTTGCTTCAGGAGATTGGACTGAGCAATGGCGATCGAGACTTGATCTACCAGCAGTTGCACAATCTGTAGTTCCCGCTCTATGAAGGAACAGGGTTCAGTGTGATGAACGACTAACAAGCCCCAGAGTTGGTTTTGATGGAGAATTGGCACTGTTAAAGAAGCCATTACACCCATGCCCAACAGGTACTGGATATGACAAGGGTCAACCGGAGCGTATCGCACATCTTCAACCGTTAACGGCTCTCTAGTGGCGGAGTCGTCTAGCTGGCTTGAGATTTTATGTTGAGTTGCTACGTTAATAATGACTCGCTGGCGAGCTTTCAGAAACAGTTCATAAGCAGAGTCAGGAATGTCGCTGGCGGGGAAGTGTAAGCCCAGCAATGAAGGCAACCGTTGATCGGCGATTGACTCGGCAATCACTGCCCCACTCCCATCTGACTCAAAGTGATAGATCTTGACCCGATCGATTTTGAGAAAGGCGCGAATTTCCTCTACGGCAGTTGAGACAATATCTTGAAGCTCTAGCGATTGACGAATCCGATTGCAAATTCCATAGAGCATTTGTTCTTGTTGGAAACTTTGCTCAAAGCTTTGCTGCACCATATTCCTACCTCTGATGATCTGATTGTTACACCAGATCGCCCTTATGTTCTTTATCCCTAGTATGATGATGTGACGGACAAAACTACCTTGTTTCCGAAATCTTCATGATTTTGAATGGAGGATAGGTGTTTCGGTTGCGTTGCTAAAAGCTTTAACTCATAAACTTTTCAGCCTTAACGACCAAAAATTTTCCGTTACTACTCATTCAGCCTTACAGGAATCTGAATCACAAACTCAGAGCCCTTTCCAAGGGTAGAGAAACAGTTTAATTTGCCGCCATGTTTCTCGGTGATGATTTGATAGCTAATCGACATGCCCATGCCGGTGCCTTTCCCGACGGGCTTAGTGGTAAAGAATGGATCGAAAATGTGTTGGCGGATCTCCTCTGGCATTCCAGGACCATTGTCAGCGATCGCAATTTCTACCCAGTCCGCATCAATGACTGCGGTGCGAATGGTAATCTGATTGGGATTAGCTTCGATCGCTTGATAGGTGCGGTTAGTATTACTTTCTTCTAGAGCATCGAGCGCATTGACCAAGATATTCATAAACACTTGGTTAATCTGTCCAGGGTGGCACTCCACGAGCGGTAGGTCGCCGTAGTCTCGAATCACTGCGGTCGCTGGACAACTCACCTTGGCTTTCAAGCGATGCTGCAAAATCAGGAGCGTGCTTTCAATGCCTTCGTGAATATCAACCTCTTTCACCTGCGC
>JBGTJW010000130.1:0-2847 GCA_041744955.1 Stenomitos sp. | reverse complement strand
GAAGACCAACAAGAGTTTTTCCTGTACCTGTAGGCAGCTCAAGAGCTAGATCTTTGCTCTTGAGGTGGTTTTGACAATATCCCTCAAGCACTCTGTCTTGATGTGAGTAAAGATATTTAACTGAAGGATCACGATTGAGATCCCTAAACATGAGAACTATAGATTGAGGCTTCGGTTCTTCAGAAGCAGAAGTGCGAAATTTAATGACAGAAGCAATTGGGTTGTTCATCGATGCTCATGTTTATTTGCAGACAACTGCTCTTGAAGCTCTCAATCAACTGTTAGTCTCTAACCATCCTTTGATTGCATCACTTGAGCGCAAGTAAGTTTGTGGTTTGAGTTCACTTCAGGGTAAGACGAATGTTTGCTGATTTTCTACCGATCTCTGTTGTTGATATTCAAGACGCCGAGGCGATCGCCCTTCTACGACAGATTCAGCATCGTGTCGTTCAAGTGCCATTCCAGCAAGGCTCAACGGCGATCGCCACAGCTTATATCCATCACAACCCTGCTCCATCGACTTCCGCAACCAATGTACCCATTCTGCTACTGCATGGATTCGATAGTTCTCTGTTGGAGTTTCGGCGGTTAATTCCCCGACTGGCAGACAGTCAGGAAATTTGGGCGATCGACCTATTTGGCTCTGGATTTACAGAATACGTTTCCACTCTGGCTGTCAATCCTCAGAATATTCGACGGCATCTCTTAAGTGTCCTAGAATCCTGGATCAGTCAACCTGTGATTCTAGTTGGAGTCTCTTTAGGAGGGGCAGTGGCGATCGACTTTGCTCTGCATCATCCCAACTGGGTGCGATCGCTTGTCTTGATTGATAGTGTCGGCTTTTCTGGTAGTTTCCCAGTAGGTCGATTTCTCCCTAATCCACTGCTTGAACTAGGTGCAGATTGGCTGTATTTGCGCAAACACACTGCCTTGGCTGCCGCTTCAGTCTTACCAATGATGGATGCAGCCCTCATTGATGCATTACGTTGCTCTCTGCTGCCTCAGGAGATGCCAGGATGGAAAGCGGCGATCGCTTCCTTTACTCAAAGTGGTGGGTACGCAGATTTAGCAAGGCACATCGCTGAGATTGCTCATCCAACTCTGATTTTGTGGGGAGAAGCTGATGATGTTTTAGGAACGACGGATGCAACCCAATTTGAACAGGCGATTTCAGGCAGCCACTTGGTCTGGATTCGGCAGGCGGGGCATGTTCCTCATTTTGATCAACCTCAAGCCGTGGGTACTCATCTGCTGACCTTTGCACGGCAAACCGGACGTTAAGTTTCTATCATGCGCCTGATGCCTAGTGTCTTGTTGCTTCTGTAAGAAGCGGCGATCGGGTGCTTATTGTTAAGTGTATTTAATCGCAGTATTACCATCAAAACCATTGGTGGTGTGGTTTCAGAAGTCTTACTGGATACTCTGCTCAGTTGGGTTTAGCCTCGTTGAGGCGGAAACTACCGATCGGTAGAAGTTTTTAGGCGGACAGCATGGGCAGCAATCTGATCAACGAATCCTGGCATCAACAATTTTGCCCAAGGGATAACTTTGCCTTTTATTGTCATGACGTGCTCTCGTTTCCGTCCTGCCATTGCCCTGACAATTTGACAAACGCATTCATTCACCGACATATTGTCCTTGCTTTCATCGCGGGGACTTTGCCCTAGTGCTTTCCCATCGGCTCCTAAAGCCCGTTGCCGGATGTCTGTTGCTACAAATCCGGGTGATACGACTAATACATCGACACCCGTTCCTTGCAATTCAATTCGGAGCGTATCGAAGAAACCCTGCATTGCGTGCTTGCTGGCGACATATCCAGAGCGGGTGGGAACGGCAGTTTTGCCAGACAGGGAAGAGACTGCCACCAACAGTCCTCTACTCGTTTTCAGGTAAGGCAAAGCAAAGTGAGTGCAGTAATGCCCATAGCAGTCAATTCTGTACCGAGCCAAGCGCAGATTCAGGAGTTTCAGAACTTTGTTGATAGTCAAAATCTTTTGAATCATGCTATTGCAGTCCATTGCAGCACTGGCATCCATCGGACCGGAACAATGTTAGCGGCATACTTGATTAGGGCTGTTTTGTCCTATGAGAGTGCAATGAAAACTATCCTGAATTCAAATCCCAGTGTCGAGCTACCAGAAGCTCAAGCCATTTTTCTACAAAGGTTGGCGCAAGAACAGTTCGGCTTCAGCAACTCGTTCTCTAATCGTCAATCAGCACCGATGGAAAACTCGATCTCAGAAAACCTGTGGTGGGTGATTCCTACCAAACTGGCAGGAGTGCGTAAGCCGCTTTCGGAGGAATTGCACGAGCTACAGGCATCGGGCATTGGAGCGATCGTCTCTGTGCTAGATGACCCGTCCAATCTAGCTTTGTATGACGAAGCGAACATTCCTCATTTGTGGCTACCGACTCAGGGAGGCACCGCACCCAGCCGAGAACAAGTTCAGAAACTACAAGACTTTGTTGACCAACAAAATCAGCTTGGCAACGCGGTAGCGATTCACTGTACGAATGGGCGGCGACGAACAGCAACAATGATTGCAGCCCTCCTGATCAGTTCTGGTTCATCCTACGTCGAAGCAATGCAGATGACTCAAAGCGCAAATTCTGATATTGATCTGCGAGCAGCCCAAACAATCTTCTTACAGTCGTTAGCAGAAGAATAAACGATGCTTCATCTAGGAAAATAATGAGCCACAACATGACTTTCACTCACAAACCTAGAATTTTATTCTTGTATGGCTCACTGCGCGAACGGTCTTACAGTCGTCTCCTGACTGAAGAAGCAGTGCGAATCATAGAGGAGTTTGGTGCAGAAGCGCGGATTTTTGACCCGCGTGAACT
>JBGTJW010000129.1:0-5272 GCA_041744955.1 Stenomitos sp. | reverse complement strand
TGCGGCCCAACGTGCTGCCGTTGGACGACGTGGGGCTCATCAACGGCATCAGCCGTTGCAAAGAGCTGGCGGATGGAAAACGATTGGAGAAACTGCGATCGCCGTGCATAGCGATAAAATCCATTGCCTAAGGGCGAATTGAAAAGGTTCCAACCGACGTGCTGTCGCCAGCTTGGAGTTGGGTTTGCAATCAATGTGCGAGCGGGAGGACCACTCATGACTACGCCCCGAATCAAATCTGGTTGCAAGTGGATGAGGTCGATCGCCACTGGCAACAACGCCCCCTGCACCACCACCACGACAGGCGTTTTGATCACGGTTTGCAGAAACGACTGAAGCTGTTCTGCCCAATCAGACGGATGGTAGGCAATTTGCGGTAGAGCACTATCGCCACAGCCCAACAGGTCGGGGTTATAAATCACATTCTGCTGCCCAGAGCGATACCACTCGTCACAAAAGCGGTGCCAGAAGGTACGAGACAAGCCAACCCCGATCGGGTGGATCAGCAGCAGCGGCACATCACCAGCTGTATCAGTAGGGGCGAGGCGATCGTACGCACAGCGGTAATTTTGCCACGTATAGAATGACGTGGGCGTGTGTTCTGAGACAGTCGTCGAAGGTTGAAGCATGACTACTAGGATCCAACATTTTGGTGTGCTTTGACGCAAAGAAAGGAAGACATGAGGCACGGTGAATTTGTTGTCTCATTCATACGCAGATATTCAGAATAAGCCTCACAACCTTATGTCTTACCGTTTTTGACAGGTGGGGCAGTAGTAAATGCGGCGACCGCCAGCGATGTCTTTGAGGATGGTAGTGCCACAGCAATAGCAAGATCTGCCATCGCGGTTGAAGACATAGAAGCGGTATTGCTGGCGGGAATAGCCCTGCTGTTTGAGTTGGGCGACAATTTCCAGGTCGTTGGTGATGCCTTTGGTGAGGTAGGATTGGCGGCTGACCGCGATCGCTCCCTTCGCTAGACCATCAATCTGCTCCGGCGTACAGTCGATCGGCCGCAACGCTGGATTCACTTTAGCGACGAATAGCACTTCGCTGCGGAGATAGTTACCGAGTCCACAAAGGAAACCTTGATCGAGCAAGAGGCTGACCAATCCACGGCGGTGAAAGCGTTTGTCGAGGAAGCGATCGCGCACCTGATCTACGATCGTAGCATCGTCTAAAACATCGGGTCCGAGGCGGCTGAGAAACGGATGGCTGGCGATCTGCTCGTCTGTGATGACATCAATCTCTGACGCGCTATAGAGGAGCGCCGCTTTTTGGGCTGTGTGGATTGCCAGTCGTAGTTGACGGTTTGTGACAGGATAGGCGTTCGCTTTTTTGATATACCACTTGCCGTAAAGCTGGTTGTGACTGTAGATATTGAGTTGATTCTGAAAGCGAATGAGCATCGCTTTACCTTTTGCCTGCACTGCCCAAATCTGCTCATTAACGAGGATCGCTTCATAAGGCTGCAAGCGTTCAAACGCAAACGCAATGTGGAGGAGCGGTTTCTGCACGATCGCCCGTGCCACTGCATCCGCTGCTTGTTTAATTTCGGGACCTTCAGGCATTGAATGTTATTGACCAAACTCTAGCCGTGCTTGTTCGACCAGTTCAACGGTAATCACGTCTAGTTCGGCGGTACGTGCCAAGTGTTCAATCCGTTCCCTGGCTTGAGAGCGCACAAAAAAAGGAATGTTTTGTAATTTTGCTTTGGCTTCCGGTGTCCATTTGGGAGGGTCTACCATAGCGAAGTCTGCCTCTGCGTTGAAATGTGAAACTGACTTTATTTTACTGGAATCTGCCATGCCGCTCCACTGCACTACTGCCCTACTAACACTAGCAACACCTCGTTTTTCTGCTCTGGCTCAGTTCTACAGCCAGCTTCTAAACCTGCAACCCGTTATCCTACGTCCCAACGTCTACGCCGAATTTCATCTACCGCATTTAAAGCTCGGCATCTTTCACCCCAAAGAAACGCCCCACTCCCCACTCCCCACTCCCCACTCTCCTAAAGGCATGAGCCTGTGTTTGGAAGTAGAAAACCTGGAAGCCGCGATCGCGCACCTCACCCAACTCGGCTATCCACCGCCCGGAGACATAATCATTGCGTCTCACGGCAGAGAAATTTATGCCTATGACCCTGATGGCAATTGGCTGATCTTGCACCAAGCCACGATCGCTTACAATGAAAGCTAGCTCTTCTTAGTAGCCGCAATGGTACTCCAGGCAAACCATCCACTGACGTTGCAAGCGTTTCTCGCACTTCCCCCGGGCGAGGGTGACATAACGTATGAACTGATTGATGGTCAGGCAGTCCCCAAAGTGTCTCCCCAAAAAAACCACTCCAAGCTAACCCGTGTTTTCCTCTACCTGATTGATGCATGGAGCGGCGGGCGCGGTGAGGTATGTCCAGAACTGGCAATTACCTTAACTTGCAAGGGCAAAAGCTGGGTGCCTACACCTGATCTTCTGTATATTGCAAACGAACGGTTGCCTGGTGATTGGGATGAGGATGGGGCGTGTTCAGTGCCGCCGGATCTCGCGATCGAAATCATTTCGCCCGGTCAAACATTTGGGCAATTAGCTGCAAAAGCGAGGGCGTATCTAGATGCCAACGTGTTGCGAGTTTGGGTTGTCGATAGCAAAGCCCGAAGCATTACTGTTTTCTATCCCGATGCACCACCTCAAACTTATATGGGCGATACGCTGCTTACAGATCAGTTTTTTGAGGGGTTAGCATTTACCGCAGAGCAAGTTTTTCAGAAAGCAGGCATCCCGTTAGGTTAGCAGTAGAGCGTCATGGTTAAATTTGGTGTGATTGTCTTTCCCGGTTCCAATTGTGATCGTGATGTTGCTTACGTCACCGAAGCACTGTTGCAGCAGCCAACGCGCATGGTTTGGCATGAAGAAAGCGACATCTCTGACCTGGATGTCATGATCGTTCCCGGTGGCTTTAGCTATGGGGATTATTTGCGCTGTGGAGCGATCGCGCGGTTCTCGCCAGCGATGCAAGCAACCATCAAACACGCTGAACAGGGAAAGCTTGTCCTGGGCATCTGCAACGGGTTTCAGGTCTTGACTGAAGCGGGGTTACTGCCTGGGGCACTGGTGCGAAATCGAGATTTGCACTTCATCTGCGATCGCGTTCCCCTTCGCGTTGAGCGAACCGATTTACCCTGGACGCAAAACTATCAGAAGGGAGCCGTTATTACGCTGCCGATCGCCCACGGGGAAGGCAACTATTACGCTGATGCAGAGACGCTGGCAGACCTGGAAGCGAATGGTCAAATTGTGTTCCGCTACGCCACAGCCGACAGCGACACTGACCCATCCAACAACCCCAACGGATCGCTTAATAATATTGCTGGCATCTGCAACCGCAAAGGCAATGTGTTGGGCATGATGCCGCATCCAGAACGCGCCTCAGATCCGATGCTCGGCGGTACAGATGGAATGCCATTGTTTGAAAGCATTTTGGCAGCGCTGGGCGATCGGGCGATCGCTTAAGTATTTTGGAGAAACAGCTTGTTATGCTCCCCAAAGTATTAGTAGGGGACAGTCAAAGCCCTATTTGTTAATATCTAGAAGCAGCCTACCTTGAGTTGATCAATAAGGCAATTGCACTGAAATTTGTGCTGATTGCGCTCCGTTTGGGAAAGCTGTGATGAAGGGTGCGAGATTATCAACAAATGAACAAGACCCTCACCCATAATCATCTTTAGGTTTTCAACACCATGCAAACGGTTCAAGTTGAGTACGCGGGGCAGATCCAAGCCAACACAGGCGACAACCCTAGAGAACTTTACGCCCACCAGAACGAAGCAATCAAGGCACTGGATCGGCAAAACCAGTCTCCCTTTAAAGGCTTGTTGGTTTTGCCGACAGGTGGTGGAAAGACCTTGACAGCAATTCACTGGCTACTGCGTAACTTTATTGGTAAGCGCAAAAAAGTTTTGTGGATCGCGCATCGGCATGAGTTGCTTGATCAAGCATTCGAGGCTTTAAAATTTAGCGCCTATCCATCATTACTGAATGATGTTGAAAAATTTAGGTACCGTGTGATTTCCGGTCATCCTAAGCACGATCGACCTGTTAATATCAAACCAACCGACGACATTATTATTGCCAGCAAAGATAGTCTTAATAGTGGATTAAACCATCTCCTTGAGAATTGGGTTAAACACTCTGATGCAATTCTTTTGGTCGTTGATGAGGCGCATCACGCAACAGCCAAAACGTATCGCAAATTAATCGAATCAATTGAGGAAGATTTTAAGAGCCGAGGAGAAGTAGGCGGCTTCAGGATGCTTGGCTTAACAGCCACCCCATTTAGAACTGACGAAGGCGAAAAAGGCTTACTTAAGGAAGTTTTCCCTCAAGATATTATCTTTTCAGAACACTTAAGAACACTCATCAACAGAGGAATTCTTGCCAAACCAATTTTTGAAAGCTTAGAAACACAGTTAGATTTTTCTAAGGAGTTGACTTACAAAGATATCAAAGCAATTGATGCTTTTGATAAGCTACCAAAAGAAATTGCCAAGAAAATTGCTCTGTCTAAGCTTCGTAACAACCAGATTGTTGATCATTATGCTAAGAATCGAGAAAAATATAAACCACTTTTGATTTTTGCAATTGATGTTGATCACGCGATCGCGCTAAATGCGGTATTTCAAAGTAGAGGAATTGATTCTGATTTTGTGGTAGGGAAGCTTGTAGATTTAAATACGGGAGCCGCAATTTCCTCAAAGGAAAACTCAGAGAAAATCCAGCGATTTAGAGAAGGCAAACTTGAAGTACTCATCAATGTCGAGATATTAACCGAAGGGACGGATCTGCCCAACGTTCAGACTGTTTTTCTCACCCGTCCAACAACTTCTACAATTTTGATGACGCAAATGATCGGTAGAGCTTTGCGTGGACAGAAAGCAGGAGGCACTGAGAAAGCTTACGTCGTCAGCTTTATTGACAATTGGGAAGACAAGATTAATTGGGTGAACCCTGAAAAACTTCACGATGGATTTGGTACAGAACCTCCTGAGAAAGGTGATCGAGGGACAACAACTGCTCGGCTTATTTCAATTGAGATAATTGAAGAATTTGCCCGCATGATGGACGATTCCATTGATACGGCTGTTTTAGAACAATTAGAGTTTTTAAAGCGAATTCCCGTTGGAATTTATTGTTTTTCTATTCTTGAGCCTTCTGAGTTTGGTGAGCCTGCTTCCAGGAACTACGATGTGCTTCTGTATACTGATACTGAGGAAGC
>JBGTJW010000128.1:0-3726 GCA_041744955.1 Stenomitos sp. | reverse complement strand
TCGCTGGTGCGATCGCTCAGGCAGTGGCTAGCACCCTGGCGTAACCGTGAGGAGCAACCGCCGCCGCTGGTATTGGGCGCGATCGCGAATCTGCTCGTGCCCGTCAACTCGCAGGGCGGCTCGAATGGGTTTATTGCCTGTCTGTCTGACAAACCTCGCCACTGGTCGCCCGCAGAAGTGGAGTTCATCCAGTCGATTGCCCAGCAGCTTGAGATTGCGATCCGGCAGGCGCAGCTTTATGAACAAACCCAAAAGCAGGCGCAACGAGAACGTTTGGTGAACCAGATCACTGCCCAGACGCGGCAGAGCTTTGAACTGGGAACGATCCTCAGTAGCGCGATCGCTCAACTGCTGGAGGCGCTCAAGGTCGATCGCTGCCTGGTGCATCTGGTTGAAGATCCAGGCGATTACGAGAGCGAACCCGTGGTGGCAGCGGCGATGGATGAAACTGGCGATCGGGCTGCTTTTCGGCTCAAGCACCTGTATGAAGTCTGCCGTCCACCCTTTACAGGCACCATTGATGCCTTTGACACGAATGGTCCCATTACCTGCTGGGTGATTCAAAATCGCCGTCGCGTTGTCATTGCGGATGTGACTCAAGACGATCGCATTGGGCCCCACAATGAGGAGTATCAGCAGGCGGAAATTAAATCATCGCTGGTGGTGCCCGTGCAGAACAAGGAAAAACTGCACGCTATTCTCTATCTCAACCAGTGTTCTCACACGCGCTACTGGTCAAAGAACGATCAAAAACTGACGCAAGCGGTGGCAGATCAGTTAGCGATTTCGATTCAGCAGGCGCATCTTTATGCCCAGACAAAGCAGCAGGCAGCCGAAAGTGCCGCACAGGCGCACCATCTGGCAGAAACGCTGAACGAGCTACGTTTGACCCAGGCACAGCTCATTCAGAGCGAAAAAATGTCTAGCCTGGGGCGCTTGGTCGCAGGAGTGGCACACGAAATCAATAATCCGATCAACTTCATCTACGGCAATGTGCCCTATGTCGAAACCTATGTTCGCGATCTGCTCCATTTACTGAAGGAGTATGAGTCGCGCACACCAGAGCCAGATGAAGCACTCCAGGCGATGATCGCTGAAGTGGAACTCGATTTTTTGCAGGGCGATTTGCCTCGCATCCTCGATTCCATGCGATCGGGTGCCGAGCGCATTCGTCAAATCGTGCTTTCACTCCGCAACTTCTCACGGTTGGATGAGGCTCAGCGCAAACGGGTCAATCTCCACGAAGGCATTGAAAGTACGCTACTCGTACTCAAAACCCACTTCAAAGAAGATATCGAAATCATTCGTCAATACAGTGATTTGCCCCTGGTGGAATGCTATCCCGGCGACCTCAATCAGGTGTTTCTCAACCTGTTGCTGAATGCGATCGAAGCCTTGAATACCTGGCAGGGCGAGAAGACGATCGCCATTTGCACCGATGTGATTACCGCCACAAACAACCAGCCCGAAATGGTTCGCGTTGTCATCACCGATACGGGACCGGGCATTCCCCATAACTTACAACATCAAATTTTTGATCCATTCTTCACCACCAAAGACGTGGGACAGGGCGTTGGGTTAGGGCTAACGGTGAGCTATCAGACGATTGTCAACCAGCACCACGGCTACCTGAAGTGTTACTCTGAACCAAAATTTGGTGCCGAGTTTACGATCGAGATTCCTGTCCATCATGCGCCCGTCCATCATCCGGCAGACTCAAAGCAACCGCGTACCGAGCTATCCTAGTAACGGCGTTTTAAACCACGATCGTGACCCAAAATCCTCGTCAGTTGGCTTTTTTGGCACTGCGATCGGTGCATCAAGGAGCCTTTGCAGACGTGGCGCTGGACAAAACGCTGCGGCAGGCAACGCTCACTAATCTTCTCGATCGTCGCTTGCTGACCGAGCTAGTGTATGGCAGCGTTCGCAGGCAGCGGACGTTAGATGCGCTCATTGACCAACTGGCGAAAAAGCCTGCCCGGCAGCAACCGGGTGATCTCCGCACCATCCTCCATTTGGGACTCTACCAACTGGGCTTTTTGAATCAGATTCCAGCCTCCGCTGCGGTTAACACCACCGTTGATCTGGCGAAGCAAAACGGCTTTGCTGGGTTAACAGGCTTTGTGAATGGGTTATTGCGGCAGTATGTTCGTTTGAGGGAGGCAGAGGGAGCAGGGAAAGCAATGCAAAACTCAGAACTCTCTAGCGTAGCGGCGCAAAGCGCTACTCAAAACTCAAAACTCTCTAGCGTAGCGGCGCAAAGCGCTACTCAAAACTCTTCCCTCCTCCCCCCTCTCTCCTCTCTCCTTACTTCCCCCTCTCCCATCACCCGTCTCGGCATTCAACACAGTTACCCCGATTGGATGGTAGCGCTTTGGCTGGAGCAGTTGGGGGTAGAAGCAACAGAGCAACTGTGCCACTGGATGAACCAGCCGCCGCATATTGATTTGAGGGTGAATACACTCAAGGCTTCGGTTGAAACGGTCGAGTCGGCAATGCAGACCGCAGGCGTTGCAGTGAGCCGCATTCCTCACCTGCCGCAGGCGTTGCGCTTGCCCGCAGCCGCAGGGGCAATTCAGCAGCTACCAGGCTTTGACGAGGGCTGGTGGATTGTGCAGGACAGCAGCGCTCAGTTAGTGGGCTATCTAGTCGATCCGCAGCCTGGAGACGTAGTTGTGGATGCATGTGCGGCACCAGGCGGCAAAACCATGCATCTAGCAGAGTTGATGCACGATCGCGGTACGGTGTGGGCGTGCGATCGTGCTGCCTCTCGGTTGAGAAAGCTCAAGCAAAATGTCGATCGTCTGGGTTTGCAATCCATTCAACTCTGTGAGGGCGACAGCCGTAACCTGCCGCAGTTTGTAGGGCAAGGCGATCGTGTGCTGGTTGATGCTCCCTGCTCTGGCTTGGGCACACTTCATCGCCATGCGGATGCTCGCTGGCGGCAAACGCCTGAAACGGTGCAGCAACTAACGCAATTACAAACAGAACTACTGGATCAGGCAGCGTTGTGGGTCAAGCCCACTGGTAGTTTGGTCTATGCCACTTGCACTCTGCATCCGGCAGAAAACGAGGCGATCGTGCAGAGCTTTCTGGCTCGTCATGCTGACTGGGCGATCGAGCCACCGCAGCCTCATACGCCCCCTGCTGCCTTCGCTACTCCAGACGGGTGGATTAAGATCTGGTCGCAGGAACACGATATGGACGGCTTTTTTATGGCGCGCTTGAAGAAGCGTTAAGGAACGGTAGGTAGGGGTAGGGTGCAGGGTGTAGGGTGTAGGAAGCCTGCTCAGGTTGCTTGGCTCACTTACCTTTTTATCAGACCTATGACAACAGATCCTAAGGTTATAACGCTGCTCAAAATTCTCATTGGTGTCGCCTGGATTGATGGTCAAATTCAACCAGAAGAACGCGAGTATCTGCACCGCATCGCTGAAGAAAAAGGGTTGGAAAACGAGCCAGAGCTTCAGCCGTTGCTCCACGAACTGAGACCTGTAGAGGCGGCAGAATGCTACGGCTGGGTGAATGAATATCTGGGTAATCAGCCCACCTCAGAAGCCTGCCAGCAGCTTATCGAAGCTATCAGTGGGCTGATTTATAGTGATGGCACTGTAGATACCAGCGAGGCAAAACTGCTCACGGATCTACAGCTTTTAGATACAGCGCAGCCGCCCTCTGAATCAGTGAAAAGCTCAGTGCTGACAGGGATTCGGGATCTTTACCAAC
>JBGTJW010000127.1:0-6008 GCA_041744955.1 Stenomitos sp. | reverse complement strand
GAATGGCGCTTGCTTGCTCAAGAGGTGCAACAGTTGCAGGCTGACTATGCTAATCTAGCCGACTCTGTGAACCAGGTAACGGCATACTTAGGTCGTTTATGCACGATCGATCGGGTTGAGGACTTAGGCTCAGCGCTGACCCAGGTGAAAGCTGAACTGTCTCAACTACGGAGCAACCTGCAAACGCTGGGCGAAGAGCAGCGTAACGGCAATCCCCGCGTCATGCAGGATCAAATTAACCACATCAATCGTCGTCTGAATAATTTGCCAACCCCGTTTGATGCCACCGCCCTCAAGCAAGATGTTGATTCGCTGGTGAAGATGCTGGGTGAGGTGGTGTCGCGGCGTGAGATGGCACGTTTGATGACCCAAATTGAGCAAATTAGCCAGCAGCAAGAGGCTTTAGACCAAACAGTCACGCCGATTAAAATGGCGACGACGATTCTCAAGAAGCAGCTTGATACGATTACAGCCAAGCTAGACATGAACGAGCATGGCTTTGGGTCAATTCTGGAGACGGGCTTGCTGCAAACCGATCCGTTGATCTTAGAAGGCTTAAAAGCAACGATCGGCGCTCTAGAACATCGCCTGAACCAGGTGCCGATCGCGTCTGACCTCACGCACCTGCGATCGGATCTGCAAAGCCTGGTCACATACCAGATGGGGCAACTCCAGCAACAGTTGTCGGGCGTGCAGCAATTCACCCAAACCCTGGAACATCAGCAAAAAACGCTGCGTGATTGGGTCAACCGCCTGCCTCAAGTGCTGGACTCTTCTGCCCTCGAAAGCCAGGTCAAGTATCTGTCTGCGCGGGTGGAATGGGCAGAGAGCAACGCCGTTGATGTGGAAGCGCAAGTCGATGCAGCCGTAAAAACGCATCTAGAAGACATCGTGCAGCAGTTCCAACCGCATGAACCGCCAGCATATGAACTGGTGTTTGATGTGAAAGTACCCCAGCAGCAAGGACAGGCAACGGGCTACAGCCGCGCCTTGCTGGAGCAAGCTCTAGACAACGCGCAGGCACGGTTAATTGTGGTTTATCCCTATCCCAATGCCCAAACGTTAGATGAGGCGCTGATCCAAAAATTTAGGGATTTTCTCGATCGCAATGGCTGTCTCGATTTTGGCTGGGGGCATCTGGGTGATATGAGCCAGGGTCACACCCCGCGATCGCTTGATCGTCGTCGTGCGATCGAACCAACTCAAAAAGGCTTTCTTCACAAGCTGCTCCATCAGTTGACCCAACTCAAGCGGCAGTATCCGACGCAATTTCGCTTTAAGGTGCTGGGTACAGATGAGCATTTTTTGGTGTGCGATCGTAGCTATGCCGTCCTGGGCACTCAGTCAGTAGCGACTGCCAGTGCTGTTTTTCCGCAGGCAGCCGTCGGGCTACGCACGACAGAGCCTGATGTGATTCAAGGTCTGGTGGATCGATTTGACGATCCACTGCTGGATGCTAATGACGCAACTGCCTACTTCAACCGTGCCTCTACTCGTTACGATCTGGGCGATCGTCCGGGTGCGATCGCTGACTACACCGAAGTTCTCCGCATTGCACCGCGTCATGATGTTGCCTACAACAACCGTGGGCTGGCGCGGTATGACAAAAACGATCGCTACGGTGCCATGGCAGACTTTGAGCAAGCCGTGCAGCACAATCCTGAAAACTTCGTTGCCTACTGCAATCGCGGCTTCATCCGCTCTGAACTGGGTGACAAAATGGGTGCGATCGAAGATTACACCTTCGCCCTTCAAGCGAACCCCGACTTTGCCACTGCCTACTTTTATCGAGGTTTGGCACGCACTCGGCTGCAAAATAAACTGGGTGCCATTCAGGATTACACCGAAGTCATTCGGCTGAACCCGCAGGATGCCATCGCCCACTTTTACCGGGGACTCGCCCGCGTCAAAATTGGGCATCGTCTGGATGCGATCGAAGACCTCCGCCAGGCTGCCGAACTCTTTTCTGAACAAGGCGACACAGCAAACTATCAGCAAACCCTTAGCACGATCAAAAAGCTGCACAAAACGTTAGCGATCGCCACGTCCAACCAGCCATTGGTGCCCAGTGAAGTTTAGTGGGCGGTGAGAAGAAGGTCTTGGGAGCAGGCTGCTGCTCCATTCACCCTATCGGGTGAGCCTTGGTGATGAGGTTGTTGCAAGCGTAACTCAGTACTTTAGTAGATAGTCCAATGGCATTGAGGCGGTACGATGTCTCCTCTATCCAGTTCTGAGCCTTACTTGCCCGTGACCAACCAATCGTGTCAAAAACCGCTGTTACAACGTGGTGCCAGTGGGATAGAAGTAATCGAAATCCAAAAGTTGCTGATCAACTGGAGCCTCTATGAGGGTGCAGTTGATAGTCTCTTTGGTGAGCGCCTCGAACAGGCAGTCACAGCCTTTCAGCAACGGGTCTTTTTGCAAAGTAGTGGCGTTGTAGATGCACGCACCTGGCGATCGCTCTACACGGGTACCCCGATCGAAATGCCATTGCTGCAACGGGGCAGTGCTGGCGAAGCCGTCGTGCTGCTACAAAAAGCGCTACAGGCGGTTGGTCAAACGGCGATCGTAGTCGATGGTGCCTTTGAACAGCAGACCGATGGGGCTGTACGGCACTTTCAGCGGCAGCAGGGCTTAGTGGTTGATGGAGTCGTGGCTAGCTGTACCTGGCTGGCATTAAGCAAAGCGTCGCCTGTTGCCAAAAACCCGCAGCACTGAGGCAAAGATGCAGTATAAAGTTAACGGCTGTTTTCGTCACAGCGTTTGGGAAGGGCTGCTTTAATAAGGATTCTTGACCCCAGCCGCAGCCTACTCTCTCAAAAGAAGGGAGCTATATCAAAAGGCTGAAGGCTGAAGGCTAAATCGAAGCCATTGATCAAAGGACGTTTCAGGGCTTCTGTCTGTCCTCACGTTCGCTTCGACTGCCATCAAACTTATTGCCTTTGTCCTTTAGGAGACAGGGCTTGGATGTCGCTGCGACCCAAGTGGGTCGTTGATCTCTACTGTTCCGTAGCACATTGAACTGACGGCAATACTGCTTTAATGACAGTAGGATGCTTTTGATCGGTGGAGTCGTCAATCAGGAGCAGCCAACCAGGATAACGGGTGCAACGCTTATTTCTTCACTATGGCTTCGCGCTAGCACTGGGGCACAACTATGAACTGGACTGACATGGGTCGCTTTAGCGCTTTCGTTTTAGCAGGACTACTAGCTGCCTGCTCTCCACCTGCGCCGGATACAGCCTCGACTGCTGTTACTTCGCCCACCGCATCACCCACACCTGCTGTTCTTAAACCGATCGCCAAAATTAGCGAAATTCAAAAGCTGCCCGTTTTTGTGCGCTTGCTCAATACAGCTCAAGAAGAGCCTGCAAAAGAAGGCATGGGGCTGCAAGTTGGTGAAACGATTCGCACCCAAGGGCAAGCGTTAACCCAAATTGACCTGGATAATGGGTTGGCGTTTCGTTTGGCTGGCGATGCTGTGTTGAAACTCCAGCATGGCAACCGCCTTAATCTGACTGCTGGCGACATGATTACCTGGGTGCAGCCTGGGAAAAAGTTGCCGACTGAGATTATCACCCCCACCGCTGTAGCCGGCATTCGTGGCACAACCGTGTTTGTCAAAATTCCGAAAGACCCAAAGGAAGGGGTGCTGTTTTTTGCCTGGGAAGGTGCTGTAGCGGTGCGTCTGACGGGACAAACGGAGGAAGTGCTGCTTAAAACAGCAGAAGAAGTGCGGATCAGACCCGGCGATCGCGACATTCGTCAGATCCGGCGGCGCGTGCGACGTATGAGCCGTGCTGAATGGCGACAAAAACGCGCAAATGACCCCATCCTACGCAGCTTCAAAAAAGCGCAAATGTCAACGCTGCCGATTATTGACCGGATAAAGCCCGGAGAGCTAGTGTTGCCGTCACCATCTGCATCACCTCGGCAGGTAAAACAAACGAGGGAAGCGGCTCCACAAAAGCTTCTGAAAGTCGAGACCCAGACGACTCTTGAGCAGCGACCTAACGCCGAAGCACCCGCTAGACCAGACAAACGACCCAGCACCAAAAAACTCTCCAGAGTTGAGAAGCCACCTAAAGCCGGAAAGCCAGATAAAGCTGGAAAGCCAGCTAAACCAGACAAAGCACCAAAGCCGAGCGATCGACCGAGCGCTGCGTCTGCCTCCCGCAAACCCACGCCATCTGGGAAAAAGCAGCCTGACGCACAAGACCGGGACGATCGCGATCGTGCCCCAAAGCCACGCAACAACAAACCTGACGATCAAGACCGGGACGATCGCACCCCAAAGCGGTCTGATGACTAACCTGATCCTGTTTTACAGCCCTCTCTACCAGCCTACAATGACTTTCCAGGCAAGAGAGCCGATCGCTAGCAGGGCGAGGTGTTGAGGCAGCAAGTTTAGAAATGATTGACGCGCCAGCTTTTGGGTCAAAATGACGCTGCACCAGAAGGAGAAAATGAGCGTAACGCTTTGCAGAAAAGCGATGACAGCCGGATCGACCGTCGCGATCGGTAGGTTAGCTGTACCCAACCCAAAGGTGGCAAACGTCACAGGAATCACCTGTCCCGCTTCTGTTAAGCCAAGTCTCAGGTAATGGGCAAGGCTTGCGCCCAAAACGAGCGGCAGATAGCCATACGCCAATTCTAAAAAGGGGCGGGGCTTGTAGCTTCGCTGTAGCAGCCGGATGAGACTATGGGCAGCCAGCGCGATCGCCCCTGGCACCAACAACGCCACCAGTGAAACACCTGCGTGAATGCCAAAATGTTCTAGATGTAACTGCCAGCCAAACTGTGCTTCTAGCTCCGGCAAACGATGTAGAAAAACTGCGCCCAGAAGTAGAAACAGCAAGCAAATTTCGGCATACGTGGGCTGGTGGGTCGTCCACAGTTCAATGCCCGGTGGACGCAGGTTTAACTCGACCGATCGATGAGGACAAGCCTTCAGGCAGGTCATGCAGAGGACGCAATCCCGATTATCCTCAAGCTGTGCGGGATGGGAGTAAAGGGGACAACCGCCCGTTTCTTGCCCTTCGCCCTTTTGCGGTCCGCCTTTATAACATTGATACGTGGTGCAAGTAGCGGAACAAATGCCCTGTTGGGCGCGGAGTTCAACCATTGACAGTTTGGCAAACAGTCCATTCATGCCGCCGATCGGACACAAATAGCGGCACCAAAACCGACGTTCAAACAACATCGAGAAAACAACGGCTCCGGCAGTAATTAGCAGCAGCAAACAACCAGATAAGTAGGCAGTGTCTTCTAAGTGCCACAGCTCTTCCCACAGCAGAATGAGTGTAAACATCCCAAACAGAAACCAACCGCCCCATTTTTCGGCTTGCTGTCGGGGCCAGGGCAGTAGCTGACGGGGGTAGAGCCAGAGCGAAACCTTCTGTGCCAGTTCACCGTAAATCATAAAGGGACAAACGGAACACCAGAGCCGTCCCACAAAGGGAAAAGCTGCCAGAATGAGCATCCACCACCATGCCCAAAAGAAACTGAGGGCAATGTTGCGATCGCGGCTTTGGGGTCCCAGCATAAGAACAGCCACCACCACAGCAAAAAAGCCCAGCGTAAAGCCATAATTAAGGCGATCGGGATACCACGGACTGCGTAAAAACTGACGCAGCTTTGGCGCTGCATTCAGCAGATTGACGCGAAACCGTCTGGTTTTAACGCTGACTGCCCAGAAGACTTCTTCTGTCAGAGCGGCGGCACCATTCGATTGCAGCAATGCCCGCTCGACCAGATTCTCTAACTCGGTCAGGTTGCCAGGAAAGTCATAGCCTTGCAGCCGCCGCAGTGCCTCGGGTGTCACGGTCGGTTTCGCCAGCCCTCCAGCACGGCAAAACAGGCTTAGATAATACTCGACCTGCGACAGGATATCGGCTTTTCGCACACGCAGCGGCGGCACTCGAATGATGTGCCCAACGAGTTTTTTGCGCTCCAGGTCTGGCAACACTTTCTCTGAGGTCATGACAAGACGAGCCTGACTCTCACGC
>JBGTJW010000126.1:0-5125 GCA_041744955.1 Stenomitos sp. | reverse complement strand
TTTCGGACAAACCCTCACTGGCATAATTTGGTACTGTTCTATGAATATTTTCATGGCGACAATGGCGCTGGGCTAGGAGCAAGCCATCAAACAGGTTGGACAGGCTTAGTCGCAACGTTAATTCATCATTGCTAGTGAAAGTCCTCAAACATCCAATATTGAACATCCAATATTGAAACTGCCTCTAAGTCACCAACCTCCGACAAAGCCGGAGGTTGGTGACTGATGCGCTGCCTTTGCCATTGGGATGCTGTAAGCTGTGTGCCGAAAGACTCGCAGCTTGTCAAAATGGCTCAGAGTCAAGTGCGTTGAAAGTGCCTTGACTATTGAGCGGTCAGGCGGAACAATTTGACCGCTTTTCTTCACCAATTAGTCTAAACGCCAGTGGGATAACGATGCATGAGAAGGAGTGCGTCTTGGAGCTTCGGTACATCCACGCATCAGCTTCCCATGAAGCTGTCAAGTGACGGTTTTGGCGATCGCTTTGTAGGAGCGTCGTGCGATCGCGCGCAAATACTTTTGCTGCTGCAAACTGTGAAGCAAAATGCATCCCAGAAAGGTATAGCTCAACCAAAAATGAGCACTGCGACCGAATTTAGCCAGGGCTTCATTAGCGCCGATCAACGGTGGCAGCGCAATACCTGTACCGAAAATAACGACATCCTTACCATATGCGTTGGAGAACAGATAACCACTTAGCGGCACTAAGAGCATAAAAGTGTAAAGAACGACGTGGAGTGAAAATTTCCGCCACCAATGAGAAGTAGTTTTAGGCAAGCGCCGACGATATTTATGCAGCACAACGCCTATCAAAACGGAGATTCTGGCTAGCAGCAAGCTCATCACCACAACGCCCAACGTTTTGTGGAAGGTATACAAAGAGCCGCGATACGTTACTTCTCCAGGCAGATCAGCCATGTAAATGCCGCCTGCAAGCAGCACCAGATAAACGACAGCCATCAGCCAGTGCAAAAACCACAGATGTTGAGCAGCAGACTTTTGAGGCTTAGGGGCACTTGAATTGCTTTGCTGGGCAACTGACACGTTTAGACCTCCTGGTATTCATTGCTACTTAATGTGTCTCCCCGACTTCTGATTAAAACTCAGTCTTAAAAGCCGACCCTATTTAGATCCCCGACTTCTGGTTAAAACCTAGCCTTAAAAGCTGACCCTAATGTAGAAGTCGGGGATCTCTGTGTGCCCTTAACGCTTCAGGTTCGCTTAAGACTGAGCTTGAGTCGGAAATTCGCCTGGGCTAACGGATAGGGTCAGGGGCTGACCATTGCGATCGACCTGAATCGGTAAGCTGATGCCAATTTTGCTGGCTTCAATCACCTGCTGCACGTCATCGGCTGTTTTGACCGATCGCCCATTCACCGATTGAATCACATCTCCGGCTCTGAGTCCGGCGGTGGCGGCTGGTGATCTACGTGCGATCCCCACCACGACAACACCCTGATCGGCTTTGACGGTTGCGCCCAATTCGGCATCCTGGTTCAAGGCTTCTTTGGTCGCCGCAGTCAGGTTGGTCATCTGCACGCCGATGTACGGATGATCAACCTTGCCGTTGGTAATCAGTTGGTTGGCAACTTGCTGTGCCCGGTTAATGGGGATCGCAAACCCAAGTCCCTGAGCGCCGCCAATGATGGCAGTGTTCATGCCAATCACCTGCCCTGCTTGATTAAGCAACGGACCGCCAGAATTGCCTGGATTAATCGCTGCATCGGTTTGGATAAAGCTGACGCGCTTATCGGGTGCGCCGATAATGCCGCTAGACCGTCCCGTGCCACTGATGATTCCAGCCGTCACCGTGTTATCTAAACCGAGGGGATTGCCAATCGCGATCGCCCATTCGCCGGGTTTGATTTGGTCTGAGTTGCCGATCGGTGCGACGGGCAAATTGGTTGCCTGAATTTTTACTACTGCTACATCCGTCAGTTCATCTTTGCCCAAGACTTTCCCCGTAAAGGCGCGTCCGTCCTTCAGCGTCACGGTGACAGCAGTAGCACCATCCACCACATGAGCGTTCGTCAGAATCAAACCATCTGCCTGGGTGATGAAGCCAGAGCCACTACCCCGCACCATGCGACCGTTTGACTGGGGCGATCGACGGACGGTGCGAGAAGAGTCGATCCGTACAACAGCAGCACCCGTTTTATCTGCTACTGCTGAAATGAAGTTGTCGCTGGAACCAGTCACCGGGGCAGAGGGTATTTGGGCGATCGACTGCGGTGTCGGTACTGCATTAGTCGGTATAAACTGTGTGCCGACCAATAGTCCACCGAGCGCACCCATAGACAATAACGACAGAGATTGCAGCGATAGTTTGCGCGAAAGAGGTTGAGACATGATACGTTTCCTTAGTGAGAGAATGAGTCGTTTGAGCCTACCCTGATGCTGGTTCCAGTCCTGCTACCGTAAATTGGCAGGAACCTCCTCGGGGATCACCCAGTAGTAGACAGTGTGTTCACGACCGCCAACATCGATTTTTTCAGTCCGTTCGGGCTTCCAATCACCCATGTCAAAGTCGTGGGAGACCACCCGCGTCCCTGGCTTGAGTTCCTTGAAGAGCTTGGGACGCAGCTTCAAATTGAGATCAGGTAGAAGATAGAGCGTGACGACCGATGCCTGACTTAAGTCAGTTTCAAACAGGTCTTGCTGGCGAAACTCCACGCGATCGGCCACTTTTGCTGCTTGAGCATTTTCCTTTGCCTCTTGAATGCGTTGGGGATCGATGTCAATACCGACCCCTTTGGCACCCAGCTTTTGAGCCGCTGTGATCACAATGCGACCATCCCCACTGCCCAAATCATAAATCACGTCGTTGTTTTTGACCTTTGTTAATGCCAACATGCGATCGACCACTTCATTGGGGGTCGGGACGTAAACCACATCGGGTCGTCGCTGTGCCGTTTCCTGTGGTGTCTCTGCCGTGGTAGAGGTTGCTGTTGCTGAGGTGGAGACAGCCGGAGTCGATGCTTGCGCCTGCGTTTCTTGAGTAGTGTTTGAGGTGCCAGTCTGGGCGCTATTTTGTCCACAGCCTGCTAATGCAAGGCTGCCAGCGCTGAAACCGATGATGAGCAGGCGTGCAATGAGTTTTTCTTGTAGACGCATGGTGTCTCCTAAGGAATAGTGTTGTGTCAAGTGGCTGTGAGTTGAATGACTGTGAGCTGAATGACTGTTGCAACGTCAGGTGCTTGCCAACGATCGCCTTACGATTTACCCCGCTTTCGCATCAGCAACAAGATGGGTACGCCGAGCGCCAGCACTGCCACACCCACTAGCGCACCCAAACCTGTAAAAACGAGGCTGGAGTAAAGCAAATAGAGGCAAACGCCACAAAAAAGCAGGGGCACCAGGGGATACAATGGCACTCGAAACGGTCGAGGAGCCTCTGGTTCACGCCAGCGCAGCACAAACAGCGCAATGCCTGACAGCAGAAAGAAGAACCAGAACACTGGGGCAGTGTAGTCCACCATCGTTTCAAAGCCTTTGCGGGTCAAAGTGCCCAGCAACACGAGCGCCAATGCGATCGCGCCTTGTGCGAGCAGCGCATTAGCAGGAACGTTTGCGCGATCGTTCCAGCGTCCCAACCAGGCAAACGCTGGAAAGTCCCGACCAAGCGCGTAGTTGGTGCGTGCGCCCGTAAAAATGGTGGCATTCGTTGCGCCCAAGGCTGAAATAGCAATCAAAAAGCTAATGAATTTAGCGCCACTCTCGCCAGCCACCTGTCGCATGAGGTCGGCTGCTACTGCCTTGGAGCCTGCCATACCCGCCAGACCTAACCCTTGTAGATATGCCAGGTTAATCAACAGATAGATGACGACAACGATGCCAATGCTCCCTAACAAAGCTTTCGACATATTGCGCTGGACGTGACGTATTTCCGCTGACAGGTGAGCCGCTTCATTCCAGCCGCCGTAGGTCAGCAGGACAAAGAGCATTGCCAACCCAAATGATCCTTGAGACGCTGGCTCTGTTAGTACAGGTGCAGCCATTGTCGTTGCTGCCAAACCCGCCACAATAACCAGTAGCAGCCCCAGCACTTTTGCCAGCGTCAGCAGGTTCTGTGTCCACTTCCCCTGCTCGACGCTCATAAAATTCAGCCCTGTCAACACGACAATACTGAGCATGGCGTAGACGAAAGAACCATAGCTTCCTAACGGTAAAAGCTGTGCAGCGTAGTCACCAAAGATAAATGCCAGTAGCGCGATCGAACCCGTTTGAATGACCGCCATCCGCGCCCAGGCAAAGAGAAAAGCAAGGTTTGAACCATACGCCCGCATGAAGTAGTGATAGCTACCGCCCGCATCAGGAAACGCGCTTGCCAGTTCGGCATAGCACAACGCACCCACTAGCGACATGGCACCGCCCAAAACCCAAATCGCTAGCGCCATGCCTGCACTACCCGCATTAGCAGCCACTAACGCCGGAGTCTCGAAAATGCCTGCCCCCACGACCATACCAACAATGATGGCAGTGGCATCCGTGACGGAAAGCGTTGACTTTAGCAGGGTTGGCTGTGGCTCGATTGACTTAATTGTCATGTACTACTACCTGAACGTTTTTGCATAAGAGACTTTGGACACGAAGCCAACCCCAGATTGTTAGGAACGCATCAAAGGAATGGCGATCGCTGCGCCAGTGCATAAACCAAAGCTACTTTTACTCAATTTCAAAAGTGCTGCTGGTAACTTCCCTCTCAAGAGAGAACTATGACTAGAGATGGACGGAGTTAGAGGTGACATCTGCTTTCAGAGATAGCTGTCGCCAAGAAGGTCAGAACATTAGGATCAGAGGGCGGCATAGCTCTCAGTTAGAGGTTTTGCACTGCATCTTGTCCTAACCAGTCTGACTGCTGTTGCTTTAGCCATCCTCTGCACCAGTAACGCCTGCTGCAAACCCTTTAAACAACAGGAGCCTGACTTTAGATGTAAGCAATGAAACGACCACAGATGATGACAGCGACCCAGAGCAATAGCGAGACAACAGCGATCGCCCGCACAGCAAAGGGAGTCACAACCCCACGGTTCCACAGTCGAACCGAGCGATAGTGGAAGTGAAACAGCGCTGCATTGATGCCAGTCGCGGTCAAAAGCAGCAGCTTGAGGCGAAAGGCAAGATT
>JBGTJW010000125.1:0-9499 GCA_041744955.1 Stenomitos sp. | reverse complement strand
GCGGACAGGTGCGACGATCGCGACGGCGCGTATGAGGTTGTTGCGGCATAAATGTGTTTCCAACTCACCGCTCAGGGTAACGAGCGTCAGCGCTGCGTTTGCTCTTTCTTGCGATAGAGGGGTCAGAGTGGTACTTCTTCGATCGCCTCCAGATCAATGAATGGATGCAGGTCCGTTTGCCTCACTGGGTTCATCGGCATTGAGGGTGCTGGCTGTGGTGCTAGCGCTGCTGCAACCAATTGCTGCAACCAGCGCTCAGTCTGCTTGTGCAAAAGTCGGTGCCACCGATAAACAACCGTTTGAGTAGGACGATGACGACGCAGGGCAACCACGATCAGCTTCACGGCTTCAGGTTGAAGGTCAAAGTGTTTTGTGATGACCCAGAGCTTAACCCGATCGCTCCAGGTGAGATCTGGTTTTCGCAGTGCCCACTCCAATAATTTGGGATTGCCTCGCCGGAAACCCAGGTTAACCGTGACTTCAATATAGATTGGGTCTTCAGCAATCATGAGTGGAGCAGCGATCGCAGTATGCAGCCGCAGCCGTTTCTTCGGTCGAAAGCACTGGGGTAAAGCCGTTTGCACGTCCTGCATCAACCGCTTGAGTAATGGATCATTGTCCAGCAGGGGTTGAATCGGCAGCTTGAGATGATGTTGGTGTATAAGAAGCTGGAGCCGTTCCTGGAGTTGCGCGGTCGTGGGCTGGTCATCAGGATAAACTTTGGGCAGCGGTTGAATGCTGGCGTGATTGGTCGCTCGCAGGCGACGGAGATCAGATAGAGTCAGCAGCATAATGGATGAATCGGTAGCGACTCATCCCTGCGCCCCAAGGCGCTGCCTTGCTAAAAGGATTAAAGCTGTTCGTAAAGCTTGCGGATGGCTCGCGCTGTGCGACCGGTGTAGCGGAGCAGCCATTGCTTATGGGAATTGCTCACCTTCAAGACTGCTGCATTGTCGGTTACAGGCTGAAGCAACTGTGTTTGGACATCAGGGAGATACAGGATGCCATCAGCAATCGGATAGCGGAACCAGAACTCCACCGCTTCCACTTTGTCTTCTGTGTCCAGCCAGGGCGATCGCTCTGGAGAGAACACAATCTGGCAGTCTCGTGCTACGTTCAATACCCGGTTTCTGACTAGCAGCAGGCGTCCCTTGACCAGCCACTTTGCCGCAGAAGCGCTGTGCACCAGTCGAACCGTGGGGGCTGAAGGATCAATCGTCATCGCAGAGCGGGTAGTATACATGTTCTTCAACATTGAAACCTCCCCCTGCTAAAGCACCGCTGCGCTGGGGGATTCCTCCGAACCTTTAGCAAGCTTTTAGCCCTCGCTGGCTGATCTGGCTTGCCTTTTCGGAGTGACTAGGGATCTGCTCTACCGGAGGTTCAGACTTCGGACTTTCGGCAATGCCTACTCGCTTTGCAGATTGAAAATGCTCCCATGCCCCTAGCAAGGCGGCTTCCATCCCCGGATACTGGTCAACAGCATCCTGCAAGGAGAGCTTGTCCTGAACAACGTATCGAGCCAGATACGCGCTAAACAAATCGCGGTGCATCACCATCCCAGTTTGGTCATGATGCACTCGTTCCGAAAGAGCCTTTTTGATGCGCTCCCCGGTCAGATGCGTTTGTGATAGCGCCGTGGTCTGGGTCGAAAACTGGGTGACTGACCCGCCAACGTTTGCAGCTTTGCGCACCAGTTCAGCTTGAAAGAAACCGGGCGACTTGGCAGCGATGGCTTTACCATACCGCTTCTGCCAGCCCTTTACTGACACTCGTTCAGTCTTGATGTGGTTGCCATGCCGCAGAATCTCATTCACCAAGCGGCGGTTTTGAGACTGAGCATAAGCCACCTTACGGCGCTCTAGCTCCCGTTTCTTGCGGGTGAGCGTGCGATAGCGGTTGGAGTTGTGCCACTGGCGTTTTCCTTTCTTGGACTTACCTTTTTTCTTCACCGTCTTACGCCCCCGTCGAGCCGTGAAGTCAGGCTCAAAGTGGTCAGGATTATTGGCACGTTTGGAGCGCTCCATCTGACGCTGCAAAGCGCTAATTTCTTGCTCAAATGTGGGGACACCGGCAGCAAACGGCAGTAAGCCAGCTTGCTCATCAGCGACAAACGCCACGTTTGAGACGTTCAGATCTAGCCCTACAGTGCCCTCTGTGACATAGTTTTGCGGTTTAGCGTAAGGCAAGCCCTCACAGACCAGTTGGGCATACCAGCGGCGGACACCGTTCAGTTCCCGCCACAGCAGGCGGACGTACTTGATGGGACTGGCAAGACCGTGCTGCACCACCTCATTGTCGGGGTTAATCATGCCAGGGATGTACAACTTCCCCCAGGTCAAGCCCTCACCTGTCCAGCGAATGCCCTGTTTGTTGGTCTTTCCTTCCATGCAACGGAAGCGCGTTGGCACTTTGTAGCGTACTTTCTTGACCTTACCAAACAACACCCGTTCACTGGTTCTAAAGGCGCGAGTAGCAATCGTTTGTTGGGTATTGGCATCCAGCTTCTTTGCCAGCCATTGGGAACGGTCAGCGGTCAGCTTGGCATACGAGTGCAATGCGAACTCACTGTAGCGATAAGCCGTCCGAGCGGCATTGAACGCTTCGGTTCTGAGTTTGCCTTTGGGCAGTTTCCGAGCCGCTTGATAGGCTTCAGACTGTCTCACCAACGCCATGCGTACCATTGCCTCATTCAAGCAGGCGTTATACAACTGCCGTCCAGCTTGCAACCGCGACAGCAATGCCTTCTCCTGAGTGGAATCAACCACCAAGGGAATGTCTGTGACAAAGGATGGTGTCTTGCTGCGGGGCATCATGTTTTTGAAGCAATAGTACAATTATACTGTTTATAGAGATGCAATAGCAACAAGTTTTTATGAGGAAAGAATCCTTTGCCTTGGATCACAACCATCACTCAGTTGGGGTTGCCACTGTCCATCTGTGCTGGATTTCTTGTCGCCGCAAGCGGATTCTAAAAGGAGCGGTTAAAGACCGTCTCTATGCGATCTTAGCTGGGGTCGCTCTAGATCAAAAATGGCAGATATTGGCCGTCACGATTGAGCTAGATCACCGCCATCTTTTCGTCAGGCACCAGCCTCATGATTCAATCGCGCAAATTGCCAACGCTTTCAAAGGTCGGTCCATCACGGCTACTGAGACAAGAGTTTCCTGAACGACTAAAATTGCCAAGTCTGTGGACAAAATCTTACTGCTACAAGACCGCTGGCAAGATGTCGCAAGCGGTGATTGAGCGCTACATCAACGATGCCCATCATCTGCACTAGATAGACAGCCCCTGAAGGGGCGCGTTGGGCTTTCCACCCTGACCTGAAGGTACAGGGCTACCAGCCCTATCACCTATTTTTTGTGTACATCGGCTCTGACGCTGCGATCGCACTCTTAAGCTTACTCTTGCTGGTGCTCTTGCCATAAACCTGTAGACTCCCTCATAGAATGATGGTTGCCATTACCGATAATCAGATGATCTAGAAGCGGAATACCCAGGGTTTGCGAAGCTTGCAGCAATTGTCGGGTGATCGCCAGATCCTCTGGGCTGGGTTCTACATTGCCAGAGGGATGGTTATGGGCAATGATGTAGCGACTGCCACCCGCTTGAATGACTGCTCTCAAGCTTTCTCTGGGGTGCATCAGCGTTTCGGTTGCCGTGCCGTGGCTAATCAGCTCAGTACAAACCAGCTGATGCTTCACATCCAGCACCAGCACGGCTGCCTTTTCCTGGCTAAGGAATGAAAGGTCATAGCTTAAAGCCATTGCTGCTGCGGCTGGACTATCGATGACTTTGGGTGTGTCTGCTGCCGTGTAAAGGCGTTTGCCAAGTTCGATCGCTGCGAGCGCTCGTGCGGCGCGTTTGGGAGTCAGCGGTAACTTTTGCAACTCGTGTTGATTGGTTTGTCTGAGCGCATCGAGGGGATTGCGTCGTTTTGCCAATCGTGTGAGCAAGACTTGAGCCTGTTCCACATCGGTCATCGTCACGAGTGCAAAGAGTTCAGCCGTGGTGCTGGCGTTGGGTTGAGTGAGTACTCGCTGTTGATGCCATTGATTGTAGGGAGTGTCGCGATCGTGCAGGAAGTAAGGCATAGTTTCAAAGGGGTAAGCGTCAAAGTAGAGAAACGATCAACCATCGCTCTTTGAAGCCGCTTCGGAGCCAGCGTGATCGGTCTGTGAACCATTACGACTGCCTTGCCTACCAGACTTACCAAATCCATTGGGTGTATCGCTATCGCCAATGCCCTGACCAAAAATGAGCTTCAACTCTGTGGAGCGGAACGGTGGCGCAATTTTGTTCTTGACCACCTTCACCTTGATCACAATGCCGTACTCTGACTCGCCACGTTTGAGCGTTTGAATCCGACGCACGTCCAGACGAACAGAGGCATAGAATCTCAAGGCTCTGCCGCCTGTGGTGGTTTCGGGGCTGCCATACGTGACTCCAATGATGTACCGCATCTGGTTAAGGAAGAGAATGGTACAGATGGGTTGGGTCAGGCTGTTCAGCGTCCCTGTGATCTTCCGCATCGCTTGGCTCATGAGCCTGGAATGTAGACCCACATAGTAATCACCCATTTCACCTGCGAGTTCGGCGGCGGGAGTTAGCGCTGCCACGGAATCGACGACAATCAGGTTCACAGCATTCGAGGCGGTAAGTTGCTCCACAATCTCCAGGGCGGCTTCACCAGAATCGGGTTGAGCCACCAGCAAACTGTTGCTGTCAACACCCAGCGTTTGAGCATAGGCAGGATCAAGTGCATGTTCGGCATCAATGAAGGCGGCAGTACCACCCGCTTTTTGAATTTGGGCGATCGCGTGCAATGCCAGTGTGGTTTTGCCTGCACTCTCCGAACCATAGATTTCCACCAGCCGACCTTTGGGCAAACCGCCGCCTAGCACTTCATCAAGTTGCGGAAACCCGGTTGAGAACGTTTCGACTTTCAGGTGTGCAGCATCGCCCAAGCGCTGGATGGAGCCTTCACCAAATTTGCGATTGATAGCGGTCAAGGTATGGGTCAAGGCTGGAGGCTGAGTCAAGGTTTTGCTCATAGCTATCCTGCAATAAAGAACCGACCGTACAGAGAGGTCGGCTAATTACAGCGATAGCTGTCAATATGCAATTACTGCTATTTGGAATTGCATATTGCCTTCAATTTGGCGTTTTGATTAGGCGTTCGACCTACCCATACCGCAGTGGGTGGTGGACTAGACCTGTGGAAATAAGAGAAACTAAGAGGGTCATTTGCCTAAAGTTTCTGTCATGGTGCTTGAATCAGTTCTTTGCCCAACCTGTGGGAGTCGTGATGTCGTTAAGCATGGACGAACGGGTGAGGGAAAACAACGATATAAATGTCGCAATTGGGAATGCTCCCGTTGTATCTTTATTCGAGAGTATGCCTATCGAGGGTATCTGCCCGAAGTGAAACAACAGATTAGCGAGATGGCACTCAACGGCAGTGGGACTCGTGATACAGCACGGGTACTCAAAATTAGTCGAACAACTATAACTGAAACATTAAAAAAAAGATCGTCAGCTCAAAGCAGTCAATGAAGCACGGTTAGCACAACTTGAACCAACGCAACCGATCGTTCATCTCTGTCGCTGGCAAGACCTGGAGGCAGAAGCCGATGCGATGTGGAGTGATGTCGGTTCAAAGCAACAGCAACGATGGTTATGGCACGCCATTGACCATGCCACAGGCGAAGTACTTGCTTATGTGCTCTCAAGTCATCAAAACCATGCTTTTCTACAACTCAAAGCCTTGTTAGAACCCTTTGGTATCATGCAGTTCTACACCGATGCTTGGGGAACATATAAACGACATCTTGACCCAACTTTTCATACGGTTGGTAAACGCAATACTCAGAAGATTGAACGCAAGCATTTGACCTTACGCACTCGGATTAAACGGTTAGCCCGCAAAACGATTTGTTTCTCTAAGTCAATCTGGTTACACGATGTGGTCATTGGCTTGTTCATCAACCGTTATGAGTTTGGGGTAGATGTCTGAACCCCGTCCACAGGTCTAGTCCACTACCGTACGAAAGAAACTTCATCTGCTCCATTCATCCCATGCTGCCCTCGCCACCTTTGCGATGACCGCCTCTCGGATGACATCAGTGGCTTGAGAATCTGAAACAAACACTGCGATCGCCAAATGTTGCCCACTTGGAAGCGTTACGAGTCCCACATCATTGGTTGCCGCCGTTACGCCATTCACAGTAGACGAAGTACCCGTTTTGTGTGCCACGACCGTTCCCTCTGGTAACAGTCCTTTAATACGCTTTAGACCTGTTCGAGTCTCTGTCATCCATTGCAACAGTAGCGCTTGACTGGATTTTGAAAGTCCTCGTCCTTCATGCAATGTGCGTAATAAAACTACTGCTGCAGCGGGTGTTGCAGAGTTGCGATACTGCACGGCTGGATCTTGCGCTAACTCCTTCTCTGTGTTCGCTACAACAATGTTGTTTATACCAAGGCTGCTTAAATATTTCGTGACACGTTGCGGTTCACTAATGAGCCGCAGCAGTACATCACAGGCGGTGTTGTCACTTTTAGAAACCATGTATCGCAAGAGTTCAGACAGACTAAATTCCTTTCCTTGCGAATTCTCATCTAGTACCTGACTTCCCGGGACAATAGCGCTTGCCTCGATCCGAATCTTCTGGTCTAGCTTGAGCTTGCCTTGATCGACTTGATGCAGAACTGCCATTGCGATCGGCAACTTGTAAACGCTTTGCATTGGAAAGCGCTGACTCCCATTCAGAGACACTGATGCTCCAGATTCCAGCACTGTAGCTGTCATCCCAACCCGCCCTTGAGCCGCTTGAGCGATCTGCCCCATGCGTTGGCGTAGCCTCCCCTTTGGGGAATCGCGTAATGCGTCTGTGCGCTCGGTCGTGGCTGTTGTAATCTCGCTTGACGGAGTTGTTGGGCGGTTTGAGGTGACTTCTCTACTCCCGAAGTTAATACCTGTGCAACCAACCGTCAGTAAAACACTGAGAAGAAACAAGCAACATGAATAGAACCAGTCTTTTTTGGGCACTCGAATCATATGATCGAACCAGGGTTGCGAACAACTAGAGCTATACTTATCGATCGTTCAATTTCGGAAGTCAGCTAAATGCCGTTGCATAATCGCGAGCAAAGTCCTTAAACTGACGCGGTGCTTTGCCAGTCGCATCCTCTATCCCTGAAGCGATCGCTGCTGCCTCATTGCGTCGATAATGGGCGTAATCTTCAATCAGTCCATCGGCTTGCCAAGCTGGCATCCCAAAGCCAACCATTGCTTCCCGCATCTGTTCGGGTGGGATATCAACAAACGTAATCTGACGCTTCAGGGCAGCAGAGAGATATTCTGCCATCTCGGTATGTGTTAGCGCCTGCGAACCCGTGAGATCGTAAATCTTTCCTTCATGCCCAGCTTCGGTCAGAGCAGCGACAGCAACGTCAGCAATGTCGCGGACATCGGCTACGCTCACCTTCGCATCACCGATCGCAGCGTAAAAGGTGTTTTGCTCAACAATCAATGATCGGAAGTTTAACAAGCTCTGCATAAACAGATTGGGGCGCAGAAACGTATACGCCATCTGGGTTGCTTGGATCGCCGCTTCGACAGCCGCATGGTAGCGCAAAAAACGCACGGGTGAGTCAGCATTGGCGGCGAACTGTGACAGTTTAACGATGTGCTTAACACCACTTTGTTTCGCTGCTTCGACAAACGCAAGTTGTTGTGCTTCGGCGTGTTCTGTTGAGTTGGTGACGAGGAAGGCTCGATCGACTCCTGCCAGGGCAGAGGGCAGTGTTTCAGGGCGATCGAAATCAGCCTCGACCATTTCGATACCCAAATCTGCAATTGCCTTGGCTCGATTGCGAGCACGTTCCCGTGTGCCAGAGGCATCGCGCACCATCGCGCGAGCCTGAACGTTTTGCGAGGCGAGACGCTGGAGCACCTCCAGACCGTTATTTCCAGTTGCGCCAGTTACTAGGATCATTTGAATCTCCTGATTAAATTTTGAGCATTCCTCTGCTCTACACAGCAGAAGTTTTTGAAACAAATATTCGACGAGTTGCAATTGTCCAAAAACTACTAGCTTGATGGTCTTCAGTTCGCTGTGTATCCACCATCAATCACTAGCGATTGTCCAGTAAGGTTTTGTGGGCAGTACTCACCCTACTGGCTACAACAACCATTGGGTCAGCGGATGAACCAGGTAGCGGAGCGAGAACGCTTCCCAGATCGCGCCGATGATGAACAGTGGGAGCGTGGACAGACTCAGCCAACCGAGCTGTTGCAGCCCACGGACGTAACCCTGACGATGGTTCCGAGTGCCGATGGTGGCGGGGCGAACCCAAGACCGACCAAGGATGTATGCGCCAAACATCAGGAGGGCGTAAGCTTGGAACTCGATGAGTATTGTCAGCGAGTGCGGGATCAGTGCCACCGCCATAATTTTGGTAGTCGGAGCCATAACTAAACCGAGAGTGAACGTCTTATACGCAAACATGGCGATGCCAGCGAAGGGAACGATCAGCGAAGGGAGCACGATCCACAGCGCGCCGGTCGTGAGGTTGACTCCCAGGATAGTCAGCGAGAACAGCCAGGGGTTATTGAATAGCGATCGGACAAGATCCGCCGTTCCGTTGTCTTCCTGGATGGCTACCTGAGTTGTGTTCAGGTTGGGGAAGGCCATCGCCGCTACCAACCCGATGATGACTAAGCCATACACAATGGCGTTGATGGTAAGGTAGGCGCGAAAATTAGTGCGAATGATCTGAAAGGGTTTGCGAAGCAAGCGCCGAAGCGGGTGTTTGGCACTGGGAGTAAGTGGTCGTTGTAAAGACTGGTCTTTGGTGGCGATCGTTTTGCGTGACATGTTTTAGCTCCGATATTTGGTGATGGATGACTGATGGGTTTGCCTGCTCCATGTCCTGCTCGCGTCTCTGTGGCAAGGTGGGTGAAGAGCGAGTTCGTTTTCATCCCCTATTGATTGCGCCCACAAGCGTGGCTGCTTGAACGGTGAAAATTGCTTTTGAAACGGCTTGACCGACCAACTCCCCTTCTGCGATCGCTTTAACTCGCGATCGCGCTTCAGGACGTTCTTCAGGTCTGAATACCGCATCGGTCAGGTGAGAGGCTTGCATCAAACTAATCAATGCTGCCATCCGAGAATCCAGTCCAATGCCTTCTAACACGGCGGCGCGAACTCGCTGGACAATCTCGCGTTGAATGGATTCATCGGTTAGAAAATATCGCTGCGTTGGGAACAGTCCAAGAATGCGTTGCTCTTGTCGTTCTAAAACACCTAAATCGACTAAGTTCTGCAATTCAATTGTTTGAATTCCTTTGTATCTTCGTCTCCAACGAGTCACCCAGAACCTTGCAGTTCGAGGACGAGACGATGCTAGAACCTCGTTGAGACGTTGATCTAAGAATTCATCGCCTGTGTTGCCTGCGATCGCACCAATCACACGATTGTCGTTGTCGAT
>JBGTJW010000124.1:0-3429 GCA_041744955.1 Stenomitos sp. | reverse complement strand
ATCTGAAGGGCTGGAAGGCGACTGGAGGTAGAAAGAGTTCTACTCTACGCCAACGGTTTCATGGCTGGTTAAAGGCGATGATTCGCTCCTACGCCGAAATGAAGTGGCAGGAGGTGGGCGGTAAAACCATTGACATCGTGGCTGCTTACACCTCCAAGCTGGCTTATGACGGCTCTGGAGTGGTGCAGCGTGACTCTAAAAACTATGCTCTAGCAAAATTTACCTCTGACAAACGCTACAACGCTGACCTCAACGGTAGCCTTAATATTGCTGCCAGAGGGATTCTTCAGCTCACTCGCCGAAAGGACAGTGAGGAATGTTCCAGCAAAAGTTCTGGACGTTCGCCTAGAAGCTGGGCTTGTTTGTGTGATCTGTGGACTCGCAATCTTCAGGTTAGCACCGACACCACCACCTCGCGTCAGCAGGTAGTGTGAGCTTCATTTGTGCCTAAGATTATTCCTCATTCTCGCCTTCACTCACTTTTTCAGCTTCCACGGTCAAGATATTCAACTGAGTTTCGAGTTCTTCGATCGTTGGCAAATTACCCTGCAATGGCTCAGGTAGCGCATCCCGCAGTCGGTAGGTTGCAACACCGATCGGGGCTTGCACGGGTTGTAGGGCATACTCGACGGTCGTTTTGTCCTTCGTTTTGCACAGAATGATGCCGATTGTAGGCTGGTCTACTTCTGTTCTCAGCAGATTGTCTACCGCTGTCACATAAAATCCCATCTTGCCAGAGAATTCTGGCTCAAACTCGCCCATCTTCAAGTCGATCACGACATAGCAGTGGAGGCGAACGTGGTAGAAGAGTAAGTCCAATTTGTATTCCTTGCTGCTCACCTCCAGCGGATATTGGCTGCCTAAAAACGAAAATCCTACGCCTAACTCCAGCAAAAAATCGCGGATGTGATCGACAAGCGATCGCTCCAACTCTCGCTCCTGTACCTCCTTACTTAGACTTAAGAATGAAAAATTGTACGGGTCCTTCAGCATCTGGTTGGCTAAGTCAGACTGAGTTGGAGGCAGCACCCGATCAAAATTAGTGATTGCTTCTCCCATGCGGTGGTACAAGTCGCTTTCCATTTGATGTACCAGCACATTCCGGCTCCAGCCATTTTCGATGGTTTGCCGGACGTACCATAACCGCTCCGAGGGGTCTTTGATGACCTCCAGAATTCGGACATTATGCCCCCAGGGAATTTGTCCAACAAGCTGTTGGACAAATTGCTCATCGGGGTATGCCTCTGCAAACGCCCGCATGTAGAGCAGGTTGGAGCGAGAGAAGCCTGAAATATCAGGGAACTCCCGCTTCAGATCCTTTGCCAGCTTTTCGATGACTTTGGAACCCCAGCCTTGCTCTTGTTGGCGCTTCAGGATTTCACAGCCAATCTGCCAGTACAGCAGTACTAACTCCCGGTTAACTGCCAGGGCTGCTCGCACCTGGGAATTGCGAATGCGCTCCTTCAGGTCGTGGAGAAACTCGTCGTAGCGGAAGTTGGATAGCCCGTGACTCATGCTGCTTGGTCTAAATATTTCTGTACTATACCGGGCTGTGTAGCCCTTGGTAACCCAGTCTGAATTGTAGCTACCGCTCTAATGGTTGCGAGTTTCATGAAAACCCTAGACCACTTGCCCTGCTGAGGGTGAGTGGTCTTTTCTATGCGGACCTTTTATCTTATGAACGTTTCAACCCTTGACAAGCCCATCCAGCAATTGATTAAGCAACTCGATCGCCAACTTGGTAAAGGCACTCTCATGCGTCTGAGTGATGCCAAACACCTGCAAATTGCCACCCTCTCAACCGCCATCTCGGATCTGGATGTCGTTTTGGATGGTGGCTTGCCCAAAGGACGCATTATCGAAAGCTTCGGACCCTAAAGTGCAGGCAAAACGACGCTGGCACTCCACGCCCTTGCTCAGGCTCAACAGGCGGGTGGCACAGCTGCCTTCATTGATGCGGAACACGCACTTGATCCGGTCTATGTCAGAGCATTGGGCGTAGACATCAATAAGCTGCTGGTCTCTCAACCAAACTCTGGTGAAAGGGCGCTGTCGGTGGTTGAGTTGCTGGTGGAGTCGGGAGCGATCGCCTTGATCGTGGTAGATTCGGTTGCAGCGCTCACGCCTCAGGATGAACTCAATAGCGAGATGGGCGACTACATGACGGGGCTGCACTCCAAGCTGATGAGCAAAGCACTCGGACAAATCACGGCTCGACTCAATGCCAAACCATCTGATTGCATTCTGGTTTTCACCAACCAACTACGTTATCAAATTGGCGTGACTTACGGTTCACCCGAAACGACGACTGGTGGCAGGGCACTGCGGTTCTGTGCCTCCATGCGTCTGGAAGTGCGTCGTATCCAAACGCTTAAGCGTGGGTTTCAGGAGTATGGGATCATTAAAGTTAAGGCAGCCAAGAACAAGGTTGCCCCTCCGTTTCGCTCGGTTGAGCTAGACCTACACTTTGGGAAGGGCTTTTAGCAGAGCGAGGGCGCGCTCATGAATGGCTTGCATGAAGGTGCATAACTGTTGCTTCACACAAATATTTAGGGTGCTGTTAAAGCCTTATGCAGTCAGTCTTAGGAATTTTTGCACCCTAAACTGATTCAGATCCCCCCCTAACAGTATGCCTGTTCTAATGAACTATCTTGGTGTTCAAGGTACAGTTTAGGGTGCAATCTAACGCCTTCCATAACTAGATTTCTGCCCTCCTGCACCCTAAAAGTGTACTCTTATGCCTCGAAAACGTCGCTCTGATCAGCATCCCGCTACTGTCCAGGAGATTGTGCAGCTTGCCTATCAACTGTCTTCACCGAAACTGGATGAGTTGATTGCGGCTCTGCTGGCGTTACGCAAGGCGGTGGATGAAGAAACAGCTAAGGGGCAGGAAGCAGTCTCTTCGCCTTCGCCAACAACCAATCGCAAAGGCAAAGCGGCGCACATTGCCTGGAAAATGATCAATGGATGCGGTCCTTACCCTTACTTACGCTTTCGAGATGACGAGAAGTACCGCAGCTACTACCTCAAAGGACTCAGGAAACCAAGAACCTAGCTGATTTTTGAGAGTATAGGGCTAGGCCTGAGGGCTGGAAGATGCTGTTCAAAACACAGATGTAAATTATCGCTGCTTTATGCTCCTCAAAGATTGCGCTTGACTGAGGTTGTATGCTCAAACTGTTCGCTGTGCAATTCGCGCCTTTGAGTCTCTGAACCCAAAAGGCAAGGTAGAGCAAAAGAGGAGCATCTCCTCCAGTTATGACCATTAGATGCTGCCAACAAAGCTATCTGAATGTATGCTCAGAGATAGTAAACGATGAGAAAGCGATGCCTTTTATGCATAGAGCGATAGCTGTCCTCGGACTTACGACACTACTCAGTGGGTCAGCACTGCTTGCCCATGCCCAACGGGTCCCATCCGCCTCGGTA